>NZ_JBIXLP010000008.1:0-73889 GCF_053543535.1 Providencia sp. AGC89
CCTAACACCTAACACCTAACACCTAACACCTAACACCTAACACCTAACACCTAACACCTAACACTGGGAATCAAATACTTGACCTCATAGCTTTCGCTCATTGAAAAATGGAAAAAGAAATCAATCGGTCTAGATGGGATTATAAATGTAGATGTAGGCTTAAACACGACAAGTATTGATAAGTATTGAAATAAATTGCGAGGCGCTTCCCACTTTAATGAATACTGTATTTTTCCTGAATAACTTATTACGAAGCGCGACTCAAAACCTATCTTAACTACTTATTGAATAAATAGTTAAGTTTTAGATTGGGCTCTAGATTATGGGTAAAAGGAGCCAAATATGAAAGGACAGGGAGGGGGGAAGAACTGGGCTATTAATCACACTATTCATTATTGGCTAGGTAAATATAAAAAATCACTATCATTATCATTGGCAGCATTAGCGGTAATTACTGGGGTATTACCTTTATTATTTATTCCTGAACTTATAAGTTTAAACGTTACAATTACTTGTATTTTTATCATTACTTTATTTTTAATCTTTTATATGACTAATAAGGTGGGGAAGTTTATCTCATTGGTTATCATATCGTTTATTTGGGGAAACTGGCATTGTATTGATATTAAAAACAAAATGTATTTTCTATCTGAGAAAAACCACAAAATTGACCTTACCGTTATAAGTATTCCGTTAGCAGGAAAGGAATATAAGCATAAGGTACGTATTGATAGAATAAACTCTAAAATTATTTTTCCTCCATTATATGCTTTATGGAAGACTAAGGAGCCATTATGCGCGGGGCAGTCATGGCAAATTGTAGGAAAGCTTAAGCCTTTACATAGTTCTTTAAATGAAGGGGGTTTTAATCAACAGCGTTATCTATTAGCAAAAAGGCAAATTGGTTTACTGAAGAGTCAGCAACAAAAAATATTAGACTCTCAATGTTCTATTAGACAAAAGCTTATTAACTATTATTCACAGCAAATATCACCATTAAATAATGCAGGTGTTATTTATGCGCTTATGTTTGGGGAAAGGGGGCTATTGACCCCACAGCATTCTCTACTATTACAGAATACAGGGTTAACTCATTTAACTGCGATATCTGGTTTACATATAGGTCTAGCCTATTTATTTGGTTATTTGATTGTAAGGGGGATTCAATATTTATTACCTATATCATTTTTAAATGAAAGTATCCCAATATTGTCAGGGGTATGTTTGGCTGTTCTTTATGCTTGGGTTTCTGATTTTGCAATCCCTGCAACTCGGGCATTTTTTGCTTTATTGTTATGGGTTTATATTCGAAAAAAAATATCTCATTATTTTTCTTGGCAATGGGCGTTATGGAGCATTGCAGGTATCTTAGTATTAGACCCGTTATCAATTTTATCAGATAGTTTTTGGCTATCGAGCTTTGCGGTTTTAGCCATACTCTATTGGTCCAGTGTTTTACCTTTATCTCCTCATCTTGCGCAACAAAAAGTAATAGGGAAAATTATTATATTAACTCATTTACAGATAGGTTTACTTATTCTACTTATTCCCATGCAACTTATAATGTTTAATGGCATTAATCTAATGAGTTTTTTTGCAAATCTTTGGTTTGTTCCTATTATTTCTTGGTTAGTAGTTCCTGCTATATTTGTCTTATTTTTACTACCAATTCCTGAGATACAAAATGTTATTTTACTTGCTATTGATCAGGTAATTGAATGGGGGTTGAAGCCAATTCCATTCTTCAGCCGCTTTTGGTTTGAATTACGTCATGTGCCTTATTATGCTTTGGTAAGCTGTTGGCTTATTGTTTTAGTGATCCTTTACCGGTGGTACAAAAATTACTTAGGGCTATGCGGCTGTGTCCTCATATTAATACTAACTGAAAGAGGGAATAGTAAATCACCAAAAAAGGATTGGAGCTTAACTGTACTCGATATTGGCCACGGTTTAGCAGTCGTTATAGAACAAAATAATCTAGCATTCTTATATGATACAGGAAATATATGGAAAGGGAGCAGCAGTGCAAAAAAGCAGGTTATCCCCTTTCTTAAACATCATAATATTACACCGTTAACTGTTATTCTCAGTCATAATCATCTGGATCATACTGGGGGCGTTAAAGATTTAAGTCAGCAATACCCGTGGATAAGCATACGTAGTAGTTTTGGTAATTACTCTAATGAATATAATAAGTTAAAGAAAAGACAGCGTATTCAGCATCTTCCTTGCTTCAAAGGGCAAAAGTGGCAATGGGGGATTTTAACATTTGAAGTGTTGTGGCCTGAAAAATCATCAAAAATATCGCATAACAATGATTCTTGTGTTATTCAATTAACTGATGGGTACCATAAAATCTTATTGACGGGAGATTTAGAAAAACAAGGTGAAAGATCAATTGTTGAAATGTATAAATCAAGACTTCATTCTAACATTTTATTTGCGCCTCACCATGGAAGTAGCACATCCTCAACCGCCTTATTGTTAAGGAATGTTAAACCATCATTGGCATTAGTTTCTTCTGCAAGGTACAGTGCGTGGAAAATTCCATCACAAAAAGTCTATTCTAGGTATAAAAGTAGTGGCGTTAAATGGTTAAACACAGCAGAGAATGGTCAGATAACTTTATGGTTTAAAAAAGAAAATATTAAAATTTTACGTTATCGCTATGAAATTCAACCCCGTTGGTATCATCTGTGGTTTGGCTTGCCGCTATTTCCCGAGTAGAATAGTGCGCTTACATTAAGTCTGGTAATTAAAAGTATGAATGATAAAGACCTTTCGACAAAACAAACTTTTCGCCGCTTGTGGCCAATTATTGCGCCTTTTAAAGCGGGTTTAATTGTAGCAGCAATAGCACTTATCATTAACGCCGCAGGTGATGCGTTTATGATTTCTTTGTTAAAACCCTTGTTAGATGAAGGCTTCGATAAAGCCGACAACGATGTTTTAAAATGGCTTCCGCTTGCGGTGTTAGGTCTTATGGTCGTTCGTGGTAGTTCTAGCTTTGTTTCAACCTATTGTGTTTCATGGGTCGCGGGCAAAGTCGTTATGAATATGCGCCGTAAATTGTTTGGTCATATGATGGGAATGCCTGTTAGCTTTTTTGACCAGCAGTCAACAGGGACATTATTATCGAGAATTACTTATGACTCAGAGCAGGTTGCTTCCTCTTCCTCAGGTGCATTAATTACTATTATACGTGAAAGCGCCTATATTATCGGGTTGTTTGCCATGATGTTTTATTACAGCTGGCAACTATCTCTGATATTAATTGTTATTGCCCCAGTTGTTTCTGTGACTATTCGCATTGTCTCTAAACGTTTTCGTAAAATCAGTAAAAATATGCAAACGGGGATGGGACATGTTACTGCTAGCGCAGAGCAAATGTTAAAAGGGCATAAAGAAGTTTTAATTTTTGGTGGGCAGAAAGTTGAAACTGAGCGTTTTAACAAGGTAAGCAATAACATGCGTCGCCAAAATATGAAAATGGTAACCGCATCAGCAATTTCAGACCCGATTGTTCAACTTATTGCTTCATTCGCATTGGCATTTGTATTGTACGCTGCGAGCTTTCCCGAAATTCGCGATGAATTAACATCAGGTACCATTGCCGTTGTATTTTCATCTATGTTTGCATTAATGCGGCCTTTAAAATCCCTCACTAATGTTAACTCTCAATTTCAGCGCGGTATGGCTGCTTGCCAAACCTTGTTTGCTATCTTAGATACTGAACAAGAAAAAGATAATGGGACGAAAGTATTAAAAGAGGTAAAAGGTGACATCAAATTTGAACATGTTACTTTTACCTATGAAACCAAAGAGCATCCTGCGTTAGACGATATTTCATTTACGTTACCTGCGGGGAAATCAGTTGCTCTGGTCGGGCGTTCAGGTTCAGGTAAGTCTACAATTGCTAATTTAATTACGCGTTTTTATGACATTGATGAAGGAACGATTCAGATAGATGGTCATGACATTCGCGAATACACCTTAGCTTCGTTACGGAACCAAGTTGCTTTAGTTTCACAGCATGTTTACTTATTTAACGATACGATAGCCAATAATATTGCCTATGCAACAGATGGCAACTACAGCCGTGAGCAAATTGAAAAAGCAGCAGAGATGGCTTACGCAATGGACTTTATTGCCAAGCTTGATAAAGGCTTAGATACGGTTATCGGTGAAAATGGGGTCATGCTTTCAGGTGGTCAGCGCCAGCGGATAGCGATAGCTCGCGCATTGTTACGTGATGCCCCAATCCTTATTCTTGATGAAGCAACCTCTGCTTTAGATACTGAGTCTGAACGTGCAATTCAAGCTGCACTTGATGAACTACAAAAGAATAGGACATCTTTAGTGATTGCTCATAGGTTATCAACGATAGAGAACGCCGATGAAATCTTAGTGGTACAAGATGGCAAGATTATTGAGCGTGGTAATCATGCATCTTTATTAGCGCAAGATGGCGCGTATTCTCAATTACATAGAATCCAATTTAAACAATGATAGAGCGTATTTGGTCTGGCAAATCTTGGCTATATATTTTGTTATTGCCGTTATCTTTCCTTTATGGGCTGATAACAGTAATTCGGCATATGGCATATAAAGTTGGGCTATTTCGTTCATGGAAAGCACCGGTTCCGGTGGTCGTAGTTGGGAACCTAACTGCGGGTGGAAATGGTAAAACGCCCGTAGTCATTTGGTTAGTTGAATCATTAACTAATGCAGGTTGTCGGGTGGGGGTCGTTTCTAGGGGCTATGGCGGTAAGTCAGAGAATTACCCATTAGTACTTAATGAGGCGACTACCACACAAGTTGCAGGGGATGAACCTGTATTGATATTTCATCGCACAAAGGCGCCTGTTGCTGTAGCCCCTAAGCGTAGCGATGCAGTTAAAGCCCTGCTTCAGGCATACGAATTAGATGTCATCATCACCGATGATGGGCTACAACACTACGCACTGCAACGTGACTATGAGATAGTCGTCATTGATGGGCAACGTCGTTTTGGTAATGGCTGGTGGCTTCCTGCTGGGCCTATGCGTGAAAGAATTGGGCGTTTAAAAACTGTTAATGCATCTATAGTTAATGGTGGTAATCCCCAAGGAAATGAAGTGCTAATGACCCTAGAGGGGGATAGCGCAATTAACCTTGTGAGCTTAAAAAAACAACCCGTTACGGAGCTAGAGTCGGTAGTGGCAATGGCAGGAATTGGTCACCCCACACGTTTTTTTAATTCTTTACAGGGTAAAGGGGTTGTATTAGAGGGAAGCCAAGCTTTTGCCGATCACCAATCGTATGAACAACAACAGTTAATGTCTTTAGTTAAACCCCATCAGTCTTTATTAATGACGGAGAAAGATGCAGTAAAATGCCGCGAATTTGCTCAACCTAACTGGTGGTTCCTTCCTGTTCAAGCTCAGCTCCAACATCGTGGTGCAGATAAAATTTTAAGCGAAATAAAAAAACTTATCACAAATAACAAAAAAACTTGCCACTAACGTTTCACTATGATAATAATATCGCCAATGTGATATAGATCTACTTATTATGTATCTAGATGCAATACATTAATAATTGGATTTTATACTAGCTTGAATTTCACGCCGCGTTCTTTAGTTAGTCTTCATATCCTCGCACAATCTACATTATTGGGTCGTTACTTCTAAGTTTTGTCATCATAATGTCAAATTAGGCTGTTAACTTCACAGTGGATGAGTGATATCTGAAATCTATATTTACGGGCGTTATAGTAAATGCACAATTATTTATGTGCATAAATTGGTAAAAGTGTATTTACTCTTTGATGTATTAATAGATCGGCAATTTATAAATGGGACGCAAGAAAGAGTAATGATACAAAGATAAAAAAAATATTGTTCTCAGAACAAAAGGAGTTTTAATATGAATTTTCAATTACATATGGGTCGAGTTAAATGGTTTGACGCAAAAGAAGGTTACGGTTTTATTTCACCATTCAATGGTGGAGATGATGTATTTGTGACAACAAAATCAATCGCTAATAAAAAAATCAAATCATTATTTGAAGGTCAAAACGTTGAGTTCTCTGTTACTCGTAATTCGGATGGCATAACGGCAGCAGACGTTATTGCTTACTAGAAGTAATTACTAAACAATTAACAGAACAAATTCTCCTGCTTTTATCCTCTCATCTCACGCAGGAGATCTTATTCAGAAAGATTAAAGTTAACGGTGATATCTGCATGTGATATCCTGACTCCAAGTGAGTTAAAATCCATTCGGGAGAAAACATGGATCACCGTTTACTTGAAATCATTGCCTGCCCTATATGTCATGGCAAATTAAGCTATAACAAAGAAAACCTCGAGCTTATCTGCAAGTTTGATCACTTAGCCTATCCAATTCGTGATGGCATCCCTGTATTACTCGAAAATGAAGCACGCCAAGTCTCATTAGATGAAGGAAAATAATCGCCATGTTTACGGTTATTATTCCTGCTCGTTATGCATCGACCCGTTTGCCGGGTAAACCTTTAGCTGATATTCATGGCAAGCCAATGGTCGTTAGGGTGATGGAACAAGCGATTAAATCAGGAGCTAGTCGAGTCATTGTGGCGACAGATCATCCTGATGTGGCTAAAGCCGTGATTGAAGCTGGGGGTGAGGCTTGTATGACCAACCCCGAGCACCAGTCTGGCACTGAGCGGTTAGCAGAAGTTATCGATACTTACGGCTTTTCTGATGATGAAATTATTGTGAATGTGCAAGGGGATGAGCCTTTAATTCCACCTGAAATTATTAGCCAAGTAGCAAATAATCTTAAGGGAAGTCAAGCTGGAATGGGTACGCTGGCCGTGCCTATTCGTGATGCTCATGAGGCGTTTAACCCCAATGCAGTGAAAGTGGTTACTGATCAAGGTGGCTATGCGTTGTACTTTTCTCGTGCAACTATTCCTTGGGACAGAGACGGTTTTGCTAAAAGTCATGATGTCATTGGTGACACGTTTTTACGTCATATTGGTATTTACGCCTATCGCGCTGGGTTTATCCGCCGTTATGTTAGTTGGGAAGCTAGTCCATTAGAAAAAATCGAGATGCTTGAGCAGCTTCGGGTGCTTTGGTATGGTGAGAAAATTCATGTGGATGTAGCTAAAACAACACCAGGGGCGGGTGTTGATACCCAAGCAGATCTTGATGCTGTCAGAAAGCAATTTCTATTGTAATTAAAATATTATTCAGTAAGCCCAAGAGGTAGCATCTTGTTTGTTCTCTTGGTATTCAACAAAAGGTGTAATCTGTATAGGTTACACCTTTTTGTTTTCATTCGGCGACGGTTGCTTCTGGAGTTGGCAACGAGGAGTCTATTGATTGTGTATTATCAGGCTTTAGGTGCCACCAAATCGTCCCAAGAAATTCATACCACGCTCGTTCACTGTGACCGAAGTAATATGCTGAAGGGATGTATTTCTCCCATGGGTTAATGCCGCTAGTAATAACAAGTTGATTTGCGGGAGCAGGGAATGGTTGCATGCCTCTGTCTGTAAACATGGTTATCGCCCGAGGCAAATGGTTGGCTGAAGTGACTAATAAGAAAGGCGATTTCCCAATAATTTTCTCAACCTCAAAGGCTTCTTCTTGGGTATCTTTAGGCTCTGTAAGAGGGATTGTATCTTGTGCGGGTACACCTAAAGACTGAGCTACTTGTGCCGCAACTTCTGCACTGCTTATGGTGCTGCTCGCTTTCCCTCCAGTAAAGATAAGCTTACTGCCTGGGTGTTTTAAATATAATCGGACGCCTTCAGTTACTCTTGGTAGGCTGTTATTCAATAAGTTAGAGCTTGGGCTCCAATCTGGGTTGTAAGTAAACCCACCTCCTAATACCACGATATACTGTATATTTTGCGGTGGTGTTTCAGTGATCAATTCATATCGCTTATTATATTGGCCTTCTACAGGCGCGAGCAAGCTATCTGAAACAGGCTGTAATCCGAGTACTGCTAGGAGTATTAAGCTCAGGCTAGTAAATGTTTTTCCGCACCGTTGCCAGCGAGTGAACCAGAGTAAAATTAACCCGATAAACCCAATGATGAGCAATAATGGCAGTGGCATCAAAAGGGAACCAATATATTTTTTTAAAAAAAATAACATAACTAAGCCTATTCTTAAGGGTTATCAATCAATTTTGGTTGTGGAACTACCCTTGAAAAAGCGTCATATAACCACTTTTTCAACATAAAAATAGCGAAAATCGCCTTCAATGATGTCAAAATGAAATTCACTGAGCAAAATAAAGTACAATGCAAAAATATCGCTATTATCTGTTATAATTCATGTTTCAATTGTCGCCCACATCTGGTGTGATAAGCACAATACTCAGTGATAGTATTCTCAATTTAGCTTAATTTCATTAAGTTCAAGATGAAAATAGACTACATTGGCGGTTTTTGCGACTAATTGGCCCATAAAACTTAGTTAATGAACAATGATAGGCAACCGGATAGCACATGGCAGACCGCAACTTTGATGATATTGTCGATAAATTTGCAAAAAATATCTACGGCACGACAAAAGGAAAAATACGTGAAGCGGTGGTTTGGCAAGATTTAACGCATATATTAGATAGCCAATTTAAGGGGAAAACCTTAAAAATACTTGATGCAGGTGGAGGTGAAGGGCATTTTTCACGTAAACTTGCTGCTATGGGCCATCAAGTTATACTTTGCGATTTATCCGAAGAAATGTTGGAACGAGCCAGTGAGCTTGCAAAAGAACAAGGGATTAGCGATAACATTCGCTTTGTTCACTGCGCGGTGCAAGATATTTCCCAACATATTAATGAGCCCGTTGACCTTGTTTTATTCCATGCTGTTCTTGAATGGATTAGCGATCAAAAATATGCAATTGAACAACTGGCAGATATAATCAGACCAGAAGGCGTATTTTCTGTCATGTTCTATAATGCAAATGGCTTAGTCATGCGTAATGCGATTTTGGGGAACTTTCATTTGGCAACCCCGCATATTCAGCGGCGTCGTAAACGCTCGTTATCGCCACAGAAACCTTTATTTCCTCAGCAAGTTGATGAGTGGTTAAGGGGGTGTGGTATGGGCATCTTAGCTAAAAGTGGCGTCAGAGTTTTCCATGACTATCTGCAAAGTAGGCAATTACAGCAAAAAGATTTTCCTGCATTGTTAGCGTTAGAGCAACAATATTGTCGTGAAGAACCCTATCTTAGTATGGGGCGTTATATTCATGTCATGGCACGCAAACAAATACAAAAGGACGATTTATGAGTGATTTTTCCCAGACCGTCCCTGAACTTGTGTCTTGGGCACGAAAAAATGATTTTGCGATTTCACTCCCTGCTGAGCGTTTGGCATTTTTGCTGGCGGTGGCAGTATTAAACAGTGAAAGAGTGAATGGCGAAATGAGTGAAGGGGAACTGGTTGACGCCTTTCGTGAAGTTTGCAAAGGTTTTGAACAGACAACGGAATCTTTGGCGGTGAGGGCAAATAATGCCATCAATGATATGGTGCGCCAAAAGATATTTAACCGTTTCGCCAGTGATATTGTTGAAGGCAATGCCATTTATCGTCTGACCCCATTGGGGATTGGCATCAGCGATTATTATATACGCCAGCGAGAATTTTCCACATTAAGACTTTCCATGCAGCTTTCGATAGTTGCCAGTGAGCTGCAAAGAGCGGCTGAAGCAGCAGAAGAAGGCGGTGATGAATTTTATTGGCATCGTTATGTTTTTGCTCCATTAAAATATTCAGTCGCTGAAATTTTTGATAGCATCGATTTATCCCAACGTATCATGGATGAGCAGCAAAATACCGTTAAAGAAGATATTGCTGCCTTGTTAAACCAAGATTGGCAGGCGGCCATCGCAAACTGTGAGCAATTATTATCAGAAACATCCGGTACTTTGCGTGAGCTGCAAGACACGTTAGAAGCCGCAGGGGATAAACTACAAGCCAATTTATTGCGTATTCAAGAAGCGAATATGAATGCACCTGCTTTTTCTGAAATGGTGGATAGACTGGTTTTTGACTTACAAAATAAATTAGACCGTATCGTCAGTTGGGGGCAGCAATCTATCGATTTATGGATAGGCTATGACCGTCACGTCCATAAATTTATCCGTACAGCGATAGATATGGATAAAAACAGGATCTTTTCACAACGGTTACGTCAGTCCGTTCAACATTATCTCGATAGCCCTTGGGCTCTTACTTATACCAACGCAGACCGGTTATTCGATATGCGAGATGAAGAGCTCACATTACATGATGAAGAGGTAACGGGTGAATTGCCTCCAGAGCTTGAATTTGAAGAGTTTAGTGAGCTCAATGATAAACTAGCCGAGTTAATGGAAGTGGAACTTGCCATCTATAAAACAGAACAGCGTCCATTAGACGTTGGTCGTGTATTGCAGGGGTACTTGCAGCAATATCCACAAAAACGTCATTTTGATGTCGCTCGAATTATTATTGATCAGGCGGTAAGACTAGGCATTGCAGAGGCTGATTTGGCGGGGTTACCGGCAGAATGGCAAGCTATTAATGATTACGGAGCCAAGGTACAGGCACATGTCATCGACAAATATTGAACAATTTATGCCAGTAAAACTGGCTCAAGCATTAGCTAACCCTATTTTCCCAGAGCTAGACAGCCAATTGCGTTCAGGTCGGCATATTAGTATTGATGACCTTGATAACCACGCATTTTTGATGGATTTTCAGGAAGCATTGGAGCAATTTTACTCACGGTATAATGTTGAGCTAATTCGTGCACCTGAAGGGTTTTTCTATTTACGCCCGCGTTCGACCACGTTGATCCCACGCTCAGTCCTATCTGAATTGGATATGATGGTTGGCAAAATTCTGTGTTATCTCTACCTCAGCCCTGAGCGTTTAAGTAATCAAGGTATCTTTACCTCTCAAGAGCTTTTTGAAGAATTACTCTCTTTAGCGGATGAAAATAAACTGCTTAAATTTGTTAATCAGCGTTCTACGGGTTCTGACCTTGATAAACAAAAATTGCAGGAAAAATTAAGAACATCATTAAACCGTCTACGTCGTTTAGGGATGGTGCATTTTCTGCAAAATGACCCGAGTAAATTTATTATTAGTGAATCTGTGTTCCGTTTTGGTGCAGATGTACGCAGTGGTGATAACCCGCAAGACGCTCAGTTACGTATGATCCGTGATGGCGAAGCTATCTCTCTCGAAGGTGAACTCTCACTAAAAGACAGTGAAGAAGAGAATGTCGAAGATAGTCAAGAACCGGCAGAAAGTGATGAGGATGAAGAATAATGATTGAACGCGGAAAATTTCGCTCACTGACGCTGGTGAATTGGAACGGTTTTTTTGCTCGTACTTTTGACCTTGACGAGTTAGTCACCACTTTATCTGGTGGTAATGGTGCGGGTAAATCGACAACGATGGCTGCTTTTATTACTGCCATGATCCCAGATTTAACCTTACTCCACTTCCGTAATACCACTGAAGCCGGTGCTACCTCAGGGTCACGGGACAAAGGGTTACATGGGAAATTACGTCCTGGAGTCTGCTATGCCATTTTAGATGTTTTAAACTCTAAACATCAGCGCGTCATGGTGGGTGTGCGCTTACAGCAAGTTGCTGGGCGTGATAAAAAAGTTGATATTAAGCCTTTCATGGTGCAAGGCATTCCATTGGCAACGGTTCCGACTGAAATATTGACAGAAGTGATTGATGGTCGCCAAGCCAAAGTGATCCCACTGAATGAGTTAAAAGAACGCCTTGAAGAGCAAGAAGGAATTTTGTTCAAGCAATTTAACTCAATTACAGATTACCATTCGGTTCTATTTGAATTAGGTGTCTTGCCAAAACGTTTACGCTCAGCGAGTGATCGAAGCAAATATTATCGGCTTATTGAAGCGTCATTATACGGTGGGATTTCCAGCGCGATTACGCGTTCATTACGTGATTACTTATTGCCTGAAAATGGTGGCGTTCGTAAAGCCTTCCAAGATATGGAAGCTGCATTGCGTGAAAACCGCTTAACGTTGGAAGCCATTCGCGTTACACAATCTGACCGCGACTTGTTTAAACATTTAATTAGCCAAGCAACGGATTATGTATCAGCGGATTATATGCGTCATTCCAATGAAAGGCGTATCCATTTAGATGCCGCTTTAGCTGCACGTAATGAGTTATTCGCTAGTCGTAAACAACTGCGTATAGAGCAAGTTCGTAGTGTAGAAATGGCACGCGAACTAAATGAGCAAAATAGCGCTTCAACAGAATTGGAAGCTGATTACCAAGCGGCCAATGACCATTTGAATTTAGTGCAAGCAGCGCTACGTCAGCAAGAAAAAATAGACCGTTATCAAGCTGATATTGAAGAGCTGACTTATCGCCTTGAAGAGCAAAGCGAAGTTGTTGCAGAAGCAACAGAAACACAAGACGAATATGAAGCTCGTGCCCAAGCCGCTGAGATAGAGGTTGATGAGCTAAAAAACCAATTAGCGGACTACCAACAAGCATTAGATGTACAGCAAACTCGTGCTATCCAATACCAACAAGCGTTACATGCATTAACTCGAGCTCGTGATTTGTGTCAGCTTCCTGAATTATCAATTGATAATGCAGATGAATGGTTAGATACATTTGAGGCTCGGGAACAGCAAGCGACAGAGTCGTTATTGGCCCTTGAACAAAAAATGAGTGTTGCTGATGCAGCACATAGCCAATTTGAGCAAGCCTATCAATTAGTTAAAAATATGGTAGGTGAGGTAAGTCGCAGTGATGCATACCAACAAGCACGTGCTCTATTACGGGATTGGTCATCACAACAGCATTTAGCTGAACGTGTACAACCGTTACGCATGCAACTCTCTGAATTACAACAACGCCTAAATAGCCAGCAGAATGCAGAGCGTATGTTGGCAGAGTTTTGTAAACGCCACGGTCAAAGCTATGAGCCTGATGAACTTGATGCGTTAATGGCTGAGTTAGAAGCGCAACAAGAAGAATTAAGTGTTGGTGTAAACGAAAGTGGCGAAAGGCGCATGCAAATGCGCCAAGAATTGGAACAAATTCGCCAGCGTATCCAACAGTTATCTTCTAAAGCACCTGCATGGATCATTGCTCAAGAAGCATTAACTCAATTGAATGAACAATCAGGTGAAGTTTTTGCATCGAGTACTGCTGTAACTGAATTTATGCAGCAGTTGCTTGAACAAGAAAGGGAAATCACGGTTGAGCGCGATGAGATTGCAGCGCAGCGGCGCGACCTTGAGAAGCAAATAGAGCGTTTAAGTCAGCCAAGTGGTGCAGAAGATAGCCGGATGCTTGCATTGGCGGAACGTTTCAACGGGGTATTACTGTCTGAAATTTATGATGACATTACTATTGAAGATGCGGCTTATTTCTCAGCATTATATGGTCCTGCTCGTCATGGTATTGTCGTACAGGATTTATCAGTTGTTCGTAGCCAGTTAGAAACTTTACAAGACTGCCCTGATGATGTGTATTTTATCGAAGGGGACCCTTCTTCCTTTGATGATAGCGTTTTTGATGCCCAAGAATTTGAACAAGCCGTATTAGTTCGCTCTTCTGAGCGGCAGTGGCGTTATTCGCGTTATCCTGAGCTTCCTTTATTTGGGCGAGCAGCGCGTGAAAGCCATTTAGAGTCATTATCAGCTGAGCGTGATGAGCTCGCCGAACGCTATGCGACATTGTCATTTGATGTACAAAAAATTCAACGTTCACATCAAGCATTCAGTCGTTTTATCGGTCAGCACATTTCTGTCGCTTTCGAAGCAGACCCAGAAGCTGAAATCCGTACACTTAATCAAAAACGAACAGAACTAGAAAGAGCTTTAGCGCAATTTGAAGAACAAACCCAACAACAGCGCCAACAATTTGCTCAAGGAAAAGAAAGTTTAACGGCACTTAACCGTTTGTTACCGCAGATGGGCTTGTTACTTGATGAAACACTGGTGGATAGGGTTGAAGAAATCAATGAGGAACTATCAGAAGCTGAAGAAGCGGCGCATTTCCTCAATAAACATGGAAGTACATTAGAAAAATTAGAGCCGATTGTAACGGTATTACTCAGTGACCCTGAGCAACATGACCAGCTACGCAAAGATTACGAACTCGCGAAGCACACTCAACAGAATGCAAAACAGCAGGCTTTTGCATTGGTTGAAGTGGTTCAACGTCGGGCTCACTTTAGTTACAGTGACTCTACGGGGATGGTTAGTGAAAATAGTGATTTGAATGAAAAATTGCGTCAGCGTTTGGAACAGGCAGAAACCGAGCGAGCTCGAGCCCGTGAGCAACTACGTCAGCAGCAATCGCAGAGTGCGCAATACCATCAAGTATTGGCTTCGTTACGTAGCTCTTTTGAAACTAAGCAAGAAATGCTGAAAGAGCTAGAAGCCGAAATGCAGGAGATTGGTGTAAAAGCTGACCCTGAAGCACAAGAGCGTGCACGCATTCGTCGTGATGAATTACACCAACGAGTGATGGAGAACCGTAGCCGTATTAATCAGTTAGAAAAACAGCTAACCTTATGTGAAGCTGAAATGGATAACTTACAAAAACGCCTACGTAAGTTAGAAAAAGATTATTATCTATTACGTGAACAAGTGGTTTCTGCGAAAGCAGGTTGGTGTGCTGTAATGCGTTTGGTGAAAGACAATGGTGTTGAGCGCCGTTTGCACCGCCGTGAACTTGCTTATACTGATGGTGACAGTTTACGCTCTATGTCGGATAAAGCATTAGGGGCGCTACGTCTTGCGGTGGCAGATAACGAACATTTACGTGATGTGCTACGTTTATCTGAAGATCCAAAATACCCAGAACGCAAAATTAAGTTCTTTATTGCAGTGTATCAACACTTACGCGAACGAATTCGCCAAGATATTATTCGTACGGATGACCCGATTGATGCGATTGAGCAAATGGAAATTGAGTTGGGTCGTTTAACGGAAGAATTAACCGCTCGTGAGCAAAAATTAGCGATTAGCTCGAAAAGTGTGGCGAATATTATTCGCAAAACGATCCAACGTGAACAAAATCGTATCCGCATGTTAAACCAAGGGTTACAAGCCGTTGCGTTTGGCCAAGTGAAAGGCGTTCGTCTTAATGTAAATATTCGTGAAAGCCATGCACTGTTACTCAGTGTCCTGTCTGAAGAAAGTGAAATGCATCAAGACTTATTTACTAGCCAGCGCCTGACATTCTCTGAAGCGATGGCAAAACTGTATCAACGCCTTAACCCACAAGTGGATGTTGGCCAGCGTTTACCGCAAACCATTGGTGAGGAATTACTCGATTATCGTAATTATTTAGAGCTAGATGTTGAGGTTAACCGTGGCTCAGATGGCTGGCTGAAAGCAGAGAGTGGTGCGCTATCAACGGGTGAAGCTATTGGTACAGGGATGTCAATTCTAGTGATGGTGGTACAAAGCTGGGAAGAAGAATCCCGTCGTTTACGTGCAAAAGATATTATTCCTTGTCGTCTATTATTCTTAGATGAAGCCGCTCGATTAGATGCTAAATCGATAGCAACCTTATTCGAATTGTGTGATAGGTTAGAAATGCAGTTAATAATTGCGGCACCAGAGAATATAAGCCCTGAGAAAGGGACAACTTATAAGCTAGTTCGTAAGGTGATAGGCAACCATGAGCATGTGCATGTGGTTGGCTTAAAAGGTTTTGGCCAAGACAGTGCTAGTGTTCAAGAACCGGCCTTGTAGTAATAGATAACTTAAATGCATTTAAAGCCGATACTTAGTAATAAGTATCGGCTTTTTTGTATTTGATATCCCTTCTTCTAACTGAAGGGATATCTGTGTTTTAAACATAAAAGCACAGTATTTTAATGGGTAGCTTAATAGTGATAGCGAGAGAAACTGCTTAGGGAAAGTATATTTTTACGATTAACGCATATAGAATGTAACAAAAATTAATGAAGTATAACTAACTCTCGTAATGAATTTAATTTAGGTAAAACTTTGCATGAAAAATACTTATAGTTATATCGATGTAATAACTAATTATGGATAAGGATAATTAACTGTTTCTATATAGGGGTATTTGGCAGTTTTACAACGGATTGGAAATTTTTTTATCTGTTTATTTCTTATTTATGCTGATGGAGTCTCACAAAAACTCTAAATTGGTGTTTTAATTGGTTGATTTATTTGTTTGTTTTGGTTTTTCTTAATGTTAAACAACATAAAAATGTAACCTGAGTGCTAAGGTTAGTCAGTTCATTGTATTTTTATTCTTTAGCGCATTAATTATTAATAATTTTGTATAAAAGAAAGTTGGATGGGAAAGAGATAATTAAGGGTGTACCTTATTGCGCATATTAATTAGATATAAAAAATGATGTAAAATGAAATACTCTGTAATGGAGTTAGCTTGTATTCTGATGGCCAATTAACACTAATCAATAAATTTGGAATACAAAAAATGAATAAATTAACCTTATTAGCCGTTATGGTTTCTGCAACCATGATGAGTAACGTATCTGTTGCGGATGTTAGCTGGGCCGGTTGGAATAACAATATTGGCAGCGATAATGGACATGCAAGTACAGCACTAACATCAGAAAATCAAAATATTCTTGCTAACAATGTAAATAACGTTAATGCAGATTTGCAGGATCATAAAGCTAAACAAGATGCATATAATGCTAAGCAAGATGGATATAATAAGCATCAGAAAGAGATTAATGAAAACCAAACCCTGATCAACCAAAATCAGGGGGTTTTAAATCAAATCCAAGCAGATATTAATTCTAAGCAAGCAATAACTAACGTTGAGCAAGCTAATATTAATAAAGAACAAAAAGTAGTAAATGAAAACCAAAAAGTCGTTAATGATAAACAAGACGTTATTAACCAAAATCAAGCTAAAGTTAATAGCGACCAAAAATTAGTAAATGAAAATCAAAAAGTCGTTAATGATAAGCAAGATGTTATTAACCAAAACCAAGCTAAAGTTAATAGTGACCAAAAATTAACCAATAATAAACAAACTGTTTTTAATAAAAACCAAATGGCTTTCAACAATAGCCAAATAGCTGTTAATAACCGCCAATCTCAGATCAATAAAAATGTTGATAATAGATTAAATCAGCTAGATAGCAGAGTCACATCGTTAGATAAGCGTGTTGATTCATTAGATAACGAATTAAAGCGTGGGTTGGCTTCGCAAGCTGCTTTATCAGGGTTATTCCAACCTTATAATGTTGGGCACTTTAACCTATCTATGGCGTTAGGTGGGTATGAATCTAATACAGCTCTTGCACTAGGTTCAGGTTATCGTATTGATGAAAGTGTGGCAGTAAAAGCGGGTGTAGCAACAAATACTGATGACTTTAAAGGCGTGACTTATAATGCCGCTGTTAACTTTGAATGGTAACAGGAATCATTAGTTAACCCCCTCATGGTTACACTTTTAATCTAACTTAAGGCAAAAAAGCATATGTTATGTTTTTTTGCCTTTTATTCTTTAATTGAATAAATACTCATATGGGGCATAAAAAGCGGTAACACACTTGGTTTTTATTTGTTTTAGCCGTTTATATCGTTACCTTACGTTTATTGATAATCAGAAGAAATAAACACAGAATTAGTTTTTTCCTATAACATTCCTGCCTATATTGTTCATACTGACTTAATGATGCTTAAGTTGATATGCTGCACTGTTAACCATGTATAATGTGTGAATACTTTGAGTATCCAGAATTTACTATAATAAAATCGTTAATAATAAAAACTATTGTTATCCATGTTGTAACTTAAGGTGGATGTATGGCAAAGAGAAGTGTGAAAGCTCTGCAAGTCTCAGTAATATGTGGGTTAATGGCATTACACATACCTGCGTTTTCAAATGAAGAAAATATGCAGCAAAGTGTCGAGGAAGTACAAGCTACCGCGGCAGTTACACCAGCAGAAAGTTTGGCTAAAATAACAGTCTCGCTTCCTTCGGGGGTGAAACCTGTTTTTGCTTCACAATTATCTAAATTATATGCTGAGCGGCAAATGCAGCTATTGTGGCAAGATGAAACAGCAATTAGTCAATTCCAACAACAGTTGGCCGAATTAGCACTCGCGGGGGTACAACCTCAATTTGCCGAGTGGCTCGCGATACTGGAAAATAACCAATTAAATGAACTTGGTCGTGACGTTATTTTGTCCGATGCAATGTTGGGATATTTACACTATTTATCTTCGGTTGAAGCCAGTGGGCAATATTGGTTATATAGTAGCCGCCCCTATAAAATTATTGCCCCGACTTCTGCACAAATGAAACCATGGTTAGATGCAGTTTCAGGTAATCGCTTAAGTGATTGGGTGAAATCGCAAGCCCCTAACCATCCAATGTATTTGCCAATGCGCAAAGAAATGCTGAAGTTATTGGCGATGCCTGAAGATGACTTGGAAATCGTGGGGACTAAAACATTAAAACCAGGTCAATCAAATGATGACGTGGTTATTTTGCGCCAAATTCTGCAACGTGAAGGGTTACTGGAAGGTGAAACAGTAATGGAGAGCAGCGAAGTTGAAGCCCCTGAAACGATGGCGCAAGTTGCTGAGCAAGCGGTTGAACAAACCAGTGAACCAGCAAAAACAGCTGAGACACCAATAAGTAAGGCATCAAAAGTGTATAGCCAAGACCTTGTTGATGCGGTAAAAAAATTCCAATTACAGTATGGCTTAGAAGCGGATGGTGTTGTCGGTAAAGGTACGCGTGTTTGGCTGAATATGAAGCCAAAACAAAAAGCAGGATTAATGGCATTAAATATTCAGCGTTTGCGTATTATTCCAGCAAGTCAAGGAACTGGGATTTTAGTCAATATACCAGGCTATTCCTTAGATTTTTATTTGAATGATGAGGTTATTTTAGACTCAAAAGTGATTGTTGGACGTGCTGATCGAAAAACACCGATCATGAGCAGTGCACTGAATAATGTGGTGATTAACCCTCCTTGGAGTGTGCCGACTAGCATGGCACGTAAAGATATTGCCCCGAGAGGAAAGCAAGATCCAAGTTATTTTAGCCGTAAAGGGTATACTGTTTATTCGGGGTGGGGCGCAGATTCCTATGAAATCGACCCGTATGCCATTGATTGGGAAAATATTACGCCTGCCAATTTCCCTTATCGAATTCGTCAAGCTCCTGGCCCTACTAATTCATTAGGGCGCTATAAATTTAACATGCCAAGTTCTGATGCAATTTATTTGCATGATACACCGAATCATAGTCTATTTAATCGCAACGCACGTGCAATAAGTTCTGGGTGTGTACGAGTTAATAAAGCTAGTGAGCTTGCAAGTATTTTATTAGGTGATGCGGGCTGGGAAAGGAAGCGCATTGATGGTGCACTTAAGGAAGGTTCGACCCGTTATGTGAATATACCGGATAGGATCCCAGTATTTCTTTATTATCAAACCGCTTGGGTTGATAAAGACCAGCAACCACAATATCGAGCGGATATATATCAATATGATAACAGCATTAATAATGCAGATAACTATTTGCCAATGTTGAAAAAGATTTTGCATTAATCATCATGTTAGCTTAAATATGAAAGGGGGATTTCCCCCTTTTTTGCGAGTAGTTCTGTTTAACTCCCATAATTTCTTATTAGGTCCGTTGCTTTTAGGCATTTAATTATTATCATGCAGTAAATAATAGAGAGCTGATCGCGATTCATATCAACCAAGGCAGCAAAGTAAGCGTAGTAATTCGCTTATTACATGTGAATTTAGTGACAAAGCGCTATTTTTGACGAATATAGCAACCAAATTCCCTTAAAGTATGCATATCTTTACATAAATATACATTAAAATTAAGAATGTTTTGCTAGTCTCAATAGGTTGTCAAAATTTTATCGATTATTACTGAAATTATTAGAGTCTGAGCTATCACCTATGGATATTATTGACCAATCCCGCAGAAAATGGCTGGGAATTGGGGCTGCTACAGTCGGCCTTAGTTTATTACCAAGCCATGTCTTTGCTGCAATGACCACCCCACGCCCACGTATTTTACGCTTTCAAAATATTAATACGGGGGAGTCTTTAAAAACAGAATTTTTTGACGGTCAACGTTATAACAAATCTGAACTTGCACGTTTAAATCATTTTTTCCGTGATTACCGCTGCGATAAAGTCAAAACCATTGATCCTAAATTATTTGACCAAATTTATTTATTACAAATGATGATGGGGACTAACAAACCAGTTCAACTTATTTCGGGTTATCGCTCTTTAGAAACGAATAATAAATTGCGTAGTAAAAGTTCGGGAGTCGCGAAGAAAAGTTACCATACTCGCGGGCAAGCGATGGATTTCCATATCGAAGGTTTACAGTTAAGTAACATTCGTAAAGCCGCGCTGAAAATGAAAGCGGGTGGTGTTGGCTATTATCCTAGAAGCAATTTTATACATATTGATACAGGGCCAGCAAGAACGTGGTAATCTGTGCATAGGTGACACAGATTACGGAGTAATTGCCCGATGAAATATACTATTATCCCAGTAACACCATTTATGCAAAACTGTCAGGTTATTTGGGATGAAAATACGTTAGAAGCGGTTGTGGTTGACCCCGGCGGTGAGGCAGAAAAAATTATTTCTGCCATTGAAAGTCGAGGGCTAAAGTTAACTAAAATTCTGCTTACCCACGGTCATTCTGACCATATCGGTGCTTCAGCTATACTTTCCAAACATTTCTCTGTGCCTATTTATGGGCCACAAAAAGAAGACGCGTTTTGGATTGAAAATCTTGCTGAGCAAAATGCCATGTTTTATATAGGGGAATGTCCTGATTTTACGCCTGACTATTGGCTAGAAGAAGGGGATACAGTCACTTGTGGTGGCATTTCATTTGATGTGTTGCATTGCCCAGGGCATACACCCGGTCATATTATTTTTGTGAATCACAATGATAAGCTAATTTCAATGGGTGATGTGTTATTTAAGGGGGGGGTAGGTCGCAGTGACTTCCCTCGTGGTAATCACCAAGATTTAATCTCATCAATTAAAACTAAAGTACTGCCTTTAGGTGACGATTACCAGTTTATACCGGGGCATGGGCCAATGTCTAATTTAGGTTTTGAACGCAAAACCAACCCTTTCTTACAAGATGAATTACCTGTTTGGTAATTAACAAAAATAGTCATTCCTTCCTAATTTAAAAACATACCCTAAGAATTGGGTATGTTTTTTATAGTTAATTATCATTGATAATTACCCTATGTTAATTTTTACTATCCGAAACATTTTATCCGAATGTTTCATATTGATATGGTTATTAATAAATTACTTTGTTACTTTAAATATTAATTTCAATAACATACATTAATTATTAATTAAAGGGAATTATTATGAAAGTAGAAAATACAGATGTGAATTTTAATCAATATGTATTATATGACTATGTTAATGATACTGAAAATCATGATTTGTTTATTAAGTTAATAAATAATAATGGTATATCTCATTCTAGTTTCTCAGGGTATTGCTATGGGCTAACGGATGAGTTTTTAGTTTACAGCATGAATAATCAAGGGGGTAAATATATCGAGCAATTAAATGAACTTTATTCTATTATAAATTCAAATGATGATAATTTAACCCCGTTAGATAAAGCTAGAAATGATGCCTTGAAGTTACATGCTAAATCATTATTTATGAGCATGTATCAGATGTAATTAAAAAACAGCTTTCATATATAAAATCAGTACGTCATTATAATTATATTTATAACTTTAAATATGAAGAGATTAATGGACGTAGTTTTGTTAAATATATTAATGATATTGTCAATACAAATTATGCTGTTAGCAAAAGTATGTATGGTAGAGAGGCTAATTATTATAATTATTTGGCAGAGTTACAAAAATTAAAAATTAAAATTTATACAGATGCGCTTTTGGCTGATGCTGATAGTGATTTTTTCAAAACAAAGGCAGGGAAAGATATCGCATCAGATGAGCTTTTTATAAAGCTAAAAGATAAACTTAGCATTGGGGGGGAAAATCTAGCATCGAGTTTTACTACTGATGATGCCAAAATATTCATTAATACAATATCAGAGGTTATTCAAAGAGATAATTATTTAGAGTTAGAAGACAATAGGAATGGTAAAGGTGTTCAGGTAGTTGATAGTAAGAACTTTACGACACACTTAGCTAATGAAACCACATTGAGTCGCTTTAAAGAAAAAATCTACTCACATATAAATACAAGCAATCAACCACTGTTAATTAAGTTTTGTTCAGCTAGCCATGCAATGGCGATATCCATAATTTATGATCAAAAAACAAAGGTGTGGACATATAAGTTCTTTGATCCTGATACTGGAGTCATGACATTTAACAAAAAAGACAGTTTTATTTCTTATATCGATACATTTGTAAAAATTAATGCAGATAAATATAGGTTTAGTAAGGTTAAGAATAATGATTATAAAATTAGAACATTTTCATTTAACCCTAGTGACAGTATCGGAAGGCCATTTCAACTGAAGGAATTAAATAACCGAGATAAACTAATTACGGAAAATACGCTATTAGTAAAAAGAAAATTGGCATACATTAGTAGTGATCAAAAATGTAAATTAACCTATGTGGAATTTAATCAAAAAAATCAAATAGCTAAACTAAAGGTTACACTGAACGGAAAGACATCATTCATTTATACTGATATTTTAAATAGCGGTGAGCTTACTAAAATAATTGAGGATAATGTAAATGCATTATCAAAAATTAATAGTGATAAATTTATTAGCCAAGATGATTATCAAGTTTACTTAGTAAGTAAACAATTTGATATAAATGCTTTTTCACCACCTCAACAAGAGGGTGATAGAGATTATAAAAGTGTCAATTTGCACCTTGTTCCACGTATGGGTGACCAACCAACCATAGCTACGGGGGTCCCAGAAAACCACCAAAAAGCGATTAATAAAGTTGCGGATAAATATAATATTACCATTGGTATTCGGCCTGTTGACTATAAATCGGCTAGTTTAATCGAATTAGGCATATACAGTAGTAAGGGATTAACAATTAAAGGTAAAAGTTCTGACTGGGGCCCACACAGTGGTTTTATTCCAGTTTTGCAGCAGTTCTCTAAGAAATCGGGTCGAGATGAGCAAAGCAAATATAATGACTATGTGCAACAGTCTATTGATAAAAAGCATGCAATAGCGGTTCCCCTTGAAATTAGTTCGGAACGGATTAATGAATTAATTAACTATAAAACCATCACGCCACTAATTGATACAGATGATGGGGATTACAAGAAAACTAGCTCAACTATTGATGGGGAAGAACATACCTTTTTATTAAAAAAAAGCCCTTCAGGAAAAGGTAATATTTGGCAGGTTTCTTATCAAGAAAATAATGAAATTAAACCTTTTCTTGTGATAGGTGATCCTAAAACGGGTAAGGCAATGACGGCTGATTATGATATTTTTAGCATTATCTTCCCAATTTCAGAGTTAGAGCATTATGTTAAAGTTACGGAAATGCCTGATTGGCAAGAATGGAAAGCGAGTGTAAATTATGAGGAGTTAACGCCAGCTCAAAAGAGACTGTATAATAATGAGGCAGAATATAATAAGAAAGAAGGGAAAGAAAATGGCATTATCAATAATAGAATAAAAGAGGTTAATAGGCAGCTTAATAGAGAGCTAGGGAGAACTGAGGGCTTTGAATTAGTTCATCATGGTTCTGATGATGCAAACCCCGTGAGTGTGATGAAGGATAACTTCCCTATTACCTTCTTTTTACCTGAGAGTTTAAAAGGAAAAAATAAGTTGTCGGGGACAACTCAACCTATTGAAACTTATTTTGAGATGAACCCTCATGGTGCCATCATTATTAATGATGTCGAACAGTTGTCTAATTTTCAGCAGTTGTTAATTAATCAAGGCTATCGAGCACCATTAAATAGAAAATGGAGCGAAGGTGAGAACGGTAGGTTATTTGAACCTAAAAGAAAAAAATCGGAAGGGTATATTGTAAACCATGGTGAGATTAAAATAAAAAAAAGCATCTCAATATTTAATGATAAGATAGATCAGAATTTAGATAACAGTGAACAAACCTCAGATAGAATAATACCAAACTCAGATAACAGTGAACAAACCTCAGATAGAATAATACCAAACTCAGATAACAGCGAACAAACCTCAGATAAAATAATACCGAGTTCAGATAATCATGAGCAAGGCTCAACGAATAACAAAGTAGATAAGGCGCTAATTGTTAATAGGCGTAGGTATATGGAAGGCGTATTCGGAAAAGCGGTTGTTGGATTAGATAATGACTTTTCTGATATACATGAAAATAATTTTAATGGTAGCCATCATGCGTCTCTAGCTGGTGACTTGGCTTCAAAGGCGCACTCAATTAATACCTGGTGTGACCCTATTAAGGTGTATCATAAATTAACGGCAATTAACATTGAATCTAGGGATAATAAACAGGCAAACCCTACAGCATATGACCATAACGTTATTATTCAATTACAAGGGGATAAAGTTTCAGCGGATGTGGTAGCTAAAGCTCTCTCAAAACACCCCGACAATAGTACAGTGATTCAATACGATTTAGGTAGTCGAAAACATAAGGTATTATATGGCTCTCTAAAAAAAATAACTACAGGGAAAGTACGCTGGATAACCATTGGGCATGGTTCTTATTTTGATGATGGAGAACCTACCTTATATGCAGAAAGGAGTGCAAAGAAATATACAGATGCGATGGTCTATTTGAAAAAGAAAGTATTGAAAAATACGGTCCCCGATAAACTAGTACTAATGG
Source organism: Providencia sp. AGC89 (assembly GCF_053543535.1). NCBI lineage: Bacteria > Pseudomonadati > Pseudomonadota > Gammaproteobacteria > Enterobacterales > Morganellaceae > Providencia > Providencia sp. AGC89. The sequence goes on from NZ_JBIXLP010000008.1 coordinate 24,840, forward strand.
GGTGCAATTTAGGTAGGGGAGGAATATATGAAAACTTTGCATTAAAGGCTACAAATCTATTTGCTAATAATAAGATGAATATGCCAATAGTTGCATATAATCGAAGTATAACCAATTATAATTATGGGCATAAAATGGTTGTGGAGGGGGAACGTAATTCCATTAGAAATAGTACTAAGGGTTATAAATTTATATATCAATATGATCTTAATACAGGGCAAGTAAAAATAAATGGAAAATCTAGTACATTATATTTTATTAATGAGCTACGTCGAGGAGAATTAAAACTATCGCAATTAAATAACTATGTTGAACCAGACCCAATGAAAATATTTAGGCTTTCATCATTCAAAGATTTAGATTTTTCTCTAATAAAAAAAATAATCTATAACCCTCAAGCTTATCAATTTTTTGTTGATGAATTAAAACAGCATAATCAGGAGTTACCTAGCGATTTTCATTCACACTTCACTAAAAAATTAAATGACTTAGGGATTAAATCAACACCTATATGGCCTACGGTTAATCAAGATAGTATAGCGCATCAAGCACATTTACAATCTCATTTGCAGAAGGACACCTCAACATTTTCTATTATTGTGCGCGCTACTGAGGACCTAAAGGGGAAGGTGCAAGCAGAGCGGTTAGCAGGTAAAAACCCAGAAAACACACTAATTTTGCAAGCGGACACAGATAATAAAATCTGGGCGGTAGAATACGGGGAAAATAATATTCCTTCACTACTAGAAAGCGGTAAAGCAGTAAAGTGGGTTATTATAGCTAATGATGGGGTAAAGAATAAACCAATCGATGGCTTGTTCTCGGTTCTTACGGAGGTAAAGGAAAAATATCCATTTACAGCAGAGGAGAGTATGTCGCTCCACGCTATAAATAAACAAAAAATAAAAATTACGAGTAGCTTATTTATAGAGCTTGATCAGCGAAAGGGGAGTGCTGCCGAGCAACTAGTGGGGGTAATGCACCAAGAGACACCAACGGTAAAAAACTATTTAGATACAAAACATCATCAACAAGTTCAATCTTTAATAGAGAAAATAGCGTCAAAAGATATCAGTTTGGAGCATGTTCGTTTGGCAGAGCACCCTTATTTAGTGAGTTACTTTGACGATGCGTACGGCCAATTTAGTGCAGATAAGCTGAAAATAGCACTATATGATCCATTAATAGCCCCAAAAGTTAACCATTACCTGAGCAATGATACAACTGAAAATAAAGCTCACTGGGACAATTTATTTGAGGCTCGTCTGTCTACGGATTTACAACAGCAAGCTAAAGATACACTTACTATTTTGCATGCGATACAGGATGACCCATCTGTATTACATCATTTAAGCGAAAAATCATGTTTACAATTAAAAGCGATATTTCCTGCCATTAATGATTTTGATCGTGGCAAAGTCACTGCGTTAGCTAAAGATGTAAATGCATTTTCATTAATGTCCGAGGACCTTAATTCATTTTTAAGGCTTAACAAGGACAATTTTGATGGGGAAAATGCACCATTAAAAGGGCTCTCATTTGCAGGGGCATTACATAAACATCAAGTTGAGCGTCATCAGCGGTTACAGCAATATAATGAACTGTGTAATCAGATGCGTAAGTGGTCTGCTGATAGCCAAGTGAATATGATTAACTATGATAGGTTAAGACGTAAAGGAGATGCAGCAGGTTTTGACCGAAAGATGGGGTTAATTTATACCGTTGAGTCTCAGTTAGGAGATGAAAACTCGGCGAGAAATCTTATTGAGTGGCAAATTAAGCTAGAACAGAAACGCTATAATGGGCCCCTAACCGAGGGAGAAACCGAGTTACTTAATGAAATAAAGCGCTATTCAAATAATATTGTAGATGGGTTTGATAATAAGGGAGAGAAACAAGCGAGGCAATCTATTGAATATGTTATATCAGCCAATAATAAATTTTACCATTCCCAGGGTCATTCACTTTTATTCCTTCAAGGTAAGAACACAACATATACTATTCAATATACGACCCGAGGTAACATTCATGAATACCGCTTACTTGATCCTAATGGTTTACAACTCTGTATTCGTAATGAACAACGTTCTTTAGCATCAAAATTATTTGCGAAGCAAGTCAATAGTTATTTTAACGAAAATGTAAGTTTACTTAATGGAGAGACTATAACTCGGGGCCAACAGGCAGGCTTTGGAGAGGGAAGTCATAATAATGGTAAGTTTTATTCGGCAGATATGCAATTTATTGCACTTGATGATAACAGTATCAAGCGTATACCTCATGATTATGAGCAGTATAGAAAGAACGTAACTGCACTTATTAATTCTGTCACTGTTGCTGATAAAAACAGTTGGGTGAATTTTAATGGTGAAAAAATTGCCTTGGCAAGGTTACAAAACTTAGGGGTGACTATTAATGGTCAACTTATTACTGCAGATCATACAAAAAAAAATGGTTGGCAGAAAAAAGTGCGATTTCATCCCGAAAAGCTTGCGGCTGAATTAACATTAGTTGATGGAAATGAATCGGACCTTGTTTTGCTCAGGATTCTTCATCAGCAATTAGGCGACGTAGATCATATTCCTATCACAGATAATAACACTGGTTTTCAAGACAGCGCGGTATTGAAAAAGCAGTTGAAGTATATTGCAAGAAACATCGACCCTAATGTGTCTAAATTGACACCGGAGATGATTGAGAACTTAAGAGCGTTAGGAACTAAGTTACCGCGTTTTCAACAAATAGGTAATCGGTTTGGCCAAGTAATGGGTGGAGTTGGTGCAGTACAAACATTAATTAGTATACATTTAATCTTGAAAAAATTAGATAACCCTGATTTAAGGGATGAGGAATGTGCTGAGTTAGAAAAACAATTTTACCTTATTTGTGGTTCAGCAATTGCTAATTATGGAGACATGATTGTACAACCTATTTTATTAAATATAGCTAGTAAAGGGGGGGCAACATCGTTAATCCGTGGCAGAATTGCAGCGGGAACAGTGATTATATTTAATTTAGTCGGAATGGGGTTTGACGCTTACCAAGCGTATGACAGTTTATCTAAACTTGATAGTGTTTCAGATCCAAAACAGCGGCAAGATTTGATTGTTAATGCGACTTTTTCTATTGCCAGTTGTGTGTTAAATGGCATCACCGTTATTGGTGTCATAATTGGCTCTTCTACTATTCCCGTAGTGGGCCTTGTTGTTGGGGGCGTTTTACTGGTTTCTGGTTTGGTATATCAAGGTGCCCGCGCAGTTGAAAATATCAAAGAGGTAATTGATATTAGCTGGGATAGGGAACTGGAAGAAGGGCTTCGTGGTGCATTTGGTTTTGAACCTACCCTGCGTAGCCAGCAAGAAATGGCGATTGTGCATTACATAAAAGCATTTAAAAAATTAGATGTAGAGATGGATATAGACCTGTTTGAAAAAAGGTTTGTCCCAGCAGGTTTTGATCATCACTTGAGTATAATTGAAAAGCCGACTAATAAATCAGAAGAACGTTATTATCTTGTAGATACTAATAATAATTATTTTGGTGGTATGTGGTGGGGGGTACGTTTAAGTTTTTCGGATTATGTTTATCGTTATACCAAACGTGGAGCCCCTTCATTTACTTCCAGTGAAGCTGATTTTTTAATTAAAAATTATTCTTTGCAAGCCGATGGGAGGGTGAAAAGAGTTACTGGGCAAGAAGATCGAGTTGTATTTAAGACAGTTCTCAAGGAGGTTACTGATGTTGTCCGTACTGGGACAGTAGCGTCTAATGAGGGCTATTGTTTTAACACAAACTATAAAAACCCATTATTTGATAAGTTTTTAGAAAAACATGGAATTCAAAAAAGTAATTTAACACAGAGTATAGAAAAGCAGCTTACAGCTTCGGATTATGAACAATTAAGTTTTTATTCTAAACAAACCGAGGTTGCTGCGCAAAAAAATTTCACTATCCGTAAATATGCAGACAACACCAATGAATATATTGAGAATAAACCTGGTATAATTGCGAATATTATAGATATTGATGAGACTAAGGGGAGTAGTATTAATCTCGCAAATGGTGTTGATTATCTTATTGGAAAAGACGACAGAATGTATGCTCTTCAGGTGTTATCGGGTGAAAAGTATTTTGCTACAGGATCAAAGTCAGATTATTTTTACTTAAGGGATAATAGTTTAACATCATTGGAGTCAAATGATGGCAAAGTAACGAAGTTTCTAGATGGCCAATCAGGAAGCGACACTTTATTTATTGATAATTTGCCTAATGGCTATCATGTTTATATCGATTTAAGGATAAATAAGGTTGCGTATTTCTGCAGCGAGGAGTCTAAATCTAAATTTAAATATCAACATCAATTTATTGATGTTGTTGATGCTAAAAATATTGAAAATATTACTCTTATTGATAATACTAATGATATTATCCATGGCGATGATGAAAATAATAATATCAATGGCGGGTTAGGGGAAGATACGCTATATGGATATGGTGGAGATGACCGATTAGCACTAACAAAAGGGAAAGCCATTGGTGGCAGTGGGATTGATAGTTACTTTATTAAACGGTTCGAATGGGCTTCTCATGTAGATGATCTTTATAAAACAAAAATGTCATATAATAAAAAAGCATTCCGAGTTGAAAAAGAACATTATATCAACCCTATTTATCAGGGGGAAAATAAAGGATTTCAAGTTAATGTTATTATTGAAGAGAATAGCGAGTCAGTGAGTTGGGTTGATCTTGAATACTCATTAAATGAAATTAAGGATATGTATATAAAGGGTAACGACCTTTACCTTAAAATACAGGTTGATGATTATAAGACAGATAAATATGTATTTGATAAGGTTAAGAGTGAAGTCACCATAAAATTAAATAATGTATATCGTGATATAGATGGGGTTCGTAAACGCAATCATAGTTATAACTTAAATACTAACGATGGTTTTGCCTTAATTAGTCAATTAGTTGACCTCCCAAAAGAAAATAATCCTGAACATACTATACGTGGAAAACTATTCAATGTGTTATATGTTCAAAATAATGATAAAACGCTATATTCAGGTGAAAAAAGTGTTTATATTGATGAAAGTAAAGATGAGATTGAAGTTAATAAAACACGAGTATATAACTCACCTAAATGGGGAAGGTTAGTATCAATAGGTAAAGCTAAGAATTTAACTTATACTGGAAGTGAAAAAAACAATATCCTCTCCCATATAGCATCGGGGAGCCATATAAAAGTCACATTGGGCCAAGATAGTTATCAAATAAATAAACTTGACGATAACAATGAAGATATTGTATTTGATTTTGCTAATGTCAAAGGCCATTTTACAGATCAAGATAAGGTTATTATTTTATTACCTACGGTAAATGGCTACCAACTACAAATGAATGGGCAAAAGCTTTTGCTCAAAGATAGGTTCGAAAAGACAACACTGAGCTTTCGTTTTCAGAATTTCGATGGGGGTATGAATAATGCGGTACTTATTCAAGATAAGTACAGTAATATGTTTTGTATCGACCTGAAGAGTGAAAATAGTGTCATTGCCCCTTCAAATCCCATTGCAAACAGCACCGATGGCGATGATACCATTAATATTCCAATGGGGTACCTTGGTAAAAAATTACTGATAAACGGGCAAGCAGGAAATGATATTATTCTTGACCATAGTGGGTTTAGCCGTGTGCTGATCGGTGGGGACGGTGATGATACGATAACAGCCGTTTCAGGTAATAATGTGCTGTATGCTGGCTCAGGAATGAATTTTCTCTCGGGCGGAGATGGGGACGATCTATTACTCTCTGATTTTGGTTACGACACTTTAATGGGTAAGGAGGGCGATGATAACTATTTAATTGATTGTCGATATAGAGGGGTTGTTTATATCGAGGATCTTGAAGGGAAAAATAATATTCATTTACTGAATTTTGACTGTGAAAACATTACTGAAGGTGTGGATAATGGTGCTCTTTATCGCATTTATATATCAAAATCAGGCAAAATTATTAAAATAAAACAGCCATCTCTACAAGAAAATAAAGACGCTGTATGTCAGGTCTACATGTACCCTAAATTGCCGCATAAGTTGCAGGAATTAACAAAAGATGGGATGGAGCCTTTAGCTAAATACTTTGCAGATAGTTATTCCATCGCTGAAAAAACAGGGCAAAAAGGTCATTGGAAACTAGCTGATACATTAACTCATTTACTAAATGGAACGCCAGATGCTTTATTAGAGTCATTACATGTACCTACTAATGGCCCAACTATTTTAAACCCAAATTATGCTCGAACTCATTGGTTAATTAAGACTAAGGAAGGAAACTTAGTTGTTTTGGACCATACTGGGCATGGTCGGATAATTCAGGGGGGTAAAGGAGATAATAGGATAGTGACTTTAGGGGGCAATAACGTCCTCTTTGGTGGTCAAGGTAATGATATTCTCGCCGGGGGAGTTGATAAAGATTTATTGATCTCCGTTGCGGGTAACGACACCTTGTCTGGTGGGTTAGGTAATGATACTTATCTTGTTAATGGTTATGAAAGCAATACAACAGTGAAGATTGAGGATTTGGCTGGTCGTAATCAGGTTGTTTTGGTTAATTTTTATGTGACCCCAGTGATGGTACAGCAAATAGATTCATCAAAAACACTCAGTATCTATGGATCATATACTGGTCGAAAAGTGGAGATTTATCATAGTAACCATTTAATGTCGATGACAGATGTAACAGATATAAAGTTCCGTAAGTGTGATGGGGACGAATGGAATGGGCAAGCTGAGAAAACGGTAGATAAGCTTATTCAGCTTTATGCTGAGTCACGTTTTGAATACGAAAGTACTTTTGAGGCAACGAATATGTCAGCACACCTACGCAACCGTTGGAACCCTCTACCGTTTATGAACCTTTTATTAGAGGGGACGAGCGTATCAGCCGCTAATTAGCTTTCAAATGATTAGAGGAATAAGCTTTAATATGAGCGATTCCTCTTCAAAGCGAACCATACTCCTAAAAAAACACCCCAAAATTAGAACCCAATAAAATATGGGGCTAACTTGGGGTGTACTTTATGAGTTTTACAGTACTTTTACGATGGCTTCACACAGTGGAACCATGTTTTCCAGTGTTAAGCCTGCAACATTAATACGGCCAGAACTTACGGCGTAGATGCCAAATTCACTGCGTAGACGCTCTACTTGCTCTTTTGTGAGGCCACTGAAGGAGAACATACCGTTTTGGTTGATAATGAAGCTAAAGTCTTGTTTAGCGCCTTTCTCTTCCAATGTTTTAACCAGTAACTGACGCATACGTTTAATGCGTTCACGCATTGCTGTTAGTTCTTGGACCCATTCTGCTTTTAAGGTATCGTCAGAAAGGATAGTGGTAACCACTGCTGCACCGTGAGCGGGTGGGTTAGAGTAGTTTGCACGAATAACCGCTTTTGCTTGGCTAAATGCGCGCTCTGCGTTGTCGCTGTCTTTAGCGATAATGGTGCAAGCACCGACACGCTCATTATATAAACCGAAGTTTTTAGAGTATGAGCTGGCGACAATCATTTCTGGGTTATTTTGGGTGAAAATGCGTAAGCCTTCAGCATCTTCATCTAACCCTTTAGCAAAACCTTGATAGGCGAAGTCGAAAACAGGTAATAAGCCTTTTTCTGCACACAAGTTAGCCAGCTTCGACCATTGCTCAGCAGTTGGGTCAATCCCTGTTGGGTTATGGCAGCAACCATGTAGGACAATAACATCCCCTGCAACCGCAGTGGATAAGCTACTTAGCATGCCGTCGAAATCCATGCCATGTTTTGCTGCATCATAATAGTTGTAAGTTAATACTTCTAAGCCAGCGGCTTCAAAAATATTTTTATGGTTAGGCCATGTTGGGTTGCTGATCCAAACACGTTTTGCATTGGTTTGTTTAGCAATAAAGTCAGCTGCAATACGCAGGGCACCAGTGCCCCCAGGGGCTTGTGCAGTACGGGCACGTTTTGAGGTGACAATTTCATGTTGTACACCGAATAACAGTTCTTGTGTTACACGGCCGAATTCTGGCATTCCGCTAATCGCAAGATAGTTTTTGGTGTTTTCGTTGTCTAGCAGGAATTTTTCTGCTTTTTTTACGGTATCAAGCACAGGGGTTTTCCCTGATTCGTCTTTATAGACGCCAATACCTAAGTTGATTTTATTGTCACGGGGATCAGCACGGAAACTATCAGCAAGACCTAAAATTGGGTCAGCGGGGGCAGAAGTAATTTTTTCAAACATGTTGTCGATTCCAAAGCTCTGTTGTGGTTACCCAATACAGTTCATAGCGTATGAAGGCATTAAGTGAGAATGCTTTTGGCTATCCTTGCTTGTAAAAAGCCCATACTGCTTGAAATAAAGGGTATAGCTGAAAACGGGTTTAGTCGAACGAGTCGAGTTATCAGGGTAACGTGAGAAAGGCGTTTTGCCAACCGTTTTGCGATAAATTGGCGAGATCTTGTGAGCTAGGTAGGAATTGCATGTAATCTAACCATAAATATCTATAAAGTTGGTGAATCAGTCTGTCTTGTCGATATAGTGGTTTGATGTATAAAAATTTAGTCAGCGTTTAAAGGCAAAAAAAGCAGCGCCGGAGCGCTGCTTGCAAAAACATGTTACCGTTTTCTAACTTATCAGTTAACTGATAATTAGAATTGGTAAACTAAACCTAAACCAACTACGTTATCAGTGCTGATGCCTTCATTTTTAGTGAAGTCATTGTCTTTTAACAGGTTGATTTTGTAATCAACAACTGCAGACATATTTTTGTTGAAGTAGTAATAAGAACCTACAGAGATATATTTAACCAGATCTTCGTTACCATAACCATTCAGGTCTTTACCTTTAGATTGGTTATAACCTAAAGATGGTTTCAGACCAAAGTCAAACAGGTATTGTGCTACTAACTCAACGTTTTCAGTCTTGTTAGCAATACCATTGTCACCGTAGCGGCTCATGTTATGAGTTTGACCATACATTGCTGCTAAGTAAACATTGTTAGCGTCGAATTTACCACCCACGTTCCATGCTTGAGCTTTTTTACCACCAGCATATTGTTTATGAGTCAGTGTATCTTTTTGGTCTGGAGTACGGGAAGAGTTAGAGTAACCACCACCCAGTGTTACGCCCCAACCTAAGTCATAAGCGGTAGAGAAACCGTAGCCGTCACCGTTGTCTTTACGAGCATTATTATCTTTAGCTGCAGACAGGTTATCGTCACCGTTTTTACCTTGATATTGCAGAGCAAAGCTTAGGCCATCAACATAACCGAACGCATTGTTGTTACGGTAAGTTAATAGGTTACGGTTACGGCTAGTCATGAAGTTATCTGCTTGAGCCATAGTGTCGCCGCCCCATAATGGGAATACGTCGGTCCATGCGTTCGTGTCATAGATAACACCGTAGTTACGGCCATAATCAACTGAACCGAAGTCAGCAAATTTTAAACCAGCGTAAGCTAAACGGTTTTTGTTTTCGCCTTCGTTTTCAGCTTTATTAGTTTTAGTTTCCCACTCGAAACGACCAAAACCAGTTAGTTGATCAGTGATTTGAGTATCACCTTTAACACCTAAACGAACGCGTGAATCATCACCATCTTGGCTACCAGCTTTTTCGCTGCTGCCTTTACCATCTGCAAAGTAGTGACGAACGTCAACTTTACCGTAAACGTCTAATTTGTTGCCGTCTTTGTTGTATACTTCAGCTGCGTTTGCTGCACCAGCAGCTAACAGAGCTGGGATAACCATTGCAAGAATATTGCGTTTCATCATTATTATTACCCTCATTGGTGTTATTCGGACACCTGCCACTGCCAAAAATAATTCTCAAAAAATAATTGGAACTATTTATGAGAGATTAGTGTCGTCTATGTCGGCGACCAGTGTTCCATTGCTAAATAAATTTATCCACCCTCAAAGTGCTACAAAATCAAAGTTTCTGAAACAAATGGTAACAAGGTGTTTCAAAATGTAAAAAATAGAGTAAAAAATAACCACTCATCGTACCAGTTTAAAAAATATTACAAAAAAGAGGGAACTTTTTCAAAAGATAATTTGAGCTTTTTTTGAGCAACTTAGGCCAGTTAAGTTGAAGATTTATGATTAGCAAAAAGCAAAAATATAATAAAAAAGCAGATTATTCTTAGCGGTAGCAGGCAGTGCGTTACTTTACGGATAATTATAAGGTATTAAGGGAAAAGTTGTGATCTACTTAATATTTTACTGTAATTTAATGTAACGTATCGGAATAATTAGCCAATGAAAGCATTATTGAACAAAAAAGCGGACCAAAATATGTTTAGTCCGCTTTTTACATCACTATTGCACCAAAAAAACGCAATTAGAATGCAGCATTTCTAGGCGTACGAGGGAATGGGATCACCTCACGCACGTTACCAACACCAGTGACATAAGCCACTAAACGCTCAAAGCCAAGGCCGAAACCAGAGTGAGGCACAGTGCCATAACGGCGCAGATCACGATACCACCAGTAATCTTCTTTATTCATGCCCATTTCTTCAAGGCGTGCATCAAGCATATCAAGGCGTTCTTCACGTTGTGAACCACCGATGATTTCACCAATACCCGGTGCGAGAACGTCCATTGCAGCAACAGTTTTACCGTCTTCATTTAAGCGCATATAGAAAGCTTTGATGTCTTTCGGATAGTTTTTTACTACCACAGGCGCTTTAAAGTGCTGTTCAGCTAAGTAGCGCTCATGTTCAGATGACATATCGACACCCCAGTAAACTGGGTTTTCGAATTTCTGACCACAGGTTTCAAGGATTTTGATCGCGTCGGTGTAATCAATTTGGGCAAAATCAGAGTTAACAAAGCTTTCTAAGCGAGTGATAACGTCTTTATCGACACGTTGAGCAAAAAACTCTAAGTCGTCACGGCGTTCTTCAAGCGCGGCTTTAAAGGCGAATTTCAGCATTTTTTCTGCTAGGCCTGCAACATCATCTAAGTTAGCGAAAGCAACTTCAGGTTCAACCATCCAGAACTCAGCTAAGTGGCGGCTGGTATTGGAGTTTTCAGCACGGAAGGTTGGGCCAAAAGTGTACACTTTGCTCAGTGCAGTTGCATAGGCTTCACCATTTAACTGGCCTGAAACCGTTAAGAATGCTTCACGGCCAAAGAAGTCTTCACTGAAATCGACTTCGCCCTTGTCATTACGCGGCAAGTTATTGTAATCCAGTGTGGAGACACGGAACATTTCACCTGCGCCTTCGGTATCAGAGGCAGTAATGATTGGGGTTGAAACCCAGAAGTAACCTTGCTCATCAAAGAAACGATGTATCGCTTGTGCTAAGGTATGGCGCACGCGTGCAACCGCACCGATTAAATTGGTTCGAGGGCGTAGGTGTGCGGCTTCACGTAAGAATTCAACGCTATGGCGTTTCGCTGCCATAGGGTAAGTTTCAGGGTCTTCAACCCAACCAACCACCTTGACTGCGGTTGCATCAAGTTCAAAGGACTGCCCTTGGCCTTGAGACTCTTTTATAACGCCCGTAACCTGAACAGAACAACCCGTAGTTAGGTGCAGGACTTCATCATTATAATTAGGTAAGTTATTATTGATGATAGCCTGTAACGGATTAAAGCAAGAACCGTCATAAACGGCGAGGAAAGAAAAACCCGCTTTTGAATCTCTTCTTGTACGTACCCAGCCTTGAACGGTGACTTCTGTGCCTACCGCCACTCGGCCTTGCAGTACGTCGACTACAGGCGCTACTATCATATAATTCACTCTCTTCATATTAACAATATCTACTTTACTATCTCAATCCGTCATACTTCGAGCTGTAGATGCGTTGGCTTCACAAACTGACCCTAGTCACATACTTATGTATGCTCCTAGGGCTCCATTTGTTTGCCGTCTTTCTACAACTCGAATTATTTAGGATGCCATTCAAGCTGTATTAAATTCATTTTTTAATTGCATTGCGGTGTTGTTAGTTAAAGCGCAAAACAACCAGTGTATGATAAATAAAACAGTAAAGTAGGGGTATACTTACGAAATCCCATATTTCAGGGGCCAAAGCTCTATGTTACTTGCCATTTATTAGGAAACAAGTAAAAAATCACGATAAAATATTTCTGTTTAAGTGATGAGGGTTTATCGAGCTTAAAAGCTATAGTAATAGTAAGTGAATAAAAGAAAAAGGGGTTTTAAAGCCCCGATAAGAAAAATGCCAATTCTTATTCAGAGCTTTAAGGTTGTTACGTGATTAGCAGGCTTTAGGGAGGTCAAACGCTTTTCTCAGTTGGTTAACGAACTCATCATCTTCGCAAATCGTTTTACCTGGGCTATCAGATAACTTAGCAACCGGTTTACCGTTACATTCCACTAATTTAATCACGATATTCAGTGGCGTAACATGGGGAATATTACAGGTTAGGCGCGTACCAATACCAAATACAAGATTAACCCGCTTGTGGAAATAGCGGTATAACTCCAGTGCTTTTTGTAGATCTAGGCTGTCTGAAAACACCAAAGTTTTACTCATTGGGTCAATACCTAACTTCTCATAATGAGCGATTGCTTTTTCGCCCCATTCGATAGGGTCCCCTGAATCATGGCGTAACCCTTGATAGCGTTTGGCGAAATTAGCATCAAAATCACGTAGGAAAGCATCCATCGTGATGCAATCCGTTAAGGCAACACCGAGATGATTAGGGTATTCATCTAACCAAATTTGCAAAGCCTCACGCTGGCTATTTGCTAATTCAGGGCTGATTTGCTGGTGCGCTTGGAACCATTCGTGGGCTTGGGTTCCTACTGGCGCAAGATCTAGCTCATGCGCGAGCTTGTAATTACTGGTGCCAACAAGGTAAGGGAATTCCTGTTTCAACATAGCCACAATGGCTGATTGGACACCGTATGAGAAGCGGCGCCGCGTCCCAAAGTCCATCAGCTTAAAGCCGGATAGGTCAAGTTGGTGCTCGTCAGCTTGTTGGTAAAAAACATCTAACAGTTTTTTCAGTTGTTGGACCGCATCATCAGTTGTGATGTTTGGGTGCCTATCTCGTTGCACGATTTCACTTACTAGGGCAAGAAGAGGAACTTCCCACATAATCACTTCGCGCCAAGGGCCACTAATGCGTATTGCCAGTTGCCCTTCGTCAGTCACACTAACAACCACTTGTTGTGGGTTAAAACGAAATGATTTTAGCCATGTAAGATAGTCTTCATGGAAAAAAGGTAAGCGGCGGAGAAAATTTAATTCATCATCAGTCAGTGATAGTTTTGCCATCTGCTGGATTTGTTGCCTGATTTCAGTAGCGTAGCTACCTAATATATCGCTACTACGGCAGCGAAACTCAGCGACAACCGGTACCTGATGATAACGGTGGAAAACGGCCTGCTGCATATGAAGCTTATAAGCGTCGGTATCAAGCAGTGATGTAATAATTGGTGTAGCGTCTAAGTTCATGGCACGCAGACATCCTCGCGGAGCTTATCTTTATGACTAAGGCTGTTTGTTTTTATAGGGATAACTCACAGAGTTTAAACTTGAAATTCACCCCATTAAAAAAACAAAATAAAACAGCACGTAGCAATTAGCTAAATCGTTAAAGTTGCAAAAGTATACCCACTTTACCAAAAGATAGAAGCGTTATTCTACCTGTCTGTTTTACGAGGGCATTCGCAAGCTCAATTCACGCATTCGCTTTTATGTAAAGTAGTTAAATCAGGTAAATACATTTCAGTCATACCGTATCTCGTCATTACATACAAAAGCATTAATCACGAAAAGATACTAACATGCTATAAAATATTTGATAGTGCTATAGCACCAACAAACAAACGATTGTGTAACAAAATTAGCTAGGGTGAGAAATAGAAAGGTAACATCAATATTAAAATGGATAACACATTATGATGAAAATGTTTCTCAAATCCATTCACATTATTGTGTCTTATAGTATTGTATGAAGTAACGAAGCAGTACGATATCGGATATAACAAATTAGAAAGGTTACATATGACCCAGTTAAGACAAGCGAAATACCGTCAAGATTATCAATCCCCCGATTATACCATTACAGCGATTGACCTCGATTTTAATCTTGACCCTGTAAAGACGGTTGTGACAGCAACTAGTCAGGTAAAACGCCTTAATGCGCAGTCATCAACGCTTGAGCTCAATGGTGAAAACTTATCGTTAATTAGTCTCGAAATAGAGGGTAAAGCATGGGAAAACTATCACGAAGTTGATGGTAAGTTAGTGATTGAAGCACTACCAGAATCTTTTACCTTGCGTATTGTGAATGAAATTAGCCCTGAAAAAAATACTGCATTAGAAGGTTTGTATGTTTCTGGTGATGCTTTATGTACCCAATGCGAAGCAGAAGGTTTCCGCCATATTACGTATTACCAAGACCGGCCAGATGTTTTAGCGCGCTATACCACAACAATTACCGCGGATAAGTCTCGCTACCCTTATTTACTTTCAAATGGTAACCGTATTGCAGAAGGTGAATTAGAAGGCGGGCGTCATTGGGTTAAATGGGAAGATCCCTTCCCAAAACCAAGTTATTTATTTGCTGTCGTTGCTGGTGATTTTGATGTTTTAAAAGATGTGTTTGTTACGCGCAGTGGCCGCGAAGTGGCGTTAGAACTGTTTGTTGATAAAGGCAATTTAGACCGCGCACCTTGGGCAATGCAGTCTCTGAAAAATGCAATGAAGTGGGATGAAGAGCGTTTTGGCTTAGAGTATGACCTTGATATCTATATGATTGTTGCTGTTGATTTCTTCAATATGGGTGCAATGGAAAATAAAGGTCTTAACGTTTTTAATTCTAAATATGTATTAGCTAAAAGCGAGACAGCAACAGATAAAGATTATCTCAATATCGAGTCAGTCATTGGGCATGAATATTTCCATAATTGGACAGGTAACCGAATCACTTGTCGTGATTGGTTCCAGTTAAGCTTAAAAGAAGGGTTAACGGTTTTCCGTGACCAAGAATTTAGTTCTGACTTAGGTTCCCGCTCTGTTAACCGCATTAACAATGTAAAAGTGATGCGATCAGCCCAATTCGCTGAAGATTCAAGCCCAATGGCGCACCCAATTCGCCCAGACAAAGTGATCGAAATGAATAATTTCTATACGTTGACTGTGTACGAAAAGGGCTCCGAAGTGATCCGTATGATCCATACCCTGTTGGGCGAAGAAATGTTCCAAGCCGGTATGCAACTTTATATTCATCGCCATGATGGTAGTGCAGCAACTTGTGATGATTTTGTACAAGCAATGGAAGATGCTTCAAATGTCGATTTATCACTATTTCGCCGTTGGTACAGCCAATCAGGTACACCAATACTTACGGTACGAGATGAATATTCAGCAGAAAAACAACAGTATACCCTGCATGTGAAGCAAATGACGCCGCCAACGGCTGACCAAACTGAAAAATTGCCATTACATATTCCTTTAGATATTGAGCTATATGCTGAAGATGGTAGCGTGATTGCGTTAAAACGTGATGGTAGTGCTGTTAACTCTGTTTTAAATATTACTCAAGAGTCACAAACATTTGTATTTGATGAAGTGGCAAGCCGTCCGGTTCCTTCATTATTACGGGAGTTTTCTGCTCCAGTAAAACTGGATTATAACTATACCGATGAGCAACTTGCATTCTTGATGCAATATGCCAATAACGAGTTTTCCCGTTGGGATGCTGCTCAGCAACTGATTAATAACTACGTAAAAATTAATGTCGCTAACTATCAGAAAGGGGAAGAGTTAGTTTTACCTGAATCTGTCGTTGATGCATTTAGAGCGGTGTTATTGAGTGAATCAATTGACCCTGCGTTAGCAGCGTTGATCTTGACATTACCATCAGAAAGCGAACTTGCTGAACTGTTTGCCATTATTGACCCTGTCGCCATTCACGAGGTGCTGAACTTTATCCACCATAAACTTGCGGTAGACATGCAGGATGAGTTATTGGCTGTTTACCATTCGGTCAATATCACGGGTTATCGCGTTGATCATCAGGACATTGCCAAACGTGCATTACGTAATATTTGCCTCCAATATTTGGCTGCGGGTGATGACATTGAACTAGCGAATAAGTTAGTGCAAGAACAATACCAATCTGCGGATAATATGACCGATTCTCTTGCTGCATTAACGGCAGCGAATGAATCTCAGTTACCGTGCAAAGCACAGCTAATGGCTGATTTTGATGAACGCTGGCATCATGATGGCTTGGTGATGGATAAGTGGTTTACATTACAAGGGGCAAACCCATCGAAAGAGGTGCTATCGCATGTGCGTGAGCTGTTAAATCACCGTTCATTTAGCATGAGTAACCCAAATCGAGTAAGGTCGCTAGTAGGGGCATTTGCCGCGGGGAACCCAGTTAATTTCCATGCGGAAGATAGCAGCGGTTATCAGTTCCTATATGAGATCTTGGTTGATCTGAACACGCGTAATCCGCAGGTTGCATCAAGGTTGATCGAACCATTGATCCGTTTAAAACGTTATGACGAAAAGCGTCAGGCTCAAATGCGTAAAGTGCTTGAACAATTGAAAGCCCTAGATAACCTTTCTGGTGATTTATTTGAGAAAATCACCAAAGCATTAGAAAGCTAATTATTACGCCATTACACTATTTTTATATGATGGGCTAATGAACGCTACTCAGAGGCGATAGGAAAGTAAAAATAGGCTTTTGGTTTAGAACTAAAGGGGAAGATTAACCGTCTTCCCCTTTTTAATTTTTGATTTTGCTATGGTTTATCAGTTTAATAATGTGAACTGTAAAAACTAAGCGATGATATGGTTTTTAGCTCGGCAAGCTTTTAACTTAGATGGGCGTTTTCCCTTATCTTAGTCATAAGGGGCTCGGTAGACGTTGAGTGGTAACTCATAATTTTCAGTCGTGATGACATAGTTTCTTCCCCCTGCTGGTGTGTTACTATAAGCTTTCCATCCAACAAATAGTTAGATGAATAATTTAATTATAAATCAATACGATACAAGTATTTTTGATGGGAGTGGTTGTTTCCCCAGAGTTTGAGTGAATTAAAGAGCCCTTTATTATTTGTTGTTATTAGAGGCACAAAACAGAATATATTGATCTTTTCATAGTAAAGTTGCCCCTAAATAGGGTAGTCTATTGCGCGTTTTATCCGACGAAAAATAGTTCGCACAGTTAAAACTCAACAAGAACCCTTTGGTGGGGGTTTTAGCATGCGCGGTATGATGTCTATTTTATTGAAACGCACTAGCAGAAAATAGGTTATTGGATATGCTATATCATCTTGCCCGAAAGGCACTATTCCAGTTCGACCCCGAAAAAGCACATGAATTGACTTTTCGCCAGCTTCAACGTTTGAACCATTCCCCTTTTCAATGCCTTATTCGTCAATCTGTTGCTACCAAACCAGTTCAATGCATGGGGCTTTCTTTTAAAAACCCCCTTGGCCTCGCTGCTGGTCTCGATAAAGATGGTGAATGTATCGATGCGTTTGGCGCAATGGGGTTTGGGTTTATTGAAATAGGGACTGTGACTCCCCGTCCTCAATCTGGTAATGATAAGCCAAGGTTATTCCGACTCGTTGAAGCTGAGGGTTTAATCAACCGAATGGGCTTTAATAATAAAGGTGTTGATAACCTCGTAGAGAATGTCAAAAAGGCTAATTACGGTGGAATTATTGGTATCAATATTGGTAAGAATAAAGATACACCGGTAGAACAAGGTAAAGATGATTATTTAATTTGCATGGATAAGGTATATGCCCATGCAGGCTATATTGCGATTAATATTTCCTCACCAAATACACCGGGCTTACGTACATTACAATACGGTGAGGCTCTCGATGATTTATTGAGTGGTATAAAAGCGAAGCAACTTGAGTTGCAATCATTACATCAAAAATATGTGCCAGTTGCGGTGAAAGTAGCGCCTGATTTATCTGAAGAAGAAATTATTCAAGTTACAGATAGCTTAGTGAGGCATAATATAGATGGGGTGATTGCTACAAATACAACGCTAGATCGCTCCCTTATTCAGGGGTTAAACCATTGCAATGAAACGGGTGGGTTGAGTGGGCGGCCTGTACAATTAAAAAGTACGCAAGTTATTAAACTTATTTCACGTGAATTAAATGGTAAGTTACCAATAATTGGTGTGGGTGGAATTGATTCGCTTACAGCGGCGCGTGAAAAAATGGAAGCAGGCGCTTCATTAATTCAAATTTATTCTGGTTTTATTTACCATGGACCAAAATTAATTAAAGATATTGTCAATCATATCTAATAAATTGTAAATTTACTTAACAAGGGGGTTTCTTTATTCCCCCTTTTAAACTATATTGCTAATAGTGGCTATTTTTATATCAAATTGATATCAATTTTCAGTAAATTTGTTGTTTAGACAATGTAATATCCAGTTGCAATTAAACGACATGACTTAATCTATGAAAGCTTAATTTGTGAAAATTTAATCTATAAAAATTGCCGCAGAGTAAATTTAGGGAAGATCATTATGATGATCGTTCCTATTATATATTTACCGATAAATCGCTGAAGGATCGTTTATGAATATTAAACCTGATGATCATTGGCGTTGGTATTTTGATCATGACCATGACAGGGTGATGTTAGATCTCGCCAACGGCATGATATTTCGTTCATGTTTTCCCGCTAAAATGTTAACCGCATTTGCTCGTAGTGAAATGCCATTTAGCATTGAAGATGCAGGGGAATATTATTTATTTGATGAGCAAGCAAAGAGACTAAATATTACGCAAGAAGAAAGAGCGGAATTAGTCTTAAATAGCTTGGTTGCTTTTCGTTTTCTAAAACCACAGATGCCGAAAAGTTGGTATTTTTCTTCTTTTCATTATATTAATGCGCCTAAACAGGGGCAAATAATTCAGGTGTGTTTAGAAAATACCAGTCGTTATTTTTCATTTATTATTGCAGAAGCGGGCCCTTCAGCAAGCTTGTGTTTATTAGCTGAACCAGTTTTAGAATTACCCGATCGTACTTTAAGGTTTTGTGATCCAATTAAGATCATGAACGATCGTATGCTTGAGTATTCATCAAAGACGAAGCGGCAGTTATATGGCAACGTTATTTAGTTGATCGTCAGTGATCAAATAAAAAGAAAATGAATAAAAACTAAATGTCCGACTTAGATAACTAATGTAGTTATAGGTATTCTAACACCATCATAATATAAAATTGCTGATGGTGTTAATGAGCCATAATAAACGTTTAGTTAAGTGCTAATTTGAGCGAAGTTTTTGGAATACAGCTACAGGACAATATATAGCCGTTTTCTTTAATTGCACTTTGTTTTAGCGGTGTGACCTCACCAGAAATAAGCTTAATTTTACAGCGCCCACAAATACCCGCTCGGCAGGAATAGGGAATGGATAAACCGTGAGATTCCAGTTGCTCGAGGACCACATTTTGGTTATCACCTTGATATTCTGTTTCTTCAAAAATTAAACTGACATTGTCGACTGTAGAATTTAAGCTTGGGCTTGGGCTTTCAGCTTCTCTTTTTTGCGTTATATATTGTTTAGCTGGTTTGGTTTCTAATACTGTTAGCGTATCACCAACACGAATAATCCCCGTATTTTTAGCCATAACATTTTGACCAAAATCCACGTCACCATTTTCATCAGTACGGAAGGTTTGCAACGTGGCCAATGGTTCACTATTAGGGTGTTTTATCCCTTTCTCGGGGCTGACAGTGGTTAAAATACAACGACTGCATGGTTTATCTAGAGTAAAGATAACATCACCGATTTGAATGGTTTTCCAAGTATCTTCTTCAAAAGGTTTAGCGCCAGTAATAATTAGGTTGCCACGAAATTGTTCTAGCTTAATACTGGCAGGGCAACGGCCTTGGAGTTCTTGAACGGATGCTTCATTAATGAGTAGAAAAGGGTAACCATCAGCAAAAGATACGGGAACATCTTGATGATTTTTCACTCTTCTAGACAATTGAGTGCTGAGCCAACGTAGTTGTACTGGCTCATCAAAAAAGGTACTTAACCAGCTATTTACCTGCTGGGGAGCAATCAGTGCATGAAAATGATTTCCCCAAACCTCAGTAGGGCTCTGTTTATCATCAAAGTCCTGATACAATACCGTTGCACTTTCGCCATTAGGTGCTTGTAGGTGTAACCCATTGTTAAGCATAACGGGTGTAAACAGTAACATTTGCGGGTATTTTCTTGCCGTAATAAATTTACCTTCCAGCGTGGTTACCATAAAATTACGATCAAAAGTCAAACCGCTAGTATCTGCGAAGGCATGTGATAAACGTACCCCTCGCATAGATTTAACTGGGTGTGTATAAAGGCGCGAAAGCGTAATCATTTTTTAATCCTTATAATTGTTGCGCAGCAACTTTATGACAACTGCATAAGATTAGCTATAATGCGCAACAATTTTTCATCAAAATCGGTAATAAATACTATGAATTCTCTGTTTGCCAGCACAGCTCGTGGCCTAGAAGAACTACTGAAAACGGAATTGGAAGCGCTTGGCGCTAGCCAGTGCAAAATTGCGCAAGGGGGTGTCTACTTTCAGGTCGATGAACGAGGCATGTACCAAAGCCTGCTGTGGAGTCGTTTGGCATCGCGTATTTTATTGCCACTGAATGATTTTGATGTCTACAGTGACTTAGACTTATACCTCGGTGTGCAAGCTATCGATTGGACTGAGATTTTTTCAGTTAATGACACTTTTGTCGTGCATTTTACAGGCACCAACGAAGAGATCCGCAATAGCCAATATGGTGCATTAAAGGTGAAAGATGCAATTGTTGATAGCTTCGTGCGCAAATTAGACCAACGGCCGGATGTTGCTCGCCAGCAAGCAGATATTCGTATTAATGTTTATTTGAATAAAGAAAGAGCCAGTGTTGCACTTGATTTAAGCGGCGATTCTTTGCATATCCGTGGTTATCGTGACCTTGCTGGGCAAGCACCGCTGAAAGAGACCCTTGCAGCAGCTATTATTAATCGCTCAGGGTGGCAGCAAGGGACTCCATTAGTTGACCCAATGTGCGGTTCAGGAACCTTGTTAATTGAAGCCGCAATGATGGCAACAGACAAAGCTCCGGGTTTACACCGTACCCATTGGGGTTTTTATGCATGGTCGAAATTTAACGCTGAATTATGGCGCGAGTTAACGACGGAAGCACAAGTGCGTTTTCGTCAAGGCTTGAAAGAAACGACATCACGTTTTTATGGTTTTGATATCGATAAGCGTGTACTAGAAATGGCGCGTGCCAACGCGCGCCGTGCAGGGCTACAAGACTTAATCACCTTTAAACAAGGTGATGCCGCTGCATTGGAAAACCCAGTTAACACTGATACGGTAGGGGCAATTATCAGTAACCCGCCTTATGGTGAGCGTTTAGAAAGTGAGCCTGCCTTAATTGCACTGCATAGCCAGTTAGGGCGTATTGTGAAGGCCCGTTTCCCAGGTTGGCGTTTATCGATTTTTAGTGCTTCTCCTGAGTTACTTAGCTGCTTGCAATTGCGTTCAGAACGTGAATTTAAAGCCAAAAATGGCCCTTTAGACTGTGTGCAAAAGAACTATCAATTAGCTGCTACGCCATCAGAAACCGTGGCTGAAATTTCACCTGATTTCGCTAACCGCTTACGTAAAAATTTGAAAAAGTTAAGTAAGTGGGCAAAACAGCAAGGTATTGATAGTTACCGTATTTATGGTGCGGATTTACCCGAGTACAACGTGGCGGTTGATATTTATGGTAGCAAAGTGGTGATTCAAGAATACGCACCACCAAAAACTGTGGATGAACGTAAGGCTCGCCAGCGGTTATTTGACGTGATCACGGCCACAATGAATGTGCTTGAGCTTACCTCTAATCAGTTAGTATTGAAAACGCGTCAACGCCAAAAAGGCAAGCAGCAATATGAAAAATTAGCCCAAAAAGATGATTTCTTTTTAGTGCAAGAATACAACGCAAAAATGTTGGTTAACTTAACTGATTATCTTGATACTGGGTTATTCCTTGACCATCGTATTGCCCGTAAAATGTTAGGGCAAATGAGTAAAGACGCGGATTTCCTAAACTTATTCTGTTACACCGGCTCTGCAACTGTACACGCAGGTTTAGGTGGAGCAAAAAGTACGACTTCCGTTGATATGTCGAGGACTTACCTTGAGTGGGCAGAGAAAAACCTGCAAGCAAACGGGTTAACGGGTCGCCAACATCGCTTAATCCAAGCTGATTGTTTGAGTTGGTTAGCCAATAGTACTGAGCAATTTGATTTGATCTTTATCGATCCCCCTACATTTTCAAATTCAAAACGCATGGATGGTACATTTGATGTACAACGCGACCATGTGCAATTAATTACACATTTAAAACGGTTACTGCGTCGTGGTGGAACTGTGATGTTCTCTAATAACAAACGCGGTTTCAAAATGGATATTGAAGCGATGCAAGAATTAGGGTTACAAGCGCAGGAAATTACTGCTAAAACACTTTCAGAAGATTTTGCTCGTAACCGTCAAATACATAACTGCTGGTTAATTCGCCACGCAGAGTAAAGGATAGAATCAATGGCTTTAATTAATTTATCGGGTGCATACCTTGCTTTTAGTGATGCTCCGTTACTTGATAATACTGAAATTCACATTGAAGATAACGAACGCGTTTGTCTGGTTGGGCGCAATGGCGCGGGTAAATCAACACTTATGCGAGTGTTAACCAAAGAACAGCCACTGGATGATGGGCAACTTATTTATGAGCAGGACTTAATTGTTGCTCGTTTACAACAAGACCCACCACGTAATATCGAAGGGACTATTTTTGATTTTGTTGCTGAAGGCGTTGCTGAACAAGCTCAATACCTGAAAGATTATCATCATGTCGCTAAATTGGTTGAACATGACCCTAGTGAGAAAAATTTAAATAAATTATCTGAATTACAAGAAGTGTTAGATAACCGTAATTTATGGTTATTAGACTCTCGTATCAGTGATGTGCTGAAAAAACTCGGTTTACCTGCGGATGCAGAACTATCCTCATTATCGGGTGGTTGGCTACGTAAAGCGGCTTTAGGTCGTGCTTTAGTGAGCAACCCGCGGGTCTTGTTTTTAGATGAGCCGACTAACCATTTAGATATTGAAACGATCCTCTGGTTGGAAACTTTCTTAAAAGATTTCCAAGGTAGTATTGTTTTCATTTCGCACGACCGTTCTTTTATCCGCAATATGGCAACCCGTATTATCGATTTAGATCGTGGACAATTAGCGTCTTGGCCGGGCAATTATGATGATTACTTGGTCAGTAAAGAAGAAGCTTTGCGTGTTGAAGAGATGCAAAATGCAGAGTTTGACCGCAAATTAGCGCAAGAAGAGACGTGGATCCGCCAAGGGATCAAAGCAAGACGTACGCGTAACGAAGGGCGGGTTCGTGCCTTGAAAGCGTTACGTGTTGAACGCTCACAGCGCCGTGAGGTTATGGGCACGGCGAAAATGCAAGTCGGTGAAGCTTCTCGCTCTGGGAAAATTGTTTTTGAAATGGAAAATGTTAACTATCAAGTTGACAATAAAGTCCTGGTCAAAGACTTTTCTGCTCAAGTTATGCGTGGTGATAAAATCGCATTAGTAGGGCCAAATGGTTGTGGTAAAACCACGTTATTGCGCTTAATGCTTGGCGATTTACAGGCAAATAGTGGGCGTGTGCACTGTGGAACCAAATTGGAAGTGGCGTATTTTGACCAGCACCGTGCTGCATTAGACCCTGATAAAACGGTCATGGATAACTTGGCAGAAGGCAAGCAAGAAGTGATGGTTAACGGTAAGCCACGCCACGTATTAGGGTATTTACAGGACTTTATGTTCCCTCCTAAACGTGCAATGACACCGGTTAGAGCTCTTTCAGGTGGGGAACGTAACCGCTTGTTATTAGCTCGCTTATTCTTAAAACCAAGTAATTTATTAATTCTCGATGAACCAACAAATGACTTGGATGTAGAAACGCTTGAGTTACTTGAAGAACTTGTTGATGGCTATCAAGGTACAGTCTTGCTCGTCAGCCATGACCGAGAGTTCGTTGATAACAGTGTAACTGAGTGCTGGATTTTTGAAGGTAACGGTGTCATCAACCGGTATGTGGGTGGGTATTTTGATGCTCAGAAACAAAGAGCACAAACCGTGAGTTTAAAAGTTGAACAAACGAGTAAAGTAGCTGCCCAAGATAAGGTGGCTAAACCAAAAGAAGCTGTAAAGCGTGCAAATAAATTAAGCTATAATTTATTGCGTGAGCTGGAACAGTTACCTGCGAAACTTGAGCAACTTGAAGCTGAAATTGAGGCTTTACAAGCTACGATTGGTGATGCTGATTTCTTTAATCAGCCTCATGAAGTCACTGAAAAAGCGTTGACTAATTTAGCGGCTAAAGAGTCTGAATTAGAACAGGCCTTTGACCGTTGGCAAGAGCTTGAATTACTTAAAAACGGCTAAGTTAGCTTTAATTAGAGGAGCAAATACACTTTGTGTACCCATGAGTCTCATGAACATGTTCTTTGCCCTCAGTGTGACATGTTGGTTGCAGTCCCTGAGTTGGAACAAGGGAGCAAAGCAACATGTCCGCGCTGCGAGACTACATTAGTCTCAAAGTGGCGGTATCCATATAAGCAACCAGCAGCATATGCATTTAGTGCATTAATTATGCTGTTTGTTGCTTGCTTGTTCCCTTTTGTGAAAATGGGGGCGGCAGGAATTGAAAATGAAATATCGTTATTTCAGATAATCGAAATTATATCGGCTACCCGCTATAGTGGGTTGGCGTTATTTTTTCTGTTTTTTTCTTTGATTATCCCAGCATTTTGCATGATCACAATTATTCTCTTAGGGTTGCAAGTTCATATTCCTAAGGGATTAAAGGTCGTGAGCACTCGCATTTTATTCCAAATGAAAGCTTGGTGCATGGCGGAAATATTTTTAGCTGGGGTTTTAGTTAGCTTTGTGAAACTGATTGCTTATGGTGATATCGGAATAGGCTTAAGTTTTTTACCTTACTGTTTGTTTTGCATGTTGCAGGTAAGGGCATTTCAATGTTTAGACCGCCATTGGCTTTGGAACCGTATTGAAGCACCGCCAAAACTAGAGCTACCATTAAAAGTAGGTCAAACAGGTATTAAGCAAAACGTACGTTTATGCCTTGTTTGCACGGCTATTTTACCAGCGGAACAATCACAGTGCCCACGGTGTTTTTCCCGTGGAAGTGTACGTAAACACCAAAGTTTGCAGTGGACATTAGCACTGCTCGTTACTTCAATCATGCTGTATATTCCCGCTAATGTGTTACCCATGATGACGACATATACACTGGGCAGCGCATTAAATTCAACCATTATTGATGGGGTTATTCTATTGTGGGAGGATGGTTCTTATCCTGTTGCTATGGTCATTTTTATTGCCAGTATCATGGTACCTACGTTAAAAATGATTGGTATTGCATGGCTTTGCCTTGATTCACAAGGATATGGCAATCGAGACCCTCATCGGATGCATTTTATTTATGAGCTAGTGGAATATGTGGGGCGTTGGTCAATGATTGATGTATTTGTGATCACGATTTTAGCCTCTTTGGTTCAAATGGGCCAGTTGATGAGTATCGTGCCAGCAATGGGGATTATTTTCTTTGGTGTTGTTGTTATTCTCACAATGTTTGCAGCGATGACGTTTGACCCAAGGTTAACTTGGGATCGTTGTGAAAGGAAAAACGCAGTAAACACGAATGCTGTTGAACAAGAAGGAGTCGTCGGGTGACCTCACAAGAAACATCACAGGCCAATGCCAAAGTTAGTAAGTTAAAAAGTTGGTCACCAGTTTGGGTGATCCCAATAGTAACTGTCTTAATTGGTGCTTGGGTATTATTTTACCATTTTAGCAACCAAGGCCCGGAAGTGACGCTAATCACTTACAATGCTGAGGGAATAGAAGCAGGTAAAACGAAAATTAAAAGTCGTAGCGTCGATATTGGCGTCGTTGAAAGCGTCACTCTTGATGATAATTTTAGTCGGGTGTTAATAAAAGCGCGCTTAAATAATGACATGAAGGATTTACTACGTGCTGATTCATCATTCTGGATTGTTAAGCCTACAATCGGGCGTGATGGTGTGACAGGGTTAGGTACTTTACTTTCAGGGGCTTATATTGAACTTCAGCCTGGGGTAGAGGCCAAAGAAAACTTTGAATTTACTTTATTGGACACACCTCCTCTTGCATCACCGGATGCAAAAGGGATACGAGTAGCATTAGTCAGCGATAAAGCAGGGCAATTAAACCCTGGTGACCCAGTATTATTCCGTGGTTATCGTGTTGGGTCAGTTGAAACTAGTAATTTTGATATGGACAAGCGTGATATGCGCTACCAATTATTTATCAATGCTCCTTATGATAAGCTGATCAGCTCCAATGTGCGTTTCTGGAAAGACAGTGGAATTGCATTCGACATGTCATCCCAAGGTGTTCACGTTGAAATGGGGTCTATTGCGACATTACTGACAGGTGGTGTGAGTTTTGATGTGCCTACGGGATGGGTTCCAGGTACGAGTGTTAAGGAAAATACAGAGTTCCGACTCTTTGATAACCAAAACAGTATTCAAAATTCACTGTATACAGAATACCAAGATTTTGTCTTGTTCTTCTCTGATTCTATTCGTGGGTTACAGCCTGGGGCACCAGTGGAATTCCGTGGTATTCGTTTAGGCACAGTGGCACAAGTGCCTTTCTATACCGAGGGGCTTGACCAATCTTTGGATAATGACTTTAGAATTCCTGTTCTAATTCATATCGAGCCAGAGCGTTTTTCAAAAGATGTTGGTGCGAATTTTAATTTAAAAAATGAATTAAAATTGGCTATGAAAGACGGATTAAGAGCATCGTTAAAATCGGGTAACTTTTTAACAGGTGCCCTGTTTGTTGATTTAGATTTTGACCCTAATGCTGAGCCTTATAAAGGGCCTACGGTAGTGGCTGGATATAAAATTATCCCAACGACCAGTGGTGGCTTAGCGCAAATCCAACAAAAAGTTATCGCGGTGTTGGATAAGATCAATAACATGCCAATTGAGCCAATGCTTAATCAAACGACACAAACATTAGCCGAAGGGCAAAAAGTGGTTAAAGAAGCCAATGCCATGTTGGTGGAATTAAACAAAGTCATGGGAAGTAAAGAGTTCCAAAACTTGCCTCATGACTTACAAAAAACACTGCAAGAAATGAACCGTGCAATGCAAGGTTTCCAACCGGGTTCACCTGCTTATAATAAAATGGTGGATAACATGCAGCGTTTAGACCAAGTATTGAGAGAAGTTCAGCCGCTTTTACGTACATTAAACAACAAGAGTAATGCATTAGTGTTTGAAGCGGAGCCGACTAAGGATGTAGAGCCGAAAGGAGTGAAAAAATAATGCGATATTTATTATCAGTATTTGTTTTATTGTTGGCAGCGTGTAGTAGTACGCCAGAAAAAAAGTATTATCAATTGCCAATAAAAACTCCTCAGGAACAATCAGCGGCAGTGATGGATAAAGGCCAAGTTTGGCTACAGCGTATTATGTTGTCTGATGTATTAACTTCCAACGGTATTACTTACCAAACAACCGATGTGAGTTATACAAATGCGAGCACACATCTTTGGGCTAGCCCATTGGAACAACAGCTCGGGCAATCAATGGTGAGTGAATTATCCGCCGCATTACCGGATAAGCTAGTGTCTTTACAGCCATTACAGAATTCTCCAGATACACTGGATATCACTTTGACGGCATTTAATGGTCGATACGATGGAAAAGTGCTTATTCAAGGTTTTTGGACGCTTTCCCATGGTGATAAAGTCATTCGTCGTAATTTTGATGTGCAGTTAGACCAACAACAAGATGGGTATCCGGACTTGGTTCGTACATTGTCACTAGGCTGGCAACAAGTTGCTGATAATATTGCTAAAGAAATTGCAAAGTATTAGTTATTACCTAGTTAACTAATTAAATACACCTCAGATATATATGGTAAATATAAATTTCTGAGGTGTATTTTTTTATCTTCAATAAGTAAATATATTTAATAAACTTATATGTAGTTAATAATAGTCACCTTATATGCTCTAATGTCATGATAAATAAAGTAAAATATTTCATAGTAAAATCAAATGATTATATTAATTGCCATATCTAAGTCACATTTATGCTATTTATGACAAATATATGAAAATCTTTACTTGATTTTCTTATCTGTGGGCGTTATTTCTATAAGGTACCTATTAATAAATAGTAGGTGCTGTTTTCTTTTCCATTTTTAATGATGAGGGAAGTAAGGCATGAAAAGACAGAAGCGAGATCGTTTAGAAAGAGCTTTATCAAGAGGTTATCAAGCAGGTTTAGCAGGGCGTTCTAAAGAGCTCTGCCCATATCAAGCAGTAGATGCTCGTTCGCATTGGCTAGGTGGTTGGCGAAAGGCGATGGAGGATCGAACCGTAGCGGTTGTGTAATCCAGAATTTATCTCATTTTTAAGGTTAAATAACCTGTCATTTTTTTATATTTAGGGTTTTTAACTTAAAGATACTAATCAATTTAAGAACCTCCGCCATTGCGGAGGTTTGCATTAATTAGCTCATAGCTTAGGCTTCTAAAAATTAGAATGCGCTTGTATCTTTGAATAAGCCAACTTTTAAATCCGTTGCGGTATAAATTGATTTACCATCAACTAAAACTTCACCATCTGCTAGCCCCATGATCAGCTTACGGTTAATTACACGTTTAAAGCTAATACGGTAAGTGACTTTTTTTGCAGTAGGTAGGACTTGGCCAGTAAATTTTACTTCGCCAACACCTAATGCACGGCCTCTACCTTCACCGCCAAGCCAGCCCAGATAGAAACCAACTAATTGCCACATTGCATCAAGCCCTAAGCAGCCTGGCATGACAGGATCATTGACAAAGTGGCAATCAAAGAACCAAAGGTCTGGATTGATATCCAGCTCAGCTTCAACATAGCCTTTATTATATGTACCACCGTCTTCATTCATGCTGACGATACGATCCATCATCAACATGTTTCCTGATGGGAGTGGAGGACCATTTTCCCCAAATAACTCGCCTTTTCCAGAAGCAATTAAATCATCTTTTGTGTAGGATCCGCGTTTCTCAACCATGTTCTTCAGATAGCCTTTATTAAATGTAGGGGCACAGGATAGCTTACACTTGTACGCTGAACAACTCCGATCTGCTATTTTTTACGCAATCTTTACTTAACTCATCCATTTTAAGAACCAAGGAAGCCTTGCTTTATCCGGTGCGTTTGCTTGGTTAATACGCTCTTGAATTAAAGCTAACAGGTGTACGTTTTCTTCTTCAGCTTGCTGCTCAAAGTAAGGTTGCTTAGTCAATAATGTAATAGCTTGAGCGACATGTTCAACAGGCCAAATGTGGAATTGCCCTTCTTGTACCGCGCTAACGACTTCAGCTTTAGTGCATAAATGACGGATATTCGCCATTGGAATAATAACACCTTGCTCACCGGTTAAGCCCCGTTTGGCACAAATATCAAAGAAGCCTTCAATTTTTTCATTGACGCCACCAATCGGCTGGACGTAGCCAAATTGGTCAACTGCACCTGTAATAGCAATTTGTTGATCAATTGGTTGTAATGATAAAGCACTAATTAACGCACATAGCTCAGCCAGTGAGGCGCTATCACCATCAACCTCACCGTAGGATTGCTCAAAGACAATTGAGGCTGAGAAGGGCTGTGGTTGCTCTAATTTAAGCTCATAGTTTAAATAGGCTTGCATAATCATCATACCTTTTGCATGAATATTGCCACCTAATTCAGCTTTACGTTCTACGTCGGTAAATTCCCCATCACCTAGATGAGCCACACAAGTGATACGTGAGGGTTCTCCAATCGCTTCAGGGTGACCAGGGTATTGTAAAACGGATAACCCATTCACTTGCCCAATGACTTCCCCTTCAGTTTTAACGAAGATTTGCTCTTGCAAAATATCATCTTGCGTTCTTTCCATGAGGAAGTTGTGGCGCCATAGGCGGTTTTCGACCGCTTGATTAAATGAATTTTGAGTTAATAAGTTATTTTCTTGGTAATGAACCGCGTCCATTAAGCGCCTTGTAAGCCATGGAATATCAAGGGGAAGAGTAAATTTATCTTCACAATAGCGGGTTGCTTGATGAACCAAAGGTAACCAACCATCAACTGAGATATTTGGTAATTTATTGGAATCAATGATGGATTTAATATAACGCATCCATAATGTTAATTGTTGTTCATCCTCAAAGAACATGACTGGCTCATATTCACCATAAATTGCACTTTCAAATATTTCTGGTGAAGTATATTCAAACTCTTCTAAAGCAAGCCTATCACCAACAATAATAACTTTAAGTTCAAGAGGTTGTGGCTCGATTTCTATAGGTAAAGGTTGACTATCAGAATAGGATAACCATTCTAATTGCCGACGAATAACCATATCTTTTAAGCGATTCCACATTAAAGGTTGGCTAATGAGTGCATTAGCTGCAATCACTAATATGCCCCCATTAAGCTGATGTAATAGGCCAGGGACAAGGGTCAAAGATGGGGTTACATGACCAAATAGTTGCTCTGGTTCTATCCAATTACGGTATGCAATCGCTGTGCGAGATGAAAAGCGGCTTTTAATGCCATGTTTCCATTGAAAGGAATGTTTATCTTCAGATAATTGGTAGTCGCCATCAATAGTGTTGATATCTACAAGCAATGGGCCAATTGCATTAGCGTAAGTGCTAAGGTATTCCTCACTTTCATCAGACTTGATAAACATAAAGCGTGTTTGGGCAAATTCATCGACAAAATGTTGTATTCCATCGGACAATCTAGGCTGAATGTCTGACAGTGTTGTTGGGGACAACGTTTCTGAGGATACAAATTTCGTCTGGAATGACGATAAGTTAGGAATGAGGCCTTGCCATGTTAGTTCTTGACTGATCACTATAATTATCTGCTATTAATAGGGTTATAAATAAAATGCCTGCCAATGAGCTGGGCGCATGTGCCTGAATTTGGTTTATTTAATAATTTGCCAAATAACATCGTTTGTTTTATAAACAATTTTCAGGCCTGTTAATTACCCAGTGGGCAAGCCTGCTATATTAGCCTTTGATAGGCAATCTTGCAGCAAGAATTGTTGAATTATTGACTAGAATAACGAAAACATAAACACAATAGGTAATGTCATTGGCCAAGTGAAACCAATTAATATGGCGCTAAGTAAGCGCATAAAACAATTAGGGTCTTTTGTGACGAGTAGGGTGAATAGCATAGCGCATACACCGACAATCCCATAGATGACGAGTATATTTTCAAAAGTGGACATGCAGTTTTATTAATTTGTTAACAGATGGGGGCGGATTGTACACTATTTTTACAAAGACAGGTTACTTTCTTTATTGCAGAAACGAATATTTCACTAAATCGAACGTCTGCTTGAGCATTTTGTTTATAATATTGCTAATATAAAGATAGGTTCGGTTTTCTTCAGGAAAAATTATGAAATATCAGCAGCTTGAAAATCTTGAATGTGGCTGGAAATGGGAGTACCTCGTCAATAAAGCACGAGGTGGTGAAGCGATTACCCGCTATATAGAACGAAGCGCAGAAAAAGAAGCGATAGATTTGCTGTTAAAAATGGAAAATAGACCGATTGATGTGCTCAAGTGGATTTCATTACATATGAATCCTGAGCTTGATAACCGAATGAAACAAAGCATTCGTGCTAGGCGTAAACGTCATTTCAATGCTGAGCACCCACATACTCGCAAAAAATCGATAGATCTAACCTTTTCGGTTTGGCAGCGTCTGTCTAATTTAGCAGTAAAACGTAATAAAACACTTTCTGAAACGATTATCCAGTTGATCGAAGATGCTGAGCATAAAGATAAATACGAGAGCCAAATGAGCTCATTGAAGCAGGATCTACAAGCGATTTTAGGGGCGTCGAAAGGAGATGGCAGCTAGGCTATCTGAAAAGATCTTTATGGTTGTTGTTCTTGCTATTAAGTGTAATGGGAAGCGAAAAGTAGATTAAACACTAAATAACAAACGGTCTATATTCGTTATATTAGTTTTTATAAGAATAAAAAAAACCCCAATAATAATTGGGGTTTTTTGTTCAGTTCAAAATTCAAACTAGGGCTAAGAATTAAGCGCCTGGTTGAGTTACAACTTCAGTTGTACCTTGAATTTCGATTTCAACGCGACGGTCTGGCGCTAAGCACTCGATCAGAGCTGCACGGCCTTTAACTGCGTCACATTTGTTACCAGTTACTGGATCTTCTTTACCACGACCTTCAGCAGCGATTGCGCTTGCTGGAACGCCTTTAGATACTAAGTAGTCAACTACAGACTGAGCACGTTTTTGTGACAGTGGCAGGTTGTAGTTTTGTGAACCGATACGGTCAGTGAAACCAACTACCAGTACGCGACCTTGAGTTGGATCGATGCTGCTCAGTTCGTTATACAGTTCGTTCAGAGCTTGCTGACCTTCTGGTTTCAGGCTAGCTTTGTTGAAGTTAAACAGAACGTCTGAACGTAGTGTGAAACGTTTGTTTTCAACAACTGGAGCTGGCTCAACAACTGGAGCTGGAGCAACAACTGGAGTATCTTCTTGACCAAAGCGGTATGCAACACCAACGCTCAGCATGCCGTTGTCTGGACGAGTACCGATATTGTCTTTATCACCTAAGTTGCTAACCCATTGGTAGTCTAAACGAGTTGCCCACTCTGGAGTGATTGCATACTCAAGACCCAATGCGTATACAGGTGCAACACCAGTATCAGTTTCTTTGAAGTGACCTTGAGTTTGGTTTGCTTTAGCTTCAGTACGGTAAACCATACCACCTAAGCGAGTGTAAACGTCTAAGTCATCCATGATTGGATAGCTTAATTTGGTAGTTAATGAAACACCCATAGATTTCAGGTCACCGCTGTTACCAGCGCCTTTGTATTTCATTTTACCGAACCAGTCATAACCCAGTTCAAAACCCATATATTGGTTGTATTGGTAACCAGCATATGCACCTGCACCAATAGTATCACGATCGGTAGTTTTACCTACGTGTAAATCAGTCTCTGGTGAAGTGAATTTAGTGTCTTCATAGTGAGACCAACCTAATTTAGCACCGGTATACCAAGTGTTATCTTTTGGAGCTGCTTGTGCAACGGTTGCAAAAGCTGCTACTGCCACTGCTACTGCGATAGCTGTTTTTTTCATTTTACGCCTCGTTATCATCCAATATTGGCTTGGCTTCGCTGAGCCTTATTATGTGCCATTGGTTCAATTTACTTGCTAGGTTTCGCTGACATTATCTACAAAAAAATAATAAAAGTAAAAAATAATGCCATAAGCTTAACAAGCTAAAGTCTACAACGAACTTAAAAAGATACAAGTAGAGTGAGCAATAAACGTTAAAAAAAGTATTTTTTTAGTGTATAAATCAGGGAGATATGTATATTTTGTATTATGATTGTTTTTTGTCTATCTAATTGATCTGCAATACTTTTCATTTCACTTTAGAGATAAATATTTCTAAAGGTTAAATTTAGTAAGAAAATTCTTAATCTTGGCTAGTGATAATGATTTGAGTGAATTTTTAGGTGGTTTGACTGTCCTGATTGCATACTTACCATATTATATGTTTTTTGTGGGCGCATAATAAAGCCAATAGAATGACCTTCTTGAGCCGCATATTGTAAACGAACAAAATCTTGTTCGTTCAGTTCAGGCAACCAGCCTAAAACGACACTATAGTTACCACTTTTTAAGGCTTTTTCCATTGCATCTATGGTTGTTATGGTTTCCATGTGACTTAGTTGCATAACCTTATTCGTAGGGATGCCTGCTTGTTCTAACCAGTGTTTACTCAGTTTTTTATTTGGGCTTAGCCAGAGCAACCAACGTGATTGAGCCCCAAACTGGCGGAGCATTGGAAGCAAAATATAGTCCATGATTGGATGTTTTTCATCGTAAACGAGTTCGCTCACCATACCTTGTTGTGTAGAGTTACTCGCAAGCTCAATGGATGGGATGGACTGTGCGTAATTATTAAGAGAATGTTCTGTTGTGTTGTTCCAAGAATAGATGCTCATAATTATTAACCTCGTTACAATGCTGTATGAACATACAGTAACTGTATATTTATCCAATATCAAGCCTATTTTTTCAAAGCGCTTCGCAACTTTGTTGTTTTCCGCTGCATTCTTCTTGGCATTTTTTATTGAAACTCTCAAAATTGGCTAGGTGTAATTGTTTGTAAAGCAAGAAATTATAAAATTGATTCTCTCAAGGATAAAAATGAAACATACCCAAAAAGGAGTTAAGGTATATGTTATTAGAAGAAGAAAAATTTTTTAATTTATCTCGTTTGTTAGGTCAATTCGGAGAGTTAAAGCGTAAAAATCACTTCGGCGGTTTTTGCCTATTAGTTGATAATGCCATTGTAGGGTTAGTGCTGGATGGGAAATATTATTTACGAGGGTGTCTAGTAGCTAGAAGCCATTTTGAGGCTTCAGGGCTTAATCGGCTTGTTTATAGTAAGAAAGGCATACCTTTGGAAATGCGATATTACCAACTTCCTGAACAAATTTGGGGCGATGAAGTATTGTGTCTCCAATATATTGAACTCGCTTATCGTTCTGCAATTGAAGAATTAAAACAAAAACAGTCCATCACAATGCGTATCAAAGATTTGCCAAATATGAATATGTCAGTTGAGAGGGCATTGGGGAAAATTGGAATTTCTCATGTAGATGATTTACGTACGATGGGCGCAAAAGCGTGTTTTATCAAACTTAAGCAACATGGGCGGCATGACCCGAGTATTAAATTATTAATTGGCCTAGCAGCGGCAATAGAAGGCTGTCATAGTGCTGTATTGCCAAAGAATACTAAGCAAGAATTGATTACTTGGTATAACAGTTTTGAACTCGCATCGAGGTGATTGCCTAATATAAATCAAAGGAAACTTATAGCAGGCTACCTCAAAACCAGACAATACTAATATGAGAAGAATAAGCGGGTAGAAAGGATATTTATATATTTTAATACCCGCTCATCGGTATGTTTATTATGCACTGATTTTTCGGATCATTTGCTTTATTTCAGGTACAAGTTCAAGTAAAAGCTTAGTTTGTTCCATAATAAGTAATGTTTTTTCATCGTCACTTTTTGCAATGTTATCGATTCGCTGTAATAAGTTTTGGCGCAGCCTATCAGATTTTTCATCGATAATTTGAGAGTCTAGTATGTTGGTTTGCAAGGCAGACTCAACATAGCAAATTGCATCATTTAACAGTGCCAAGTTATCCTCATTATGGATTTTTTCACGGTGCGCACCTAACGCGGAAATATAGCTAAGTAGTGTATGGTTTAAACATAAAAGTCTGAAAGCTTGTTCTTGGGTGATCCGGTAAGATTTGGGGTCTGATGCCATATTGGAGACAATAGAAGCAAATTCTGCATCATTATTATGTGCATCACGGCGTGCAACACGGTATTCAAGGCTATTATCTTTACCTTGGTAGTACTGCAGTAAAATGGCATCAAGGTACCTACAATTACTGTCCATTGTTTTTTGAATGACCTGAGGAAGTTGGCGAAATTTCCAATCAGGCCAAATAAAACTTACAGCAAGTAGTGCGATAAAACAGCCGATAAGGGTGTCAATAATCCGAGGTAATGCGACATCAAACCCTTCTCCTAATAAGTTAAAGCAAAAAAGCACTAACAAAGTGATAAAAAGGGTAGCTTGTGCATATTGGCTACTACGGAACATAAAGAACAGTAAGCCAGAGATTACAATAAGGGTAAGCTGGCCTTCAATTGATGGGATTAAATTAAGTAATGGTAACCCGATTAGGATACCAACGATAGTCCCGATGATACGCAGTGCTAAACGGCGTTTAGTGGCACTGTAGTTAGGTTGGCAGACAAATAAACTAGTGAGTAATATCCAATACCCTCTTTCCATATCAAATAGTTGGATAATCGCGTAACCAGTACAAAGAAGTATTGACATCCTAACTGCATGGCGAAACAACGATGATTTTGGGGTTAAATGATGCTTAACCCGTGTAATAATATCATTAAAGCCTGATAATGATTCGTCAGACAATTGTTCTACTTGTTTATTATTTTGTTGCCATGAGCTTTGCTCAAGGCTTAGCCCTTTAAGTTGAACATCAATTCCCTTTAAATTTTTGAGTAAATTATGCAGTGCTTTTATTGCATGTAATTCAGGGGATTGCTGCTTAAGTAATAATAGTGAGTTTTCAAGGTAGCTGAAAGTTCGTTCAAAGCGTGGATTATGTTGATATTGTTTACGTAGCAATACGGATTGAGCAACTTGCTGGCAGGCTCTTGCTTGCATGGTTAGTAAGCGTTGAAAACGAAATAAGATATCATAATGGCGTAAGGTGCGACTAAGTTGTTGATACTGAATGTGAGACGAGCT
Source organism: Providencia sp. AGC89 (assembly GCF_053543535.1). Taxonomy (NCBI): domain Bacteria; kingdom Pseudomonadati; phylum Pseudomonadota; class Gammaproteobacteria; order Enterobacterales; family Morganellaceae; genus Providencia; species Providencia sp. AGC89. The sequence continues at coordinate 61,410 of NZ_JBIXLP010000008.1, forward strand.
AGCACGTTCATGGATATCTTGTGCAACAAAATAGTAATGCAGCGTATTACGAGTCCCTTTTTGGCCTCTATCACCTTTAAGTCGGCTCAATAAAGCAATTTTCGCTTGGTTCATTGTGTTGACTAAATTACTGTTTACTAAAGCTAAATCATAAACTGATTGTTGATAATCATCTTCAAGATCAGGGTCAAATAAGTTAGCTTTTGCGTCTAGGTAGGCGGAAAGTTGCTGGTAGCATTGAGTGATGGCATCTTGTAATGGCCTGACGGGAAACAAAATATGGCCAATTAATGTTAGGATATTATACCAAATGGCCCCTGTAAGTAATAACACAGGTTGTTGATACCAAGTATCAAAAATGGGTACACCTAGCATGGTATAAATGGCTATCAGTAAGGCGCCAAATGCAATGGTGGCATAACGTTGCCCTAAAGCACCAAGTAAGATGAACCCACAAGTCGAAAAAGCGAGGCCAAAAAAGAAAAATAGTGGGTATGGGAAGAGTAACTCAATTGAAACTGAGGCAACAAAAAAACAAAAAAGGGTAATAATTAAATTTTTTATTCTGCCAGTTAGCCTATCATCTAAGTCAGTCAAGGCTGCGGCAACCACGCCTAATGTCAGTGGGATAGTCACTTTAGGGTCTAGCCCTAAAAGCCACGGCACTAATGTTGCGCCTGTCAGGGCTATAAAGATTCGGATATAATATAAAATATGGCTGTTATATAGCACGCGGCGATAACTGGTAAGCAGTGTTAACACAAAGTACCTCAGAGGTAAGACAAGCTCTAGTTTATATAGGATAGCGTGTTTGCAGGGAATAAAAAACCGTTTGGAATCAAGCCAACCGTATTTTGTCATTGATTTTTTTCAGGTGCAGGACGTATGGAACTGAAATCAACACAGATTGGACAGCGTCTGGCTCAGCATCCCTACAATCGGGTTCGCTTACTCAACGCAGGTATCGAAGTCAGTGGTGAAAACCACCAATATCTTATCCCATTCAATGAACTTATTGACCTTCGTTGTAAGAGGGGCATTGTTTGGGGGGAATTAGAATTTGAAATTGTGAACGAACAAGTTGTGCGTTTACACGGTACAGAGTGGAAACAAACTCAACGTTTTTACCATTATTTGTATGAAAAATGGCAACAATGGAGTGCCGAAATGAGCCAAGTCAGTGCGCAAGTATTGACTGAATTGGTGAAAACCATTGAACAACTGATAAAACAAGATCATTGGCTTGGTTTACGTCAAGTTAGCAGTATCAAAGACAAAATTACTCAGAACTTTTCATCACTTCCTTTACCGTTAGTACGTATTCCATCGTTTGAAAATTGTGCATCTCAGTATCAATTTTGCCTTAAGTGGTTGAATGACAGTGAAAAATGTCGCAAGCAAATTAATGAAAAGTGGTGCGAGTCTGTTTTGGTGCGTTATCACGATTTTTTCCAACAAGTTGAATCTTCACCATTAAATTACTCACAATCACTATCTGTCATTAACGGCGAAGATAATGTGTTAGTGCTGGCAGGTGCTGGTAGTGGGAAAACGTCGGTTTTAGTCGCCAGAGCAGGCTGGCTAATACTAAGAGGGTTGGCAGAACCAAAGCAAATTTTATTGCTGGCATTTGGTCGCAAAGCTGCCGATGAAATGAATCAGCGCATTCAGCTACGTTTACAGCAGGATATCGAAGCGAAAACATTTCATGCGCTTGCTCTGCATATTATTCGGGAAGGTAGTAAAAAATCACCGGTTATCAGTGAACTCGAAACCAACAGTCAAAAACGTCAAACATTGTTATTAACAGAATGGCGAGAGCAATGTTCAACGAAAAAGGCTCAAGCGAAAGGTTGGCGAGAGTGGCTGGCTGAAGAGCTCCAATGGGAAATTCCCGATGGTGAGTTTTGGAATGATGACAAAATAAGCCATAAAGTTGCTGCGCGTTTAGAACGTTGGTTAAGCTTAATGCGTATGCATGGTGGTAGCCAAAAGGATATGGTAGATAAGGTCAATGATGAAATTAAAGATCTTTTCCAAAAACGCATTCGTTTGATGGCACCATTATTAAAAGCATGGAAAAGTGCGCTAAAAGAGGAAGGTGCGGTTGATTTTTCTGGGTTAATTCATCAGGCGGTGAATATTTTAGAAAAAGGGCGCTTTATTAGCCCATGGAAACATATTTTAGTTGATGAATTCCAAGATATTTCACCTCTTAGAGCCAAATTGCTTCAAGCGTTACGTCAACAAAATAAGCAAACAACGTTGTTTGCAGTGGGCGATGATTGGCAAGCTATTTACCGTTTTAGTGGCGCTGAATTAGACCTGACCACCTCATTTGAAAATAATTTTGGGGAAGGGGAGCTTTGTGCTTTGGATACAACCTATCGCTTCAATGAACGTATTGGCGATATTGCGAATCGGTTTATTTTACAAAATCCAATTCAGCTTCATAAGCCATTAAATAGCTTAACTAAAGGTAGTAAAAAATCAGTTGTTCTTCTATATGAACAAGCATTGGAACGGTTATTGGATAAAATGAGCGGCTATGTACTTGATGATGAAAGGATATTAGTACTGGCACGTTATCATTATTTAAAACCTGAAATTTTGAATAAAGCGCATACCCGTTGGCCAAAATTGACGATTGAATTTATGACGGTACATGCATCAAAAGGGCAGCAAGCAGATTATGTGATTATTTGTGGCTTAAACAGTGGTAAGGATGGTTTCCCTGCGCCGGCAAGGGAGTCAATTATTGAGCAAGCACTGTTGCCACAACCTGAAGATTTTGAGCATGCAGAAGAAAGGCGGTTACTGTATGTGGCCTTAACAAGGGCTAAACAGCAAGTTTGGTTATTATATAACCCCGAATTACCATCAGAATTTGTTGAAGAACTTAAACAATTAGGTGTCCCAAAACAGAAAAAGCCTTAGGGGGATGGGCATGCGAACATGCCCAGTAAACTAGTTAGTGCGTTTTGTTAGGTAGTTTTGGTAGTCAGGGATCACGATTTCTATATTGTCATCAAAATAAGGTGATGTGATTAAAAAATCAGCGGTTGCTGGGTTGGTGGCTACGGGAATATTCCATACGGTAGCTAAACGTAATAATGCTTTAACATCAGGATCATGCGGTACAGCATTAAGTGGGTCCCAGAAAAAAATCAATAGGTCGATTTTTTTTTCCGCAATCATCGCGCCAATTTGTTGGTCTCCGCCCATTGGGCCACTCATCATACTGGTGACGGGTAACCCTGTATGTTGGCTAATTAATGAACCAGTAGTCCCTGTGGCATATAATTTATGCGCTTTAAGTCGCTCATTATTCTTTTTTGTCCAAGATAATAACGAGGGTTTGCAGTGGTCATGGGCAACCAAGGCGATATTTTTTGATGCAGCAATTTTACGGGTTGTTGATTCCATGAGGTTCCCTTAAATAAGATGTGAGATAGGCATCTTTAAAACTGTGTGAGCAAAGAAGTACAACATATACCATAATGCTAATGAATAGTTTACTGATTTTAGGAGATATTTTGATGAGAGATCAAGAAATTGCTGAAATTTTAAAGAGTGTCAATACCATCGCTTTAGTTGGGGCTAGTGATAAAGCCGATAGGCCAAGTTATGAAGTCATGGAATATCTCTTACATCAAGGTTATACCGTTATTCCTGTTAGTCCTAAATTGGCTGGCCAACAGTTATTAGGTCAGTTAGTGTATGAAAAACTTAGTGATATACCTCAACCCATTGATATGGTTGATGTGTTCCGCAATGCAGAAGCCGCTGTTGGTGTCGCTAAAGAAGCAGTGCAAGTTAAAGCGAAAGTATTATGGTTGCAACAAGGGGTTATTAGCGAAGAAGCTAAAAGTATTGCGTTACAGGCAGGGTTACAATTTGTTATGGATAAATGCCCAAAACAGGAAATACCCGCTTTAGGGCTTGAAAAGTAGCCTTTCATTGATGATAAAAGTAAAGCAGCATGTGAGCTGCTTTACGGAGCGTTCATTAATGATAAAGCCGTTAGTTACGCAGACGTGGCGCTAATAACTGAGACCTTATTGATTCTGCCAGTTCATCCATAGAAGGTTGTTCTGGGTGGTCATCAGCAGTCTCGTAAGTGATTTGAGCTTCAGCCAAATAGGTATGAACAGCATCCCCGTTGTCATCTTCCATTACAACATGATACCAAGGCAGATCGCGTAGTGTGCTGTTTGCGGCAATATCATCATCATGTGGTTGTTCGAGCGAATATTCAGCATCTACATCAACAACGACACCTAGGTAGCCGAGAAGCTTGTGCCTGACTTGTTGCCCGATTCCATATTTACTGGTGATCATCATAGCGACCTCCTAAAAGCCTTGCTTGTACTTCAATTTATATATGGGCAGTGTTGTGCGTTTTCAAGCGAAGTATGGACAATTATCAATAACGCAATACACTGTCTTTATACGCAACTATGAAAAGCAGTGCCTCATTTAGCAGATTATCTGTTCAATGAATAAAAAACAACTGCTAAAAAAAGGTATCTATATATTATGCTCTGACAATGGAGGCTTATATGACTGCATCAGGTCGCAATTTTTACATTTATGGGCGTGTTCAAGGCGTTGGGTTTCGTTATCAAACCTATCATTGGGCTAACCAAAATGGCATAAAAGGTTTTGTGTGTAATCGAGATGACGGCAGTGTTAGGCTGGCCATTTATGGTTCAGAGCAAGATATTGAATTTGTAGATGAATGGCTTAAAGCAGGTGGGCCTCCGGGGGCTAATATCGACCATTTCTTCACTGAAAGTTGGCAAACTGAGCTAATAGCGGACTTTTCCGTCCGCTATTAGGAAGAAATTAAATGCACTTTACTGGCTTTGGTAGGCCTGCGAGTTTTGTCGCTTGCTTTGCGGGCCCTTTAGGAAATAACCGATATAAATAGCGGCTATTGCCTTTTTCTTCGCCAAATTGCTGAGAAACCGCTTTCACCAACATACGAATGGCCGGTGAGGTATTGAATTCCAAGTAGAAATTTCTCACAAAACGGATAATTTCTAAATGCTCATTGGTGAGTTCAATGCCTTCCTGCTGCGCAAGTAGAGGGATGAGGTCTTCACTCCATTGTTGGCTATCAAGCAGGTAGCCCTGCGGGTCTGTTTTAATTTCTTGATTGTTAAAAACCAACATACTCATTTTTAATCCAAATAAAATTAGAGTATGAATTTAACAAAAATAGAGAAATAACCCAAGTAAAGTCGTTAGAATGTTGATATTTTCGCCCAACAGTATGAAATGCGTATATTTTTAAAGCGAATGATTAAATTAGGGGTTTACATCCAATCAGAGGATGTTTATAGTGCTCGTCATTGCGGAGGGGTGGCCGAGCGGCTGAAGGCAGCGGTCTTGAAAACCGCCGATGGGCAACCATCCGAGAGTTCGAATCTCTCCTCCTCCGCCAGAATTCAACGCCATGCTATTGATTAGCATGGCATTTTTGTTTTTTAGGTTTTATGAGTATGCCATCCAGTATGCCATTTTATTTTGGCTTCCCTCCGATTGTATTGGCTAGTATTGGACTCAATTTGGATATAACGAGTTCGAATTGAGACTAGTAAAATAATAAAGGTGAAGTAATGGTAACAATACCCACCTTCGATTATTATTTTATCATGAGCTCTAATTCTTAGTCATGCACTCAACTATCCCCAATGTGTTTATGTTCTTGGCACTGACCCATCCGAGTTTAGCCGATTCAGGTAAATCATCAAAAAGTGTTATGGCATGGTAGAGTTGTACCCATTGTTCATCAACTGTTCGTTTTGCGACCCAGAATTGTTCTTTACCTGATGTGGGCTGATAGTTGATAGACTTGGAACCTCTATCGGGTTGATCATAAATCTGAAGCGTATTGGCAGGAGATGAGCTGAACTCAACACAATCTCGATAGGTTGGCTTAGGTTGTTTGCCGAAATAAATCCCCAATGTGACGATTGCGATAATTCCCACAAAAGAAAGGCTATTTAATGTGCGATTTTTCATTGAAAGATAACCTCCACATGGTCAATGTGTTTTCCTTGACTGTAAGCATCCAGCCACACTTTTTTGTTAATACGGGATAAGCGGTAATAGGTATCGAGAGGGCCGTCTTCACAATCGCCAGTTGATGTACTAAATAGTTGGTTGGTTTGACTATCAATCACTTCGGCAATTACGAAGGCACATTTAGCGCCCAGATTCACTGTGCTCGTGACGACATAACGTCCCTCGAGGTAATCGTCAACACGACAATCCTTATCGGCAATCGCTTGGTTATTACACATTGGTGTAAAACCACTTTTATCGATGGCGGTATCAAATACATTCGTGTTAAAGGCGCTCGCGGTAAAATTGAGACAAAAAGTCATGAAAATGAAGATGTATTTACTCATGATTTACTCCCATTGTTGAACCGTCTTTCTGATGGTTGTTTTTCTGATAGGTGAGTCGACCTAATGTGATTGCAATAGCCAGTTCGATAAAAAATAGCAGGAATAATCCGAACATATTTAATCGGTTAGGCAATAGAACGTTAAGGAGTGCCAGTAGCGCTAAGATAACAAGGGAAATGATTGTTGACAGGGTTATCCTGAGTTTTCGAGAACGCGTTGCCGTGTATTGTTGTAGGAAGCCATACCCCCAATACCCCACATAACCTGCGATAGTACCCGCTAGAATCACCATGATATTGAGATTGATTTGGTTGCCAATGCCTATCGCTAAGGCATTCATAATGACAAGGTATAGCGCTAAGAATGTCATTAAACGGAAAATAGGATGCGGGTATTCAAATGGATGGGATACATTTTTAACGGTATGGATATAGACAATAACGCCAGCGCTCAGTCCGATAAGGCAGGCGAAAAGGAGGAAAATAAAAAAGTATTCATAAAGTATAAAAATTAAAGCATGGTCAAAAACCATAAAAGGAATAATCCCGATGAGCAATAAGTAGATAACACATAAAGAGGCGATGAAAGCGAAGACGAATGCCAAAATTTTTCGTGTTAGCATTAAACGGAAAGGGATACCCTTAAACCCATAAATGACCCACAACAATATTTGAGAAATCAAGAGTGGGGCTAACATCGCGATAAGGTAATACAGTAGATACATTAAGGGCTTACCAATAAATGAGTCGATATTATAGTGATTGGCGATGATGACTGTAAAACCGAATACTAGCACTAAGCTAATGATGAAAAAAATTCGTTCAACACCTAAACGAATATGATTAATTGAATTCATTTGTACCTCTTTTTATTACAATTATTCTGTGAATAAAATTTAATCGCAGTTGTTTTTTTGTTTAATCAAGAAAATAGCCAACATCAAAAAGGCATGTTGGCTAGGTAAGTTGAGGGTAATCTTTAAGGCTGAATGCCAGAGATTAGAATCGGTAAGTCAAACCAAGCATGATATCGTTGGCCTTCACTTTGATTTTTGAGGTGTTTTCCCCATCGCCTACCGCTGTTGTGATGTCGGCTTTTCCAGCATCTAAATAGCGATAACTTAGACCCATATCCCAATCGTCATTGATGGCATAGTTCACCCCCGCACCGACACTCCAGGCAAAGTTATTGGCGGTATGCGTGTGAGTATCATGCAGAGAGAGTCCTGGGGTATAAGCATCAGCGCGGGTGGTTTTAAAATCCACGGCCGCATAGCCTAGCCCGACAGAGATATACGGCGTGAAATTTGAGCTATTTTTAATGTCGTAGTACCCATTGACCATTAACGTATTGAGTTTGATTTGGTTTTTAATATCACGAGTTTGATGTACGCCATTACGCACACGGTCGCGGATGTTGTAGGTTGAATTCGCTTTATCACGCGCCATAAATTCCAATTCAGCTCGAACAGGGATATCAAACTGATTGGAAAAGTCATAACCCAACGCAAGTCCACCGCCAAATACACCAGTACGATGGCTATCTCCATTTTTTGTACCATTATCACCGGCATCAGCATAGCCACTGTAGACAAACTGCTGGCCAGACATTTGCACAATGGATGCGCCCATTTTACCCGTGATATAAAGCCCCGTTTTACTGTCATCCGTATTCGCGAATGCCGGTAATGAAATGCACCCCATCAGGGCGGGAACAATAAACGCTTTTTTCATGATTGATTTCCTTTTAATCAATATCACATTAAGTATGGTTGAATCGCGTTATGTCAGTGGAAGGTATGAAAGATTTGACTCAATCACCTTAATATCACTGACATAAAGATAATTTAGCGTGAGACAGTTTAACTTAATCGATCTGTTTTACCTATCAATAATTAAAATATGATCGGTAATATCGATCATAACTATCAATAAACGGTTATCGATCGGCGTAATCGATCAATTGTTGTTTTGGTGCTTAAATAAGAAAAAGCGTTGATGAGAGAGTGAGTCAAAATGGACAGGAATAAAATGATGTTTAAAGAATGCTCTCCTTTCTTGAATAGGTTGGTATGCTCGATATTATCAAGTACCAAAATACGGGATAAGTCTTTATGTTAGCGCTAACGCTTTATAAGCAACGCCGTTTACTCATGTTATCGATATGAAAACCGAACTCCGTTAAGACCCAATGGTTTGATGTATTCCATCGAATCCAGTCTTTTTTCTCCAGCGAATCGAGCGTGAAAATCTGACGTTGCGTAACCGATTGAAACGACTTAATCGCAAGACGTTAGGGTATTCAAAATCATCTGGCATGCATGACAAGATCATTGGGACTTTCATTGAGCGAGAGTATTACGTTTGAAATGCCATCAACCCTTTGGATGCGTGACCCATTTTTTATAAAAATACTAATCAAAGTGGAAGTAGGCTTAATTTATCCATCCAATATAGGATAAACTCAAAGTGATCAGTACTTATTCAATTCAATGTCACACACATGACACACGCATAAGGGCCATCTCTGTCTTGGCGACGTTCAACGTAAACAGCTAACACGCCACGACAATCTGGCACCTCCTTACCAATATAATGCTCGCTATTACCAACCCATTTATACTTTCCTGCACAATAACGAGCAAGGCGAGAGCCTAAATGTTGCTGATGGATCTTCATTGCTGCGGATTTACGGATGATATTCATGGTTCACCTCATACTAAGCCATGCTCAGCGAAAGAGAAGATTTGCTGACCACCGATGATCAGATGGTCAAGTACTCGTACTTCAATTAGCTGCAATGCTTTTATTAATTGTTGCGTGATAGATTTATCCGCTTGGCTTGGCGTGATATCGCCTGACGGATGGTTGTGTGCAAAGATAACGGCAGCAGCATTAAAATGAAGTGCTCGTTTGACGACTTCACGAGGATAAACTTGTGTGCTGCTAATCGAGCCAGCAAACAGGGTTTCACTGCTTATCAACTGATTTTGTTGATTCAAGTAGAGCACAATAAACGCTTCACGCTCTAATGCTGACATTTTTAGCCGTAACCAATCCCTCACATTTTGCGTTGATGTAAAAGCAATACCCGGTTCACGCAGATACTTATCCAGTATGGTCAACGCACGTTTGATAGTACGTTGTTCATTAGGAAGCAGTGTTAAGGTATTCGTATAAGTATTGATACTCTCCATCGTTAATATCTCCATCATTACGAGGCTAGTTGAAGCATATTTTCAGCCATCACCCACAAGGCTCGGTTAAGCTTCACATCACCATCAATCCCATTCACTGAACGCGTGCGAGCGCGTTTACCTTTCGCATTTCTGCCTGATAATCCCCCTTTAATTAAATTTTCTTGCAAACGTTGGTACACCGTCCAAAGATCGTCCTTCTTATCTTCTACACGGCGTGGCTGTAATACTTGCGCTTCGGTCACAGGTTGATGCGCTTCACCATAACGATATGTGAGAGCAGATTGAGCAAAGATGTGTTGGGCTGGTGGCGGTAATAATAGGGACTGCATGGCATCACGTTGCTCATCCATGCGTTCAAATAGCCCTAACACTTCATAAGCCCCTTCAATCACTTTTTCCACCACATCGCCCTTGTGCGGTACACGCACCTCACCAAAGGTTTGTCCGCAAATTAAGCCATTCTGACAAACGAATCGGAACATCCCCGGTAACATCTGATAACTCGATGAGCCATCATGACTATTGAGCAAGATAATCTCAGGCACTTGCTGACTGGTGATTTGACCTTCACGACGTAGACGTAACATATGCTTGGTGTGCTCTCGGCGACTAGCATCACGTACACGCGTTTGGCAAGCAAAGAACGGATAGAAGCCTTCTTTTTGAAGACTATCCAATAAGGTAATTGTAGGGATGTAAGTATAACGTTCACTTCTGGATTCGTGTTTTTCTTCTGAAAATACGCTAGGTACTGTGCGGAATAATTCTTCAATGGTTAACGGGCGGTCACGACGAATAGAGCAAGCATTGCCAAAACGGGAAGCTAAACGAGACATAGGGGTTCTCCTCAATAATTAAACTGATAAATCATTCGATAAATGGATTAAATGAAGATTGCTGGTGGGGGAAAGATAAAACCGTGACTGATAAATCAGTCTATAAGGCGAAAGATTTGAGCTTGCTCCGGATGCTGTATAGCGTAATCACGCAACAGGTAAAAATATTCCACCAGCACAGGGCTTTCGGTTTTAAATGACCAGATGCTATACACCAGTAAACAGACAGCAATACCGGCTGCTTCAGGGCTTAACTCAGCTTCATTTCCGTTATGCGGGTTAAACATTTGCAGGGAGGTTTCGAGCATATCAGGCCAGATAAATGCGCCGCCATTAGACAGCATACTGAACTCCCAGAAAGCACCTTGATAGCGATTACAAAGCTTCGCCATCATGTTAAAGATATCGCCTTCAATACGTTGCCAGTCTGGCACAGTACCAAAGTAAAAACGCCAGAAGGTACTACGACCACGGGAATTGACGAGGTTGGTTTTGATAACAGTTGATTCTTGCTCTTGTAAGGTAAACATAATAGAACTCCAATTCAGTCGATATTGATAGACAGTAATAAGCAAAAAAGCCCTACACCTTGCGGTGCAGAGCTTTCTCGAAATGATAGGTATATTGAGTATCATTTTTAGTGACGCATTCTGATGATTGATTCACTAAAATAATATAGATATAAAAATAAATGTAAGTTAATTAATGAGTTAGTCTGATGATGCTTTTATAATGAATCAGATAATACGAAGGCGTAAATAAGGACGTGGTTAATCGATTAGATGGAAAATGGCGGAACGTTCTGGGTGTTGTGCCGCATAATCACGCAATTGATAAAAGCGATCGACGAGGATGTCACTTTCCGTTTGAAATGACCATAAACTGTACATCATCAAACACACGGCAATACCTGCCGCTTCGCAACTGACGTTGGCTTCGTTACCGTTATGTGGGTTGAACAGCGTCAGTGTCTCTTGAGGTAAATCGGGATAAATAAAAGCGCCGCCATTAGATAAAGTGCAATATTCCCAATATCCACCCTGATAGTAATCACAAAACTGTCCCATAGTGGTAAAGATGACCACTTCAAAGGTGCTCCAGCCTTTCACGCTTCCGAAGTGGTTGATCCAAAAATCCAGGCGTTGCTCATCGGGAACGAGTGTCATTGTAACTGCACATTCAGTTGTATTATTCATCAGTTGATACTCCAAGAAAAAGAAATAAAAAAGCGCCAGTCCTTAACGGGGCTGGCGCTGAGAGTGATAATTAATGGGGTAATGTAAGAGGTTAAAAGAACATTCTCCACAGGGATTTAGCGACGGAGACGATACTGTTTTTAACGGTGCTAACCGTACTTCTTATCAATGGCGGCAAGGGAATGATATTGATTAAGGTATCCACAATATCACTGACACATTGACCAAAATCGTTACGTGCGGCGTTCTCCACCGATTGTGTCCGGTAAGAGGTGTTCAGTTGCCTAGCTACTCCGCTACTGGCTTGCGCCGGTAACGCCTGTATGAGTTGCTCTGCTAATTCAGTGAGTTGATAGTTTTCGACCGCAGAAACTGTTATCACAGGATGATGCGGCTTAAAGGCGGTTATGACGGCTTGTTGCTTTAATTTTAAGTTATAGGCCTGCTCTGAGGATGGTTGATGCTTGTATTCATCCCACTGGCGACAAGGCTCTATTTTATCGGCTTGGTTCAAGACAAATAGAAATTGACTAGGTTGGTAACCGCATTTCTTCGTGAGAAAGCGATAGCACTGTTCATCAGAAGACCATGCTCGGTCGTCGGCCTTGAGTACCCAAATGATTAAATCGAATTCTGGTAATAAGTTGCGATAGAGCTGGTGGTACTCTTTATCCCGCTCAAGGCTTTCCCCCACGCCGGGTAAATCTACAAAAGTGAGAGTATGGTTGTTCATCGTCATGCTGAAGCGTTGGGCTTGGCGTGTGCAGCCTGAAACATCACTCACAGGTGATAATGACGATTGAAACAGTGCATTGATCAGACTGGATTTT
>NZ_JBIXLP010000009.1:0-46267 GCF_053543535.1 Providencia sp. AGC89
TAAACAATCATCAATCACCGATTGTTGACGCTGAAATTGAGCAATTCTTAACGGAGAAAACGCTCAATTTCCGTGCCACAGAAGATAAAAACGAAGCCTATACGGGCGCGCAGTATGTGATAGTGGCGACGCCAACAGACTACGACCCAAAAACCAATTACTTCAATACTCAATCGGTTGAATCTGTTATTCATGACGTGAATAACATTAACCCCGCAGCGACGATTATTGTGAAATCCACCATTCCTGTGGGCTTTACTGAGCGTTTACGTGAAGAGTTTGGTTACACCAACGTGATTTTCTCCCCTGAATTTTTACGTGAAGGCCGTGCTCTGTGGGATAACTTACACCCTTCCCGCATTGTGGTCGGGGAGCGTTCTGAGCGTGCAAAGGTTTTTGCTGATTTACTGCTAGAAGGTGCAATTAAAAAAGACGTTCCGGTGTTATTTACCGATGGAACCGAAGCCGAAGCCATTAAACTGTTTGCCAATACCTATTTGGCGATGCGAGTGGCGTACTTTAATGAACTCGACACTTATGCAGAAAGCCGTGGCTTAAATGCACGCCAAATCATTGAAGGTGTCTCTTTAGACCCACGTATTGGCAGCCATTATAACAACCCATCATTCGGTTACGGCGGTTATTGTTTACCGAAAGATACCAAACAGCTACTGGCTAATTACGATGACGTGCCAAATAACTTGATTAACGCCATTGTCGAATCCAACCGTACCCGTAAAGACTTTATTTCTGATGCCATTATTGCTAAAGCACCACACAAAGTGGGGGTTTATCGCTTAGTGATGAAAGCGGGCTCTGATAACTTCCGTGCTTCAGCGGTACAAGGTGTGATGAAACGCATCAAAGCCAAGGGCATTGAAGTGGTGGTGTATGAACCTGTTTTAAATGAACCTGAGTTTTTCCGTTCAAAAGTGGTCAATGACTTAGCGGAATTTAAGGCTCAATGTGACATTATTTTAGCCAACCGCATGGTGCCTGAGTTGGAAGACGTAGCGAGTAAAGTCTATACCCGTGACTTGTTTGGTAACGATTAAGCTTATCAACCTGAAATAGATTGGTCATCGAATTGGCCAATCTATGCGTCAAGTCCCCGTATTGTCGCTAAAACCCTATCTATTTTGTGCTAAATGCCACAATTACTCATTTTATTCGCTGATTTTGCAAGAATCGCTAAGAAATGCCTTTTCCCCTTTGCTAGCATCAGCTGATCTACTTAAATAAACTGGCTTTTTGTCATGCAAAAAATAATTAAAAAACAAATGGATAGTTTTACGACTTATCAAAAAGAGGGAACAATCGATTTTTGGCAGGTTATTAATGATTTTATTCAAGGGAAAATTGATGGCAAAAATTTAGGAAGTGGCAATATCGATAGAAGTGTTGCACGTATTAATATTGATGGTCGGAATTTTATTATTAAGTGTGAAAAAGAGCGTGATAAACGCCTTGAAAAGAGAATAATGCGCATTATCTCTGGGCCTTTTTATTCAACCTTATTAAAACGCTTAGTTGTCGCTCAAAATAAAGGCTGTACTGTCACAAATGATATTTACTTTGTGGCTGAAAAAATAAAATGCCGTGAATCAATCGAAACGTGGATTATTGCTGAGTATGTAGAAGGGACAGTACTCTCTGAGCTTGACGATATCACGCCTTACTATGAGGAGATGAAATCGGTCATTCATCAGTTACATCAATACGGGTTATCTTCTAATGATGTCCATACGGGGAATTTTGTTTTAACGGACAATGGATTGAAAGTCATTGATTTATCAGATTATGGTAATTTGTCTATTTGCAAAGCTAATGACTTAATTGCTTTACAACGTTTTTACGGTATCGAACCTGATCACAAAAACCTTATCTATCGATTTATTCGTTTCAGGGATAACTTTCGCCATTGGTCGAGAAAACTTAGAGGAAAGAAAACGCGGTTATAACTTAGCGACTTTATTTTCTTTATCAATAAGTGATTAATTTAGCTGGTAAATGGCATCTAAAAATTCAGGGATAAAACTGCCTGTACCGTGGCACCGTCGTGTCGCTGTTTCTCCTGCTTGTTTCATTAATGCGCATGCTGTTGCAACATGCTGTAAACGGTCGCCAGTTAAGGTACAAAATGCGCCAACAACAGCAGAAAGCGCACACCCAGTGCCAACCACTCGAGTCATTAATGGATGACCCCCTATGACGGCAATCGTTCGCGCCCCATCGGTGATGTAGTCAACTTCGCCGCTAATTGCCACGATTGTAGCCGTTTTTCGCGCTAATAACTGAGCTGCCGGTAGAGCATCACTCGTGGTATTCAGGGAATCAACCCCCCTCCCACCAAGGCTTTCACCGGCTAATGCCATGATTTCGGATGCATTGCCACGAATAGCGGCGGGTTTTAGTGTGAGTAGCTCTTGACAAAATTGTGTCCGAAAACTCAGCGCCCCCACGGCAACAGGGTCTAACACCCACGGCTTATTGGCAGCATTAGCACTCTGTACCGCTAAACGCATAGCATGCTGCCGCGGTGCAGTTAGCGTGCCTACATTGATTAATAACCCACTGGCTATGGCAGCAAATTGCTCCGCTTCTTCGGGCTCAATGACCATGGCGGGGGAACAACCCAAGGCAAGAAGTACATTGGCTGTAAAGGTTTGAACGACATCATTGGTCATGCAGTGGACAAGGGGAGAGGCAGACTTAAGTTGCTGTAATATATTTGATTTTGTTACGTTGTCGATACTTTCAAATTCAGCCATGTGCCCCTCTCGCATAATAGAAACTGTAGAATAACTCATGCAGTTTACAGGTTATAATCATTAATGAAATAGCTTAATAATCAGAAAGATAGTTTTGTATCACCATCCCCCCAGCCCCTTGAGCGACAATTTCATAAGAGTCATTTGCTGGGTAAATACGTGTTTTAATATGCGGGAAAATAGACAGTTTGTCTTCAATGGATTTTTTAGTCACCGCAAAAAAGTGGTTTTTAGGTGTTAATGTGCCCCCGCATACAACGACATCCGCTTGCGTGATCAAAACGGCATTAGCAATCGCAATACCATAATAATAGGCAGCTTCTTCAAGTGCCTCAAGACACAATGCATCATTCAAGGTTAACGCTTTGAAAATAATATGGTAATTAATCTCAGATTCATGATTAACTAATTCATTGATAACTGAGGGCTTTCCTAAGCGAAGTTGTTTTATTATTCGGGTTTTAATCGCAGATAGTGAGCTATACTGCTTTAAACAGCCAAATGACCCACATTCACAGCGTTGGCCATTGATATCAATCGTGGTGTGACCAAATGCTTGGGCGGTACTGATAGGCGCAGGGGCGTAGTGATTATTAATTATGGTGCAGCTGCGGATGTCAGTATCACAAGTAGTGAATAAAAACCTTTGGCTATCAGAGGTATAGCGTAAGCGATATTCAGCAAAAGCCGCAAAGCTGATCCCACTCCCGAGTAATACAAAGCAAGGTACTTTGTCAGTAATATAACGATATAGCTCTTGTATCCGGGCGCTATATTGGTGATAAGGTAGTTTATCGCGCTCTAAAATATGGTCGATAGCAATCCCTATGCCAAGCAAGCTTTCAAGCTTGAGATGGTGTTCCTCAAGCAGGGTGTTAACCTTATTTAGCAGATGATCTAGCATGTTTTCTGCTGTTTCTAAGTGTTCATATTTCACTTTGACCATGCCTAAAATATCCAGCTTTAGGTTTTGTAAAACAATGGTCGAGTAGATATCACTCATTTCAATCCCAACTAAATAACCATCAGCAGGGTTGATGCTATACAGAATGGGTTTACGCCCACCAGTTGATTCTCCGAGTTCTGAGGTCGAAATTAATTGGCATTTACTCAGCTCATCGAGCAGCCTTGCACAGGTGGCAGGCTTCATACTAGCCAATGATGCCAAGGTTTCAGCTCTAATTGGACCATGGTTAAGAATCAACCGATAGAGGACTTTGAGTTTTTGTGTTTTTGAATTTTTTGAGGTGCGAAATTCATTTAATAGTGTATGTAACAAGCGCCCCGCTCCTTTCTATTGCCAACTCTTGCGCTAGAGATTAGCAAATCTACGCATAAAATACTGTTTCGTCCGACACATCATACCGAAATACTTTTTCTTAAAATGAGATTAAGATCGCTGTTCTGTTTTTAAATTGCTTTATGATCGATTTTAACAGTTTTTAGTCGATGTCAATTTGGAGACCGCCATGCATCATACAAAAGATATTTTAGAAAGCTTGAGTTTTATTCAGTCTCGCACAGATATGAAACCTACTGTTGGCATTATTTTAGGGTCAGGATTAGGGCCATTCGCCGACACATTAGAAAATGCGGTGCATATTCCTTATAGTGAAATTCCCCATTTTGCGAAATCAGAGGCGGTTGGTCATGCCAACGAGTTAGTCATAGGGACTATCGCAGGCAAAAATGTTGTTGCTATGAAAGGGCGTTTTCATTATTACGAAGGCTTTTCCCTTGATCAAGTCACTTTCCCTGTGCGTTTAATGAAAGCTCTGGGTGTCGAAAAACTGATTATTACTAATGCTTGCGGTGCAGTGAATACTGAGTTTAACCCAGGCGATCTGATGATTATCACAGACCATATTAATTTGACGGCGAACAACCCATTAATTGGGCCAAATAACCCTGAATTAGGTGTGCGCTTCTTGGATGTTAGCGAAGTCTATAACAAAGAGTTACGTCAAACGATTAAAGATGTTGCCACAGAGCAAGGGGTCAGTGTGCGTGAGGGCGTATATGCATGGTGGACAGGGCCAACTTATGAAACACCTGCCGAAATTCGCATGATCAGAACGTTAGGCGCTGACGCCGTTGGGATGTCTACTGTACCTGAAGCCTTGGTTGCTCACCATTCACAAATTAAAACAGTCGGGATTTCCTGCTTAACCAATATGGCGTGCGGTATTTTAGAACAACCTCTCAGCCATGACGAAGTGATTGAAACGGCAGAAAAAGTCAAAGCAACTTTCTTGAAGTTAGTGACAGGTGTGATTGAACGCTTCTAATTTTTTAAGCTTCTTTTTCTCAAAATAATATAAAGAATGTTGTAAGTATAGGCAGGATGAATATTGAAATGAAACTCAAAGGTTTAATTCTAGTTTCTTTAGGCGCTTGTAGTTATGGCATTCTTTCGACGTTAGTCATTCTAGCTTATCGTGCTGGGTATTCCCTTAATGATGTCATCGGTAGCCAAACGGTACTTGGTGCGATATTACTTTGGTTTTTTGTCGTCGTTGCCGCATGGGTAAAAAGAGTTCGTTTAGTCTGGCCAACGGGTCAGCAGGGGTTGTTGATGTTACTCACGGGGACAACAACAGGCTTAACGGGGCTACTGTATTATGCATCGCTACAGTATTTATCGCCTGCTCTTGGTGTTGTGTTATTTTTGCAATTTACCTGGATGGGGGTAGTAATTAATACGGTAGTGACGCGCCAAATACCGCCTTTCATGACGGTAATTTCTGTTGTCGTCATATTAATCGGAACAGTACTGGCGACAGGGTTACTGAATAGTGAAACGGTGGTGTTTCATTGGCTTGGTGTGTTATTAGGGCTATTAGCCGCATTATCAAATGCTATCCGCGTGTATGTTAGTGGGGCCTTAGCAATAAAAACTGACCCAATGATGCGTTCTGCAATTATGGTAACAGGCGGAGCTATTTTGACATCAATCGTTGTACCACCCACCTTTTTGCTAAGTGCTTCAACGTTTCAATCGTTATTTTTCTCTTATGGATTACCTCTCGCTTTTTTTGGTTCCTTTTTTGGTATGTGGATGTTTGCCAAGGGCACTCCACTTATTGGCACCAGCCTAGCGACCATTGTTAGCTCAATGCAACTTCCCGTTACTATTTTATTGTCTGTAACGGTATTGCATTTACCTCTTGAATTCATTCAGTTTGTTGGTGTTGTCGTCATTCTTATGGGTGTCGCCATTGCTGAGTTGAAAATAAAAACGAATAAATGTAACTCCAAACGGAGCTTCGTATGAATATTAAATCCCGCTTAAAAATCATGCTTTTTCTACAATATTTTGTCTGGGGAAGTTGGTTGATTACACTCGGCTCTTACATGATGAAAACATTGAGTTTCTCAGGTGCAGAAGTCGGTATGGTTTATAGTTCGAAAGGTGTAGCCGCTATTTTAATGCCCGGTATTATCGGGATAATTGCAGATAAATATATTCCAGCAAATCGGCTATATATGATTTGTCATTTGATTGGCGCAGCGGCTTTATTTTATGCAGCTACAGTAACCAACTCGACAGTGATGTTTTGGGTGATGCTGATTAATGCGATGGCTTTCATGCCAACCATTGCGCTTTCGAACAGTATTAGCTACTCATCATTAAGCCAATATCAATTAGACTCGGTCAGTAATTTCCCGCCTATTCGTGTATTTGGTACCATTGGTTTTATTGTGGCGATGTGGAGTATTAGCTTATTGAAATTTGAGCTAAGTAGTATGCAACTTTATATTGCAGGTGGTTGTTCATTACTTTTAGCGCTTTATTCACTAACCTTGCCAAAAATTGATGTCAATAAAAAAGCCATTTCAAGTAGCTGGATCAGTAAGCTAGGTTTAGATGCGCTCGTTTTATTTAAAAAACCGATTATGGCGGTGTTTTTCTTATTCGCTATGTTACTTGGTGCTGTTTTACAAATCACCAATACGTTTGGTAACCCATTCTTGCATGATTTCGGCCTGAACCCGCTATACCAAGATAGCTTAGTTGTTCAGTACCCATCGATATTATTGTCGATTTCTCAGATGGCTGAAGTGTGTTTTATCTTAGCAATTCCCTTCTTCTTAAAACGCTATGGCATTAAAACAGTCATGTTATTGAGTATGTTTGCTTGGACATTAAGGTTTGGTTTCTTTGCGTTTGGTGACCCATCTGCGATTGGCTTAATGTTCTTAATCATGTCAATGATTGTTTATGGCTGTGCGTTTGATTTCTTCAATATTTCAGGGTCTATCTTTATCGAAAGAGAAGTCGACACAAGAATGCGGGCAAGTGCTCAAGGTTTATTTATGACGATGGTGAATGGCGTTGGTGCGTATTTTGGCGCTATTTTAAGTGGGTTAGTTGTCGATTATTATACGGTAGATGGGGTTAAAGATTGGCAAATGATTTGGTTGGTCTTTGCATCTTATACCGTAGTATTAGCGATAATATTCCAATTTACGTTCCATTATCATCACGATAAAAACACTGGCTTGAAAGAAGCCAAAGCCAATTAGTCAAAAGTGGCGTAAACCCCGTTCAATACGAGCGGGGATACCCGGATAAGCTGTTAAAAATTAAGCCAATCAATACAAGTACCAATTGGCTTAATTTTTTAGTTATTGAAGAGGGTTATTCAATATTCTGAATTTGTTCTCTCATTTGCTCAATCAATACTTTTAGCTCGACGGCAGAGTTAGTGACTTCGCTATTGATTGACTTCGACGCTAATGTATTTGATTCACGGTTAAATTCTTGCATCATAAAATCAAGGCGACGACCTGTTGCCTCTTTTTTCTTCAGAATATTACGTGTTTCTTTAACATGTGCTTCTAGGCGATCTAATTCTTCAGAAACATCAATACGCTGGGCTAACAAAATAAGCTCTTGCTCTAAACGGTTGTTATCCACTTGGATTTCCGCTTCTTCAAGCTTGCTGTGCAAGCGGTCACGTTGCCATTGTAAAATTTCAGGCATATGTTGGCGGACTTTAGCTACTTCAACCAGTACACCATCGAGGCGTTGTTCGATTAATGCATGCAGTGACGCGCCTTCAGCTTCACGGCTTTGAATGAAAGCATCAATGGTTTCATCTAAGCCTGCCATTAATTGTTCGCTAATGGCGTCTAAATCTTGCTCACCTGCTGACATCACCCCAGGCCAACGTAAAATTTCCAATGGGTTAATTTCACCTTCATGGCTATAATTTTTTACCCAATTAGCGGCACTAATTAATTGGCGAGCAAGCCCCTCATTAAGAATTAATTCACCACGATTTGCCCCATCTAGCTCAAAACGCAGGTTACATTCCACTTTTCCTCGAGTTAGGCGAGAACGTAAACGCTCACGTATAACCGGTTCAAGGCTTCTAAATTGCTCAGGTAAGCGAATATAGGTTTCTAAATAGCGTTGGTTTACGGAACGCAGCTCCCAGGCCGCACTCCCCCATTCACCCTTGATATCACGGCGGGCAAAAGCGGTCATACTTCGGATCATAATTCGTTCCTATCATCATCAAATTAGGGGGATTATAACGCTATGAGGGATGACAGGATAGGCATTATCGCTTTAAGGACGTATAATGCGTCCCAATTTGAGTTGATAATGGAGATAACACCATGCGCCCAGCAGATAGACAAGCAGACCAAATGCGCCCGATTAATATCACGCGCAACTATACCAAGCATGCAGAAGGCTCTGTTCTTATTGAGTTTGGCGACACTAAGGTGTTATGTAATGCAACTGTTGAAGAAGGCGTTCCACGCTTTTTAAAAGGGCAGGGGCAAGGCTGGGTAACCGCTGAATATGGCATGTTACCGCGAGCAACTAATTCACGTAATCAACGAGAAGCGGCGAGAGGAAAACAAACAGGCCGCACGATGGAAATTCAGCGGTTAATTGCCCGCTCTTTACGAGCTGCGGTTGACTTGAAAAAATTAGGCGAATACACCATAACGCTAGATTGTGATGTGATCCAAGCCGATGGGGGTACTCGTACCGCTGCGATTTCAGGCGCTTGCGTTGCTTTAGTTGATGCTCTGAACAAAATGGTAGAGCAAGGTAAGCTAGCTAAGAGCCCATTAAAATCGATGGTTGCAGCAGTTTCTGTTGGAATTGTTAATCAAGAAGCACTGTGTGATCTTGAATATGTTGAAGACTCCGCCGCAGAAACCGATATGAATGTTGTTATGATGGATGACGGCCGTATGATTGAAGTACAAGGCACCGCAGAAGGTGAACCGTTCAGCCATGAGGAGTTACTCGCATTATTAGCACTTGCTAAAACGGGCTTAGAAACGATTTTTGAAGCTCAGCGAGAAGCGCTGAAATAAGTTAATGATTCGTTAGGCGGCTAAATAGTCGCCTTTTTTATGCTTAGAGATCGACCCTTGTTTTTAAGTACGGTACTTATAACAAATAGTCTCTAATTCGTTTTGTCAGATATTAAACAGTAATCCATGAGGAGAATGACCAATGAAAGCCTATCAGCGCGATTTTATTGAACTTGCCATGAAAAAACAGGTGCTTAAATTTGGTGAGTTTACGCTGAAATCAGGTCGCAAAAGCCCTTATTTTTTTAATGCAGGGCTATTTAATACGGGACGTGATTTGGCACTTGTCGGTCGTTTTTATGCGCAAGCGCTACAAGATAGCGCAATAGAATGTGATGTCATTTTTGGGCCAGCGTATAAAGGTATCCCAATCGCAACGACAACCGCAGTCGCACTAGCAGAACACCATGATATTGATATGCCATATTGCTTTAATCGTAAAGAAGCAAAAGATCATGGCGAAGGGGGCATACTCGTGGGGAGCCCATTACAGGGAAAAGTCGTGGTCGTTGATGATGTGATTACCGCGGGGACCGCTATCCGTGAGTCTATGGAAATTATTAAACAGCATAAAGCGACGTTGAATGGTGTTTTATTGTCCCTTGACCGTCAAGAAAAAGGCAAAAGTGAAATTTCAGCGGTACAGGAAGTTGAACGCGATTATCACTGCAAGGTTTATTCAATCATTACGATGAGTGATTTAATTACCTATCTTTCTGAAAAAGAGGGGATGCAGGAACATTTAGTGGCAATGAAGGCTTACCGAGAACAATACGGAATTGAATAAAAAAATCCCCGCGCCCAATAACGGGCGGGGTGAGTAGTATAAATAATCGGTTATTGTAACTGAGCTAGAATTAAAGGCCAGCGTGCTTCGAACTCCACCGTTGGCCGATAACGAAATTCAGAGCGTACAAAACGTGAGAGCATACCTTCACAAAAGGCTAATAGTTGAGAGGCAAGTAATGACTCATCATGGATAAACCCATGGCCATCACGTATTTTTTTCTCTTTCAACACCTGCCGTAATTGCGATTCAATACGTTCAAACAATTGGTTAATACGGTCTTGTAGCCTATCTTGCTCAAACATTAACGCATGACCAGTCATTATACGCGTTAGCCCTGGGTTTTTCTCTGAAAAGCCTAGAACTAGCGCTAATATTAACTTGATTCTGATAATAGTATCTTTTTCATCATTTAAAATCAGATTGATGCGCGAAACCAGTGAGTCTTCTATAAACCCAATGAGGCTATCGAACATTTTCATTTTACTTGGAAAATGACGATATAGCGCAGCTTCTGACACACCAACGGTGGCCGCAAGTTTTGCCGTTGTAATACGCTGGCTACCATCACTACTTTCTAACATTAACGCAAGAGCTTGTAAGATCTCATCACGCCTGTTACGTTTTTTTGTTGTCGCTTTTTCTGCCATGTCTAATAAGACCCCTGCTAAAACAGCAAAACAAACTATCCAAAATTTTGCTTTTAGTAAAGAGACTTACGCAGCAAAATAGGTTTTAAAAATGTAGAGTTTATAAGCAATTTTGAGCTTTTCCCTGTTGTTGATTATATGACTGATTGTTTTTATTGATAAATATAGAACCTAGTGCCGGTTCTATATAGCATATTAAACATCAGGGGGTTTTATTTATTGACGGCCAGAATGACCAAAGCCACCTGCACCGCGCTCAGTTGCATCAAAATCATCAACAATATTAAATTCAGCTTGAACAACGGGAACAAACACCATTTGTGCCATACGCTCACCAGGTTCAACTGTAAAAGATTTATCGCTACGGTTCCATACAGAGACCATAAGCTGCCCTTGGTAATCGGAGTCAATCAACCCAACTAGATTACCAAGTACTACCCCGTGTTTATGGCCTAAGCCTGAACGAGGTAAAATCACAGCAGCAAGGTTTTCATCTGCTATATGAATAGCTAAACCTGTTGAAATCAATTCTGTTTGACCCGGTGCTAAGTCGATCGGTGCGTCAAGGCATGCACGTAAATCTAAACCGGCAGAGCCTGTAGTTGCATAGGTCGGCAGAGGAAATTCAGTACCGATACGGCTATCAAGAATTTTTAGGTCAATTTTTTTCATAACGTTGAAGTATCTCGTCAAGTAAGTAGTGGCTTAATTCAGTTTTACTGCAATGAGGCAAACGAGTATCACCATTGCTATCAAAAAGGTGTAATGCATTGTTATCGCTATTAAACCCGTTATCCGCAAGGGATACATCATTGGCACAAATTAAATCTAATTGTTTTTGTTGCCGTTTTTGGCGTGCATATTCTTCCACATTTTGGGTTTCTGCTGCAAACCCAACAACATAGGGCCTGTTTTGTTTCAGGTTGCCCACACTCGCTACGATATCTGGGTTTTTGACCAGTGTAATCATAACTTCATCGCCTTGTTTTTTTATTTTATTTTCGGCGATCGTTTTGGCGCGATAATCTGCAACGGCAGCACACCCAATAAAAATATTTTGTTCAGCAATGGTTTGATGCACTTTATCATACATATCTAAACCACTAATGACGTCGATTCGATTAACCCCTGTTGGAGTTTCAAGGTTTACAGGGCCTGCAATTAATGTCACTTCGGCACCACGTTGACTAGCTGCTTGTGCAATAGCAAACCCCATTTTCCCTGAACTGTGATTACTGATAAAACGAACAGGGTCCAATGCTTCACGTGTTGGGCCCGCGGTAATCATCAATTTAATGCCTTGTAAGTCAAGCTTAGGGTTGAAATGTTCAGCTGCGAGACGAACGATTGCTAATGGGTCAAGCATACGGCCTGGGCCAATATCACCACAAGCTTGGTTACCGTCATCCGGCCCCCAAATCATACATTGGCGTTGTTGCAATCTGATTAAATTGTCTTGTGTGGCGCTCGCCCGATACATTTGTTGATTCATGGCTGGCACAACGGCAATAGGAGCTGAAGAGGCGAGACAGACCGTCGTTAGTAAGTCATTTGCCATTCCAGCACTAAGTTTAGCAATTAAATCCGCAGTTGCTGGTGCTAAAATAATTATATCAGCCCATTTAGCCAATTCAATGTGACCCATTGCGGCCTCTGCTGCTGGGTCTAACAGGTCATCAGAAACAGGATGCCCTGAAACAGCTTGCAAAGTTAAAGGGGTAATAAAGGCCTTTGCGCCCTGAGTCATGACGACTCGCACTACTGCACCTTGATCACGCAAGCGACGTGTCAGCTCAGGGATTTTATAGGCAGCGATGCCCCCGCTGATCCCAATAACTACCTGCTTACCTAATAGTGATAGCTGATTCATTATTTTTATCCGATTCGCTCAATGTGGAAGGCATATTACCACATCATCAGTTTAGGTGGCGCGCTCGATTTGACATCAGATTGTTATTTTTGCGAAGCGTTACTCAAACACGGATAGGCAGGCTTGTTAACGTTTTCTAAGCTATATAAAAAGGTTCGAAAAGGGTTTTGGGGCGAAGGAATAAAGGGATGAGAGAACATCAGGAGTTACCACCGAGGGAAAAACTACTTGCATACGGGGCCGCCTCATTATCGGATGCGGAACTATTAGCGATTTTCTTGCGAACAGGAAGCCAAGGGGAACCCGTTTTACAGTTAGCCAAACGTATGATCAAAGAATTTGGTTCCTTATATTTACTCATCCAAGCTGATTACGAAAAGTTGATGCAGTGTAAAGGTATGGGGAACTGTAAATTTACACAGTTACAAGCCATAAGTGAATTGGCTCGTCGTTTTTTTTCTGAGCAATTTTTACATGAAGATGTAATGAGCGGGCCTGAATTATTGAAGTCAAAGTTGTTAGATTTGTTTGCGGGCCGGGAGCGTGAGGTTTTTATTGTTTTGTTTTTAAATAATCAAAATCAAATTATTTGCCATGAAGAAATGTTTAAAGGCACATTAAATAGAGTTGAGGTACATCCGAGGGAAATTATTCGCTTTGCTATTAAAATGAATGCTAGCGCAATTATACTGGCTCATAACCATCCTTCGGGTAATCCTGAACCGAGTATGGCTGATAAACAAGTTACTGAACAAATTCAACAAGCTTGCTCTCTTATGGGCGTGAAATTACTTGACCATTTTGTAGTCGGGCACAAACAATGCGTCTCATTTGTAGAGCGGGGATGGCTATAAAATTATTTTTTTGCCTAAAAAATGACAACTTTCGTTGTGTTGGGCTTGAGTGAAATCGATTGAAAGCGTATACTACGCCACCTTTAAGGATCTTGGGTTTGGCGAGAAGGGCCTATCTCAGTAAATTTTTTACTCAGGTATAAACGGTTTTTTCAGTCAATGAAAGTTTGCTGAGATGGGCTCCTAAGCCTGACGAGGCGGCCATACCCAGAACAAAAAAGCTCGAGCTGATTAGATTTTTGGAGAATAGACATGTCACGAGTCTGCCAAGTTACTGGCAAGCGTCCAATGAGCGGTAACAACCGTTCACACGCATTAAACGCGACCAAACGTCGTTTTTTGCCAAACCTGCACTCTCACCGTTTCTGGGTTGAGTCTGAGAAACGTTTCGTAACACTGCGTGTATCTGCTAAAGGTATGCGTGTGATCGATAAAAAGGGAATTGATGCGGTTCTTGCTGAACTGCGTGCCCGTGGTGAGAAGTACTAAGGAGCTAAAAAATGGCTAAAGGTATTCGCGAGAAAATCAAGCTGGTCTCTTCTGAAGGTACAGGTCATTTCTATACCACTACGAAGAACAAGCGCACAATGCCAGAAAAACTGGAAATGAAAAAATTCGATCCAGTTGTTCGTAAGCATGTGATCTACAAAGAAGCAAAAATCAAGTAATTTTGCTATCTGCGTTAAAAACTCAGCTTCGGCTGAGTTTTTTTTTGCTTAAAAATTGGTTAGTTACGGATATGCGCATTCGAGGCTATGACCATTATTCTGAAAGTAGTAACATAGCTAGTAATTATTGAATTAATAATGATATTCGTTGTCAAATATCTATCGTCTTTTACACATAATATAGACCTGATTAAGAGTGCCTGGTGAAAAAACAGTTTAAAAAAATTCTTGTGATCAAGATGAGGTTTCATGGGGACATGCTGCTGACTACACCTGTTATCAGCTCATTAAAACACCAATATCCTGATGCAGAAATTGATGTTTTGCTTTATCAGGAGACCATTCCCATCCTCTCTGAAAACTCTGAAATCAATGCCTTATATGGCATGGCGAGTAAAAAAAGTTCTGGATTGAGTAAAGCCTGTAATTTTATCAAGCTAATGCTAAAGCTACGTAAAAATAAATACGATTTAGTTGTTAATTTAGCTGATCAGTGGTTGGTTAGCTTATTGGTTAGGGCTATCCCTGCTGAAATGAAAATCTCTCATCAATTTACTCATCGAGATTCTCAATATTGGCGTAACAGTTTTACTCATTTGACCCCACCTGAAGGGGAACATGTTGTTGTAAATAATTTATCCGTACTTAAGCCGTTAGAAATAAAAGAATTAAAAACGCATCTAACGATGTCATACTCGGCGCAAGATTGGAAAAATATTGACGAAAAGTTATTAAGCTTAGGCGTCCATAGTAGCTATGTGGTTATCCAACCAACAGCCCGTCAACTTTTTAAGTGTTGGGATAATGAAAAGTTCTCAGCGGTCATTGATGCACTGCAGTCTCGTGGTTACCAAGTTGTTTTGACTTCAGGGCCGAGTAAAGAAGACCTTGAATGTATTAATCAGATTGCAGATGGCTGTAATACAAAACCTGTTACTGAGCTTGCGGGGAAAACAACGTTCCCTGAGTTAGGGGCTCTTATTGCTCATGCCGCTTTATTTATTGGTGTGGATTCTGCGCCAATGCATATTGCTGCAGCGGTAAACACACCTATCGTGTGCCTTTTTGGCGCGACAAATCATATTTTTTGGCGCCCTTGGAGTGATAATGTTGTTCAATTCTGGGCCGGTGACTATGAATCGATGCCACCCAGAGATGAGCTAGACCGCAATAAAAAGTATTTATCCATTATTCCAGCGTTAGATGTAATTAACGCAACAGAAAAAATGTTACCCATGAATATCCGCTCCATGATGAAAAGGTATTAATATGAATGTGGCATTCTGCTTATATAAATATTTCCCGTATGGTGGTCTACAGCGGGATTTTCTGCGTATTGCTACTGAATGCCAGTCACGTGGTCACCATGTTCGAGTGTATACCCAATCATGGGACGGTGATCAGCCTGATGGCTTTGAAATTATCATTGTACCGGTGACATCAAACACGAATCATGGCCGTAATACTCAATATTGCCATTGGGTTTTAGACCATTTGCAGCATCATCCAGTAGACCGTATTGTCGGTTTTAATAAAATGCCGGGCTTAGATATCTATTACGCTGCTGATGTGTGCTATGCCCAAAAAGTTGAGGAAGAAAAAGGTTTCTTTTATAAGCTAACCCCGCGTTATAAGCATTACGCAGCATTTGAAAAAGCTGTTTTTGCAGTGGGTAAGCCCACCCAATTATTGATGTTAACGCCACATCAAATTAGCCATTTTAAAACGCATTATGGGACAGAGAACCAACGTTTCCATATGCTTCCTCCAGGTATTGCTAAAAGTATAAAATACGACCAGCAAATACCGAATGCGAAACAGGTCTATCGCCAAAAAAATCAAATACCAGAATCTGCATTTTTATTGTTGCAAGTGGGTTCTGATTTTAGGCGTAAAGGTGTTGATAGAACATTAAAAGCGGTTGCTGCGCTCCCTGAAGATATTAAAAAAAATACGCTGCTGATGGTGGTTGGGCAAGATAAACCAGCAAAATACCAACGTTTAGCTGAAACACTTGGGATTGGGCAGCAAGTTTCTTTCTTTAGTGGTCGTAATGATATTGCCGAATTAATGGCAGCTGCCGATATATTAATGCATCCAGCTTATCAAGAAGCAGCAGGTATTGTGTTATTAGAAGCTATTACTGCAGGATTACCT
Source organism: Providencia sp. AGC89 (assembly GCF_053543535.1). Taxonomy (NCBI): domain Bacteria; kingdom Pseudomonadati; phylum Pseudomonadota; class Gammaproteobacteria; order Enterobacterales; family Morganellaceae; genus Providencia; species Providencia sp. AGC89. The sequence continues at coordinate 16,100 of NZ_JBIXLP010000009.1, forward strand.
ATTATAGTGACGGAAGTATGTGGTTACGCTTCATTTATTGAACAAGCCCAATGCGGTATGGTTATCAAAGAACCATTTGAGCAATCAGCTTTAAACTTAGCATTAGAAAATAGCCTAAAAAATTCTGTTCAGCTTGTACAATGGGCTCGAAATGCACAGTATTTTGCAGATACAGAAGATTTGTATAGCCTACCAGAAAAGGCTGCGGATATTATTTTAGGGTGCTCAAATGATTGAATTAAAAACGCCTTTCAGTGAATTATGGAAAAATAAAGATCCATTTGTTGAAAGCGATAAATTACATGGTGAAGTCTTCCGTGCATTAGAGTCGCGTAAAACATTACGTTTTGAAATTGAAGGGCGAAGCTATTTTATAAAGATCCACTATGGCACAACACTAAAAGAAGTTTTAAAAAATCTATTTTCTTTCCGTTTACCTGTTTTAGGGGCTGATAGAGAATGGAATGCTATCCATCAACTTACTAAAGTGGGCGTTGATACTATGAATGGGCGGGCATTCGGGCAAAAAGGGCTTAACCCTCTTCGCCGACATTCATTTATTATCACTGAAGATTTGACCCCGACGGTGAGTTTAGAGGATTATTGTGCAAATTGGCTAGATGAGCCTCCGGCATTTCGTACCAAGCAAATGATTATTCGTCGGGTTGCGGACATGGTACGTAAGATGCACGCGGCAGGTATTAACCACCGAGATTGCTATATTTGCCATTTTTTACTTCATTTACCTTTTACGGGCAATGAAGACGATTTAAAAATATCCGTTATTGACTTACATCGTGCACAACTTAGAAATTCGGTTCCCATTCGTTGGCGCAATAAAGATTTAATTGGGTTATATTATTCTTCATTGAACATTGGGCTAACTCAGCGTGATATTTTTCGGTTTATGAAGGTATACTTTGAGTTGCCGCTAAGAACAATTTTGCAGCGGGAAAGAGTGTTAATAAGTAAAGTCGTTAGTAAAGCGGAAAAGATCAGAATAAGAACACAGAAACGTGGTTTGTAGAAATTAGAAATACAAGTGGATAGATATGATGAATATTGAATTTGATAGAATGATAAAAAATAAAATATCTATTGGGTATATAGATGAAGATGAATATAATGCTATCCACGTTGCTTATGGCATAGATAATAATTTTTTATATGGCTGTGGTGTTTCTATAGTTTCTCTATTAATTAATAACTTAGATAAAAAATTTATTTTTCACGTATTTATTGATAATTTAATGAAAGATGCGGATATTAAAAAGTTCCGTGAAATTTGCTCTCAGTATAATACAAGAATTATTTTGTATTTTATCGATGCAACAATTCTAAGTAACTTACCTACAACAAAAAATTGGACTCATGCTATCTATTTTAGATTTATTATTGCAGAATACTTTAAAAATAAAATTAACTATTTGCTATATCTTGATGCGGATATTATTTGTCACAGAAAAATCGATGACTTAATCCATGAAATGTTAGATGGTAAGGTTGCTGCTGTTGTTGCTGAGCGTGATGCAAGTTGGTGGAAAAATAGAGCTAACAATTTAGGCTTCCCAGAGATTTCTGCTGGCTACTTTAATAGTGGAGTGATGTATATCAACTTGGTCGTTTGGCACGAGCAGCATGTGACTAAAAATGCAGTTGATTTACTGATGAATCATTCTATTTCTGCTAAGCTGAGTTACCCAGATCAGGATGTACTCAATATATTATTAATGGGTAAGGTTGTTTACATTAAAAGTATTTTTAATACTCAGTTTAGTTTGAACTATGAGCTTAAAGATAAATTTGAATATCCTGTTAATGAACAGACTGTTTTTATTCACTATGTTGGGCCGACAAAGCCTTGGCATGAATGGGCTTGTTACCCTTCAGCAGAGCCATTTCTTAAAGCTAGAATGGCATCACCATGGCGAGATATTCCGTTGATGGAGCCAAGTAGTAGCAATTATCTGCGCTATTGTGCTAAACATAAGATAAAACAGAAAAAATACTTACAGGGGCTTATTTTTTATATTCAATACTTTGTGAGTAAAATAAAACGATAATAGGTGCTTAAGTGGATTTAATAAAAGAAAAGATAGAGCTAGGGACGAAAGGCTTTGAAGCCGATTTGAACATTGCGTATGGCGTGGATAAAGGCTTCCTATTTGGTTCTGGAATATCAATGAATTCTATTATTATCAATAATAGAGATCTTAAGCTGAAATTTAATTTGTTTACAGATTTCATAGATGATAATTTTTTAATTAAACTTAAAGAACTCGCATCTAATGATAATGTTAATATTGATGTGTATATTTTAAATGCGGATAAACTTAAAAAATTGCCTACATCACATGTATGGTCATATGCGACTTATTTTAGGTTTTTTATTTTTGATCATTTATGTAATACGCTTCCATCAATTCTTTATTTAGATGCTGATGTTTTTTGCAAGGGAAGCTTATATCACTACACAGAAATCGCGTTTCAAGATACGTATGCCGCAGTGATTCCTGATGTTCCGAATATGCAGAGCTCATGTGAATCACGATTAGAAATTCCGATGCTGAAAGATAAATATTTCAATGCAGGTGTTATTTTTCTAAATTTAAAAAAATGGAAGAGTAAAAATTTTACTGAGGTCGCGTTTAAGTTAATTACAGAAAATCATACAGGAAAACCATTGAAATATTTAGACCAAGATGCGCTAAATATTTTGTTCAATGGCAACAATATTTACCTATCAAGAGATTATAATTGCATCTATACGCTAAAAAATGAATTGGAAGGAATCAATTATAGAGACTATATTACAGACTCTACTAAGTTAATTCACTATACTGGAGCAACTAAACCTTGGCATTATTGGGGGGTAGGATATCCTTCGAGTGAGACATTTAAGATCGCCTTTGATAGTTCCCCTTGGAAAAATTGTCAATTAATTCAAGCTAAGAAAAAAGCTGAATATCAAGAAAGGTATAAGCATGAATTTCATCAGAGTAAATTCATTACGGGTATAACTAGCTTAGTTAAATACAAATTATTTAAATAAAAATGACAGGGAGCACAGTATTAATTAGCGGCTCCCTTTTTTTAGTTTAAGTTATTTACCCTGAATATTAATAACCTCATCATTGTCTTGCCGTAATTGTTTATATTTTTCTCTTGGATTATAGTTCTCATCATTTTTTGATGAAAATAAGCTATAGTTTTTATCTAATTGGGGGGTGTTGATTCCTAACCAGTTAGCTAGGCCTTCAGTAAAGGATAAACCTGACTTTTGTACTTTAATATATTTTTTTAGCATATCATCAGAAGATATTCTTATTAATGGAATATCTAATATTTTAGTTGATGAATGGCTTAAGCTCATCTTGAATTTATTATCAACTATACTATGAGATAAACCATGGTCAGAGAAATATAAAATAGAAAATGTACGTCCATTTTTTCTTTCTTGGGTACGCAAGGTATCATATATTTCATTAATTAACTTATCTGTTTTTTCGATACTTGCAACATAACAAGAAATATTTTTATATTTTTCATCTTTTGTAATATATTTATTTTCATAATCTTCAATTCTGGCACAGGTATCGGGATGTGAGCCATATAGATGAATGATAAATAACCGTTTTTGCTTTTTATCAGTTTTTAAATGTAGTTCTGTCTTAAAATAATCTACTAGCTTAAAATCACTTGAATTATCAGAATTATAAGCACCAATTTTAATGAATTTTTTAACATCACTTCTAGCAGCAATAAAGCTAATTGGTGTGTCGTATTCACCGATAAAACCCTGATTTGAAAGCCAGAATGTTTTAAAACCTGCAGACTTTGCTAGGTCAATGAAATTTAATCCGTAATTCGGTGTCCAGTTATCCTTATAAGGGTATGTTAGCATGAGCCGTAGAGATGATATTGTATTGACTCCTGGGGCTGTTAAACCATCAATAATAGTTGCGTTTACACGAGATAAAAACGGTGTATTATTGATTGGGTAACCATAAATTCCCATGTAGTCCCTTCTGACACTCTCACCGATAATCAATACATAGTCATCATAAGATGTTGTATCATTATTGAGAATAGGTGTACTCCAGTTGCTTTTTTTAGTGTATGGGCTTAAGGTTTCGAGCTCTTTTTGTAAGCTATTAATTGATTGATAACCATTGTTAAATATTTTAAAAGGAGCTTGGTCAATTAACGAAATCATAACTAGACATATAATTAGCGACTTATTTTTATAAAATTTAATATCTTTAGCACTAATTATTTTTTTAAATATAATGAAGCCTATAAGAATAACTAGACTTGATAAGTAGTTCTTTAATGGTATTTGAGTGAAGAATTCGAATGTTTCTAAAGCATCGGTAGCGACTATAGAAGCGAGATATTGATAGGTAGGAGAGCCAAATGTGAGTCCTATAGGGGTATATAAAGCATATACAGTTATAATGATAGAACCGACGACCCAGTATGCTTTTTTTGATGAGCTTAATATAATAAAAAATAGACATATTAACGTTATATCTCTAATACTTGGGTGTGAAATCCCTGAGCCTTTTAACATCATTTTAGAAAAAATGATTAAGATTATTAGTGCAAATATACTAAAAAATATTTTTTTTATATCAAATTTGTTTATCATGGCTGTATGTCTAAGGTTTTAAGATAACGACTAAAATTATTTAATATTATGGCTTTATTTATACTAATTTAGTATATTTTAGTGGCTATAATTGAGAAGATGGTAGAAAGTACAAGTAGTATTTTTTTGGAACACTCATGGTATTTTACTGGGAAACTTAATGAATAATCAATCTTTTCTTATGAAAAATGACGCAGCTAGAAGTGAACCTTTAGTAACTATCATTATACCTGTATACAATTCCAGTGATTTTATCTTAGATACTATTAATTCTATTATCATTCCTGATGATTGTCATGTGGAAATTATCATTGTTGATGATGGCTCAACGGATGATACCGTGAGAATTATTAATCACTATTTTGGTATTAATCAAGTGATTAAAATTATCTCAGTTCCAAATGGTGGTGTTTCAAAAGCAAGAAATATCGGTATTCAGAATGCTCAAGGTGAATTTATTTGTTTTTTAGATAGTGATGACCAGTTTGAACCTAGTTTTTTATCTATTCTGATTAAGGAAATGAAGGAAAACAAGGTTGATGTACAGCTTTGTGGGTATTATAAGCATTATGTGAACAATATAGATAAACAACCTAAATCGTATTATGATACTCAATTGTTACTCAGATATTTATCTGAAGATATCTCTTTTCATATAGGTTCAATGTTAATAAAGAAATCATTTCTTGATGAAAATAATATATTCTTCAATGAAAAACTATTCTTTGGCGAGGATATTTTATTTATTTGTCAATTGCTAGCATTAGCGGAATGCAAAATGAGCCTAGACTATTTATATCACCATAATTACAGGAAAGATTCATTAACGACTTCAATATGGGACAATGATGATTATCTTCATGATATCTACGCTATGCAGACCCTTAGCAAAGAAATAAAAAAAATTTATGAAGGTGAAGACAAAGACGAAGTTTTTAATAAGCTGAGTAATATGGTTACTAATAGAAAAATTAGATACTTATGGAAGTTGTTTTTAAGTAAAAAATACAGCTTATTGAAAGAGCTATGTGATGCAAATTTTTTGGATTCACAGGAATATATCCAAGCAGAGGAACTACCAGTTAAATACAAAAAAAGAATGATGGTATTCAAGTTAAATAACATCACTCTTTGGAAAATAATTAGATTGTTTAACTTTAAAAAAGTTAGGTCTCATTTATAGCAGTCTGTTGATTATATTGATAACTCAAAATTAGAATAAGTGCTAGGCACCAAGATAAAGAAACCTGAGTCGATATAATTAATGTATCACTAAAGCCTAAAATGATTAAGCTAATTGAAAAACCTAATAAAAAAGGATTTTTACTATACTTAAGCGCATAGAAAATGATAGCAAAATAGAATGCCAAAGTTAATAGTATGCCATTAACCCAGCCTTTTGTTGATAATGTTTCAATTAGGTCATTATGCAAATGTGCATGAAAATGATTTCTGGCTCCTTGCAGGCTTTTATCGGCTTTAGCAAGTGTAATTATTTTACTATTACGTTCCTCTGCGGATTGCCAAAATAAATTATCACTTGAAGAATAAATGCCTGCTTTGATCATTGCTAGTCGATCACCGACTGAAGATTTTTTACCTTCTTCTATATATAGCACAATTTCATGACTAGCTTGAGTCATTCTACTGGAAATAGTATCTTTAAAAACCAGAATACAGGATAAGATTATCAAAAAAGGGAGCACAAATTTCTTTTTATTGACAGTTTTAACTTTATTACTATAAAGAATAAAGATTAAAATTGAGACAAAAGGATATAGGAGTATGCCTGCTCTAGTTTCGGTTAAAATAATAATCAGGTAAGTCAATACTAGTGATAAAAAGTAAAAACTATAATTAAACTTTAATTTTGATTGTAGAAATACGGCTTGCGTATAGATTGATAAAAATATAATAGAATATGCTGCACCAGTTGCATTAGATGCATTACTAAAAGATAATTCAACGCGTGGATAGTGTAGGTAGAAAGCTTGATAAATGGCATAAGAAAAAATGCCTATTTGGATAATAAAAGCAGAAAAAACATATAGCTTATTTATAATAATTGATTTTTTTTGTTTATTTGTAAACAAAAGAATAAAACTACAAAAAATAGCTATTTTGCCCATTTGGAAATAACCGTAATATACATTTTTGTAGATGGAATCATCTGTTTTATATAACTCAACCCAAGCTAAATTAGACAGTCCTATTAGGAATAATGGGACTGATATTATTAAAATATTACTACGTAAATAATATTTCGGATATATCAATGCTATAATTATTGATATAATTCCTGTTAGATTAAATATTTTACTAGTGATATTTGGCTTATAGGGAAGTAATATTATAGATATAATGCAAAGAATAAATATTATAGTAGGTGAATATTTATGTATTGATTGCTGTATCTTTTTGCTTTCCAAAAAAAATTTTTTCATAAAAATATTGACTCTATAATTATTATATAAGCTAGGCTACTGTATTAGGATAACCTATGTTATATAAACAGAAAAGCAAGAAATTAATTTAGATATTCAGAAAACTATGAGGGTGTTATGCCAGAACTACCAGAAGTCGAAACAAGCCGTCGTGGTATCGAACCCCATTTGGTTGGTAATACAATCTCTTATGCCATTGTACGTAACGGTCGTTTACGTTGGCCAGTTAGTGAACAAATTAAAAGTTTATCAGATGAAGCGGTTTTGAGTGTTCAACGTCGCGCTAAGTATTTGCTGATTGAATTGCAAACAGGGTGGATTATTGTACATCTTGGTATGTCTGGTAGTGTCCGAATTTTAACGGAAGAATTACCTGAAGAAAAACATGACCATGTAGACCTCATTATGCGTGATGGCAAAGTACTTCGCTATACCGACCCTCGTCGTTTCGGTGCTTGGCTTTGGTGTGATGACTTAGAAACCAGCTCTATACTTGCGCATTTAGGTCCTGAACCGCTATCTGATGCTTTTAATCCTCACTATCTTTATGAATTAGCTCAAAAAAAGAAAGTCGCTATCAAGCCTTGGTTAATGGATAACAAAGTTGTAGTTGGTGTTGGTAATATTTATGCTAATGAAGCCTTATTTGCGGCAAAAATCTCACCCGAAAAAATTACCAATACACTAACTTTGGAAGAGGTTACTGAATTAGTTCAACAAATTAAAAAAGTTTTACAGCGCTCTATCGAACAAGGTGGCACAACGTTGAAAGATTTTTTGCAGTCGGATGGTAAGCCGGGCTACTTTGCTCAAGAGCTGTTCGTGTATGGCAAAAAAGGCGAACCCTGTTCAATGTGTGGAACACCAATTGAAAGTATTAAACAGGGCCAACGTAGCACCTTTTTTTGCCCGCAATGCCAAAAGTAGTAGGTACTTACTATTTTTTATTGAGCTTCTTTAACATTGCCTCAGCAACGACTGGGGGCAAGAAAGAAGAAATATCACCATCATGAAGTGCAACATCCTTTATTAAAGATGAAGAAACAAAGGATAAACTTTGTGATGGTAATAAAAATACGGTTTCTAAATCCGGCACAAAGTGGCGGTTCATATTTGCCAGTTGCCACTCATACTCAAAATCGGCGACCGAGCGAACACCCCGAATGAGAATATTGGCCCCATTCTTTTGTGCAAAATTTGCCATTAGTTCAGAAAAACCAACGACTTCTACATTATTAAGATGAGAAGTGACTTCTTTAGCAAGAGCAACACGTTCATCAAGGGAGAACATCGGGTTCTTTCGTTGGCTATTAGCAATAGCGAGTAGGACATGGTCAAACATTGCTGCTGCACGAGTAACAATATCAACATGTCCAGATGTAACCGGGTCAAACGTACCAGGGTAAATAGCCTTGTGTTTCATGGCGATAGTATCTCTTTGTTTGCTATTACTTATTCGAAAAAACAGCATGAATAAGCGTTGATAGTAATTAACATTATCGGCTATCTGGCATGGTTGCAACTGTAGATAGTGGTCTGTTATCATTTTTAGGTGCATATTCTGCACACTTTTATTTGAGCTTTATGCTAAGATAGCGCCAATTTTGGTAAGTGAATCAGAACGAATGTTATTGCTGCGTTTATATCAGGTACTTCTTTATCTTATCCAGCCATTTATATGGGTTCGCCTATTGCTGCGCAGCCGTAAAGCGCCTGCGTATCGTAAACGGTGGGGCGAGCGCTATGGTTTTTGCGCGGGGAAAGTAAGGCCTCAAGGTATTTTGCTCCATTCAGTCTCTGTTGGGGAGACTCTCGCGGCGGTTCCTCTTGTTCGCGCACTTCGCCATCACTATCCCTCATTACCAATTACTGTGACGACGATGACGCCAACTGGCTCTGAGCGTGTACTTTCTGCTTTTGGTGATGATGTTGACCACGTTTACTTGCCTTATGACCTTCCCGGTTCAATGCGCCGTTTTCTTAAACAAGTAGACCCTAAACTTGTGATTATCATGGAAACTGAGTTATGGCCAAACATGATAAATCAGCTCCATAAACGTAAAATTCCTTTGGTTATTGCTAATGCACGGTTATCTGAGCGTTCCGCTCGGGGGTATCAAAAGCTCGGCAATTTTGTAAAACGGATGCTGCGTAATGTCACGATAGTTGCTGCCCAGCACCAGGAGGATGGCGAGCGCTTTGTTCAACTTGGGTTAAGGCGAATGCAATTGAATGTGACGGGGAGCTTAAAGTTCGATATTTCTGTGACACCTGAATTGGCTGTTAGGGCAATAACATTGCGTAGGCAATGGGCTGCTCACCGCCCTGTTTGGATTGCTACGAGTACACACGAAGGTGAAGAAGCAATTGTATTAGAAACACATCAAAAATTGTTAGCACGCTTTCCTGACTTACTATTAATTTTGGTTCCTCGTCATCCTGAACGTTTTGCCAAAGCAGAGGAACTCACTCAAAAAGCAGGTTTAACATTTATTCGCCGTAGTGCCAATACTGTCCCAACATCTGATATACAAGTGGTTATTGGCGATACGATGGGGGAGTTAATGCTGCTATACGGTATTGCGGATATTGCATTTGTTGGGGGAAGTTTAGTTGAAACAGGGGGGCATAACCCTCTTGAAGCCGCTGCTCATGCTTTACCTGTTTTAATGGGGCCTCATACGTTCAATTTCAAAGATATCTGTGGGAAATTAAAACAAGCAGATGGTTTAATTACGGTAACAGATAGTGAATCGATGGTTCAAGCCGTGACCAGTTTGCTTTCTGATGAAGATTACCGGTTATATTATGGTCGACATGCTGCAGAAGTGCTGCATGAAAATCAAGGGGCCTTACAGCGCCTCTTGAAATTACTGCAACCTTATTTGCCTCCGAAAGAACAATAGTCGTCAATAAAGTCTTTTCTTGAGTAGAAACTTGAACATTACAGCAATAAACTGTGAATATTTCATGGCATACCTTAGTATTATTCCTAAACTATAGTAGACTGCACCGTTTATTATTGAGCCGTTCTAGTTTGGTTTATTGCACTTGAAGTCGCGCCCAAATGGAATGTTGAAATTTTTTCTTATCTTTTAAGACTATATGCCTGCTATCAATCAATCAATATCAAATAAATATGTCTATCTATGGGTTATAGGCTACGCTATCGCTTGGATCTTAGCGAGTTTCTATTTTGACCCAACGGTACCTTATGACACTGTAGAAGCAGTGAATTGGGGAATGAATGGCGAATGGGGCTCCCCTAAAAACCCATGGTTTGTTGGGGTATTGATGTGGCCTGCAATTTATTTAGGGATATCATATAGCTTCTATTGGTATTTTATCCATTTTGCGGGTATTGCATTTGGTTTGCTTGGTGTGTGGAAACTCGCTTTTCATTTAACAGGGCGTCGTGACCTAGCTTGGTTTGCGATGCTGATGTTAAATTTATCAGGTGTAATTAATTTCGATATCATCCCATATAATGATAACTATATTTTAGTGACTTTATGGCCATGGACTATTTACTTCTTTCTACGCGCTGTAGATGACAACCCTGCATGGTGGCTACCTTTTGCCTTGTTTGCAGGGTTGGCCACGATGGGGAAATACTCAACTTTAGCTTTAGTTGGCTCTGTTTTCTTGTTAACACTATTTGTAAAGCAGGTTCGCCAAAGTTATCGCCACCCCGTGTTTTATCTCGCAATTGCCCTTTGGTTTGGGCTGGTATTACCGAATTTCTTTTGGTTAATGGCGAGTGATTTTTCTGCGTTTAAATGGGTTGATTCGCAAATTGACCCTGGTTTCAATTTGCATACAACTCAAGCTGCGCTTAGTGTTTTTTACCCACTAATCATTGCTGCTGTGATCGTTTATCGTGGTGGCGGTAAGTTAGGCTGGCCGAAACCTATTGCCAATAGAATGGCTAATTTTATTATCTTATTTCCACTTATTGTGATTTATGGCTGGTTTTCATTCCATGATGGCGGTCGGATCACCGAATGGTTACAACCATTTATGGCCGTTTGCGCACCGTTATTTGTTGGTTCGATCACGGTGCTGCCGAAAAAAATCTTTAAAAAATCATTAGTGGGCTTTGCCGTTTTTGGTGCTTTAGTGTTAGTCGGGTATATCACGGTGCAAGCGGCAAACATCCGTGGAGCAGGGCAAAAATTTATTGGTGTCAAAGACCTGATTGCAGAAGGTGAGCAACGTTGGTATCAGCGATATGGTACGCCAGTTAAATATGTTGGTGGGGAAGATAACCAGTATCAATGGTTTATCATTTACGCAAAAGATAGACCGCATGTGATCCAACCTTGGTCGATGGAAAAACATATGCCACCAAATGTATATAATCGTGATATTACCGAAGCGGAAATTCGCCAGCATGGTGCATTGCTACTCGGCAAAAAATATGATGATTGTGCCCATGAGAACTTTGCTAAAGTACGTAAGTTTTGGCCGCAATTTACGATAGAAAAAGAAGATGTGATTTACCGTTCTGAACCGGATGCCGCACCTGAAACTATGTGCTTTGGGTTTATTGCGCCGGAACAAAAGAAATAAAAGGGTTTAAATTTATGTCATTAAGCGGTCGGTTGACCGCTTTTTATCAATTTAGTTATGACTTTGATTAGAGATATCGGGCTAGTTGCCGATAAACATCAAGAGCTTGAATACTCGCCATCGTATTTTCAGGAGGCTTAATGGTATTCTGCCCTTGCCCATATCCCCCTATCAACCCTGGGTCAGTGGGCCCAAACAGGGTGAAATTGGGTTTATCAAGCGCAGCAGTCAAATGGCTAAGCCCAGTATCGACAGAAACCACTGCTTTAGCATTAGCAATTTGTTGTGCAACCTCAGCTAAAGTCAGTTTTGGCAATACCTCGACAAAATCAAAGCCTTTCGCTAACCGCTCTGCACGTTGTTGCTCATGAGGCGCACCCCACGGCAGTTTAATTTGAATACCACTATTCGCCATTAAGCTAATGAGTTCTCGCCAGTTTTCTTCTGGCCAGTGTTTATCATCGCGGGTTGTTGAATGCAAAAAGACGACGTAAGGGCTTTGCCCATCTTCAGATGATTGCAAAAAATGGCGTGCAATGGCGTAATCCCCTTGCTGTGTTGGGCAATCATAGCTAAGGCTTTTGGCAAACAGTTGGCGGATGCGTTCGACAGCATGTTGTTGTTTACTAATTGCATAACGGTGGTCATAGAACCAACTGGCTAACGGCTCGCGAATACTATGGCGGTCGTACCCATGCTTGTCACCTTTTGCTAAACGGGTGACAAGAAAAGCGCTCTTTAATAACCCTTGAGCATCAATGATGGCGTCATACTGTGTTGCTTGTAATTTCTTGCGAAATTCTGCGCGTTCGGCCCTGATCGGTGCAGAAAACCAATTTTTTCGCCAGCGGCGAATGGCCACAGGGATCACTTGGTTAACGGCACTGTGCCATGTCGGAATTTGCGCGAAGCCTTCCTCAACGACCCAATCGAATTGGATACCGGGTATGGCTTGTTGTGCATCGGTCAGTGCTGGTAATGAGTGTAAAACATCTCCCATTGAAGATGTCTTGACTAATAATACTCTCATTATTCAATACCTATATTTAACCGAGCTAATGCATCGATAACTAATTGAGGTTGGATATCAATCAAACTTTGGTGATAACCACTTTCACCGTCACCTTTACGCACTTTGTGATACCCCGTAATTAGGCGGATCACTTCTGCTTTATCTGATAATGGCGGGGTGAAATCAGGGCTACTTGGGCCATATAAGGCGATAAGAGGTTTACCTAGCGCTGCTGCGACATGCATCAAACCAGAGTCATTACTGACAACGGCGGTACAGGCATCGATCAGATTCACAGCTTGTTCTAAAGATGTTTTTCCTGAAAAATTATGGCAATGTAATTTTGCATCATCAGTCAGCTCTAAACGAATGGCTTCACCGGCTTCGTGGTCTTTTTGTGAACCAAATAGCAGCACCTGATAGCCTTTTTCGCTTATTAATGTTTGAGCGAGAGAAGCGTAGTGATAGTGAGGCCAACGTTTGGCTGGCCCGAACTCTGCACCAGGGCAAAAACCAATAATAGGGCGAGAACCATCAACCCCAAAAGTTTGCAGGGTTTCAGTGACTTCTTGCGGCACTGTCACCAGTTTAGGCGGTAAAATTGGTGTCGGAATATCGGAAGCTGATTGAATAGTTTGCTTATCATAAGCTAGAGCAACATATCGCTGCACCATTAAAGGAAAAGCGTCTTTATTTAGTGGGCGAATATCATTGAGTAGACCATAGCGCATTTCTCCCCGCCACCCGGTTCTTTTGGGGATTCTTGCAAAGAAAGGCACAAATGCAGACTTCAAAGAATTGGGTAACACAATAGCTTGATCATAGCCATTTGCTTGCAAACTTTTGCCTAATCGACGACGTTCACCAATTTCAAGTACCCCATGGCCTAGCGGCATAGGAATTGCGTTACTGACTTCGGGCATTTTGGCAAGTAAAGGGCGACACCATTGTGGCGCCATCACATCAATCTGCGCATGGGGCTGTAACGCCTTTATTGTGCGATAAAGGCTCTGTGACATCATCATATCCCCTACCCAAGAAGGGCCGATCACCAATATTTTCATAAATAATAATTACGCGTCTTTATTTAGCCATTGCATATATTCAGCAACACCTTCTGCAACCGTCTTAAATGGTGCAGTATAGCCGGCGGCACGTAGCTTAGTGAGGTCAGCTTGTGTGAAGCTTTGGTAGCGGCCTTTTAATTTTTCAGGGAATTCAATATATTCGATAGCGACATTTTTATCTTTGTGGAATTCAGTGACTGCATCAGCAACGGCTTGGAAAGATTCCGCTCGCCCTGTACCGCAGTTAAAAATACCTGAAACATTATTTTCCCAGAACCACAAGTTAACCGCGGCTACATCACCGACATAAATAAAGTCACGACGGAAACCATCGCTACCTTCGAACAGTTTTGGACTTTGCCCTTCATTAATTTGCTTATTTAGGTGATAAGCAACGCTTGCCATGCTGCCTTTATGGTTTTCATTTGGCCCATAGACGTTGAAATAACGGAAGCCACAGACTTGCGAACCCGCTTCAGGCAAAATTTCGCGAACGTATTGGTCAAACTGGAATTTTGAATAGCCATATACATTCAACGGTTTTTCAAATTGGCGCTCTTCGATAAAATTATCGCTACGGCCGCCATATGTCGCCGCTGATGAGGCGTATAAGAAGGGAATTTCCCGCTCTAAACAGTAGTGTAGTAACTCTTTAGAATATTGATAGTTATTATCCATCATATATTTGCCATCCCACTCAGTGGTTGATGAGCAAGCACCTTCATGGAATACCGCGTCCACATCACCGAAATCATCACCGGCAATGATACTAACAATAAAATCTTCTTTGTCTGCGTAATCGGCAATATCAAGGTCAACAAGGTTGGCAAATTTAGTGCCATCTTTCAGATTATCGACTACTAGGATATCTGTGCGGCCAATTGCGTTTAGAGCTCTAATAATATTGCTGCCAATAAAGCCAGCTCCACCAGTGACTATGATCATTGGATATACCTCAAATGGGTTAAAAAAATAGAATAACAATGGGTGACTATAATAACACCTCTTTCCATCGACAGCAGTATTGTTAATAGAGATTTGAACTAGTGTGTTAATCAGAACAAGGCCATTATCGTGATCTTGCCTACAAACTTCACTTATTTGTGCTGTGAATGTCGCTACCAACAGAGACTATTATTAAACTCTATTAATAGTCATTATACAGGAACAAATCATGTCAGATAAATTTTACCAGCAGATCCAAGACCAATTGGTGCAAATTGAAGCGGATGGGTTATTTAAAAATGAACGCATCATTACCACTTCACAAGATGCTGACATTGAAATTATCGGCGGCCAGCGAGTGATTAACTTTTGCGCAAATAACTACCTTGGGCTGGCGAACCATCCTGCATTGATTGAGGCGGCAAAGCAAGGAATGGATAGCCATGGTTTTGGAATGGCTTCTGTACGGTTTATTTGTGGTACCCAAGACAGCCATAAGGTTCTCGAACACAAGCTCGCTGACTTTCTTGGTATGGAAGATGCTATTTTGTATTCTTCTTGTTTTGACGCAAACGGTGGGTTATTTGAAACATTACTAGGGCCTGAAGATGCAATTATTTCAGATGCATTAAATCATGCTTCAATTATTGATGGTGTCAGGCTAAGTAAAGCAAAATGTTACCGTTATAGTAATAACAACATGGCCGAGTTAAAAACACGTCTTGAAGAAGCGAAAAGCGCGGGGGCTCGGCATATTCTAATTGCCACAGATGGCGTATTTTCGATGGACGGTGTCATCGCTGACCTTCAGTCAATTTGCGACCTTGCTGATGAATATCAAGCTTTAGTCATGGTTGATGATTCTCACGCAGTTGGCTTTGTGGGGGAAAATGGCCGTGGTAGCCATGAGTACTGCAATGTTATGGGGCGCGTCGATATTATTACAGGAACATTAGGAAAAGCACTGGGGGGAGCCTCTGGTGGGTATACCGCTGCGAGAAAAGAGGTCGTTGAATGGTTACGTCAGCGTTCTCGCCCGTATTTATTTTCCAATTCCCTTGCGCCAGCCATTGTTGCTGCATCCATTAAAGTCATCGATATGATGAGTGAAGGGCAACATTTACGTGAGAAGTTATGGAATAACGCCATGTTATTTAGGGAGAAAATGACATTGGCTGGTTTTACGCTCGCGGGGGCTGATCACGCAATTATCCCCGTTATGTTAGGGGATGCGAAGTTAGCCCAAGTATTCGCCAAAGAGCTTCTTAATGAAGGTATTTATGTTACCGGCTTTTTCTATCCTGTTGTGCCGCAAGGCCAAGCTAGGATACGTACCCAAATGTCTGCAGCACATAGTAAGGAGGATATTTTACACGCCGTTGAAGCATTCACCCGCATAGGTAAAAAACTAAACATAATCAAATAATAAGGCCGTCTATGAAAGCACTGTCCAAATTAAAAACAGAGCCAGGTATATGGATGACAGATGTTCCTAAACCGGAACTTGGGCACAATGATGTGATGATAAAAATTCGTAAAACCGCTATTTGTGGTACGGATGTCCATATCTATAACTGGGATGAATGGTCGCAAAAAACGATCCCTGTCCCTATGGTGGTCGGTCATGAATATATAGGGGAAATTGTTGCCATTGGGCAGGAAGTGAAAGGTTTTAATATTGGTGACCGGGTCTCTGGTGAGGGGCATATTACCTGTGGTCATTGCCGAAACTGTCGTGGTGGCCGTACCCATCTTTGCCGTAATACTATAGGCGTGGGGGTCAACCGTACTGGCTGCTTTGCTGAATACTTAGTTATCCCCGCATTCAATGCCTTTAAAATTCCCGATAATATCCCTGATGAAATTGCCGCTATTTTTGACCCTTTTGGCAATGCAGTTCATACCGCACTATCCTTTGATTTGGTTGGGGAAGATGTTCTGGTTTCAGGCGCAGGCCCTATCGGTATTATGGCTGCCGCAGTTTGCCGACACGTTGGTGCCCGCCATGTTGTGATCACAGATGTTAATGACTATCGTCTTGAATTAGCGAAAAAAATGGGGGTGTCACGAGCGGTCAATGTCAGTCGTGAAAATTTAAAAGATGTAATGAACGAACTTGGTATGAAAGAAGGCTTTGATGTCGCATTAGAGGTTTCAGGCGCCCCAGCCGCTTTTCAAACCATGTTAGATACCATGAACCACGGTGGGCGAATTGCATTATTAGGGATCCCCCCAGCTTCGATGGCGACGGATTGGAGCCAAGTCATATTCAAGGGGCTGTTTATTAAAGGGATCTATGGCCGGGAAATGTTCGAAACATGGTACAAAATGGCGACCCTAGTACAATCAGGGTTAGACTTATCACCGATTATTACTCACCAATTTCCGATTGATGAGTTCCAAAAAGGCTTTGATATCATGTGCTCAGGGCAGTCTGGTAAAGTTATATTAAATTGGGATTAACTTTTATAACGTAATGTCCCTTTTCCCCCTTCTGCATTATTTCCACGCCAGAAGGGGACTACCACCTGTTGAATAGCTTATGACTTGGGTTGTTTAGTCTTTTAATAAAAGAGGTTGTAAGGCCTTGTCGTGATAAATCCCTTCAACTACAAACATAATAAAATCAATTCCTTGTGGTTTATTCTTTGGTGTTTCAAACTCGCAAAGACCTAATTCTGCGGGGGGAGCTTCAACCGTTGTCACCTCTTGTTCGGGCTCGGGTTGTACCTGTACTTCTTCTTCCGGTGTTACGGATGGCGGAGTGGAAGATTCACTATTTTGTGGTTGCTTCGCTTCTTCCGATAGCATTCTGAGTGATTTTGCAGGTTGTTTATCGGCTGGTTGTGGGCTAAGCAGCGAACTAACCGCAACAAGTTCAATATCCGCAGGGAGCTGTGGAAGGTACTTTTGCAAAGCACGTACTGTGGATGGGTGAGGGTGGCCAATCGCAACGGCACTGCCATGTTTACGTGCATAGGCAACGGCTTTGTTAAGTTGACTGCGGGTTTCTTCTTCCGATTGGTGGTTATCGATAAAAATATGGCGGCGTAAGGTTGGCACACCGTATTCTTTCGCCGCATTTTTCACTTGTGTATTACCAATGGTGACACTATCTAAGAAAAATAAATTCGATTGTGACAGGCTGTGCATGACATTACGCATCCCCGGTAAGCTCGATGTCATCTCGCTACCCATATGATTATTCATACCTTTTGCATAGGGTACCCGTTGAATCGCATTCTTAATGAGTCGGTCAATATCCTCTGCACTCATTGAGGGGGATAATGTATCTTTTTCTAAAGGCTGGTTACTCAATGGCTTCATTGGCATATGGATTAAAATATCCCGCCCTTGCTGATGGGCCTTTTCTGCCACTTCACGACCGTGTGGAGAGCTTGGTAAGATAGCAATAGTGACCGCGGCTGGTAACGCTAAAATTTGGTTATCTTCTTTGACTCGGTAACCAAAGTCATCAATAACGATAGCCAGTTTTGCTGCACTCACCTGTAGACACACCATTAACAAAGAACATCCAATGAGTAATCTAAAGGGTAAGTACTTCAACATAATTTTATCCTAATCTTTTAAATTTAACGTTTTGCTATCGGCCCAACCAAGGTCGGGGGTTTACGGTTTTACCTTGTCTACGGATTTCAAAGTACAAAGCAGGGCGTTCTTGGCCACCACTACTACCGACTAAGGCAATAGGCTGACCCGCTCGAACTTCTTGGCCAACATTCACTAATGCGCTTTGGTTATATCCATAAAGGCTCATATCACCTTTACCATGTTCAACGACCACAACCAGCCCATAACCTTGTAGCCAGTCGGCCAGTAACACTCTGCCATCTGCAATGGCTTTTACTTGCGTGCCTTCATTTGCCGCAATAACCATACCTTTCCAGCGTAATTCACTAGAGATAACATCACCATAGTTATGCAGTAATGAACCGCGAACTGGCCAAATTGCTTGCCCAGCAGGGCGCCCTAATCCACCTGTTCGAGACATAAGTGAGCGTTCACTTTCTGACGGTTTATAAGTTGAACCTTTTTGTTTTGCTTGGCGTTCTTTTTCTGCTACTTGTGCACGGATACGAGCAGCTTCACGGGCTTCTCGCTCAGCTCTTGCTTTTGCTTCCCGCTCAGCACGTGCAATTTTGTCTCGTAGCCTTGCTTCGTTTTGTTTTAGGACCGCAAGGTTCTTTTGGTCCTCTTTTAATGTGCTTTCGAGCGCATTTAATGTTTTTTGGCGCGAAGCTCGGGCATTATCGAGTTTGCGCTTTTCTTGCTGTTGACGCGCAAGAGTTGTTTTTTGTTCCGCTTGTTTTTTCTGTTCCAGTTGCTTTTGTTCTTGTAGCGTTTGAGTTGTTTCTTCCAGTGCGGCTATGTTTTTTTCACGAGCCTGATTTAAATAACTGTAATAGGCTAAAATGCGCTCTTCACGCTGACCTTCTTCACCTTTAAACATTAAGGTAAGCCCTTGATGCTTCCCTAAGCGAAAGGCTGCATCAAGTTGGTCCGCCAGCAGTTTTTCTTGCTGTTGTTTCTTTATTTGGAGTTGTTTTATATTATTATTTAATGAAACTATTTCTTTATCTAATTGTTTTAATTGGTTTTGTGTTTCATGCAAACTACGGCCAGCAGCCGAAATACTTTGTTCTTGCTGCTTGAGTTGATTAAGCAGTGCCGAGCGCTTAGCTTGCTGTTCTTTAACACTTTTTTCTTTTTCGGCAATATTTTTCAGTAAATCGTGTAATTGCCCTTTATTTTCGGTGATCTGATTGGCAAATACGGTGTGGGTAGGGATGAGAGTAAACAGCCCTAAACCCAATAGAGCAGTAATAGCCTGACGAAGAAATGATGCTTTCATTCGATGATGTATATTGGCCATTGTGATAGTTCACCTCAATTAAGTACGATAACTGATTATTTCATCTGCAAGTTATGGTTTCCAGCACTCTCTAACAAATAGTATTGAAAACATTTACAAATTCGGATTTTTGCCCTGAGATAAAGGTTAATTAAGTTAAATTATATAGTTTTATTATCACTGATTTATTTTGTATAGCTAGTATTCAATCATTTTTTTATTATTGAACCCCTATTTAATCCATCACTTAGACCCGTTTAGCCATGTTTATGTTAAAATGTCTGCGTACAGTTTCGCGATACAAATGTTATTTTCCAGTGGTTCGGTATTCATTTTGCGTGCTTTACCGCAAAAAAAACACTGTAGTTTGTGTGAATTGGCTGTAATTAGCTCAACACAAAGGTATACTCTGAACCCTTTGATATTCGTTTTTAACTAACGGGAGTGATTGCCCCCCATGATCCAAGAAATCATGCAATTTGTAAGCCGGAACATGTTATTGAGTCTGGTTTGGATAGCGTTATTAGTTGCTGTGGTCGTAATGACCTTTAAAGGTCTTTTCTCTAAAACGAAAGTGATTGCTCGTTCACAGGCGATTACACTGATTAATAAAGAAGAGGCAGTTGTTGTGGATTTGCGTACTCGTGACGATTTCCGCAAAGGGCATATAATTGATTCTATTAACTTAACACCGTCTGAAATTAAAGATAACAATTTAGGCGAATTAGAAAAACATAAACAGAAACCCGTCATTATTGTTTCTGCGAGTGGAATGGAATCAGCTAAACCTGCTGAGCAACTTGCGCAATACGGTTTTGAAAAAGTTTTTGTCCTAAAAGAAGGGATTGCTGGCTGGGCAGGTGAAAACCTTCCATTAGCTCGTGGTAAGAAGTAGTTACCATATATAATAGTTAATCTTGAGTTGCATGTATTAATATGTAACTTGGGTAGTGCAATGCAGAGAGTCTTCTGTAACTCAAAATGCAATTATTTGGGTTACAGTTAGGCGCAAGTGAAGGTATCCAAGGAGCCTACATCAGTATGTGACTTGGGTAGCGCGATGCAGCGAACACCTTCTGTGGCTTAAGAAACAAGGCTTTCCTTGGGTTATTTGGGCTACAGGCAGGCAGCAAATGAAGGTATCCAAGGAGCCTACATCAGTATGTGACTTGGGTAGCGCAATGCAGCGAACACCCCTGTAACTCGAAGAATAACAGGGAAAACTCATATGGAAGTTAAAAGGTACTAAACTATGTCAGAACAAAACAACTCAGAAATGGTATTTCAAATTCAACGTATTTATGCAAAAGACGTTTCATTTGAAGCACCTAACGCGCCTCATATTTTTCAACAAGAGTGGCAGCCAGAAATTAAATTGGATTTAGATACATCTTCAAATCAGCTGTCAGAAGGCGTTTATGAAGTTGTTTTACGTGTCACGACCACGGCAACGTTAGGTGAAGAAACCGCATTCCTGTGTGAAGTTCAACAAGCAGGCGTTTTCTCTATCGAAGGTATTGATGGGACTCAAATGGCGCATTGCTTAGGTGCATACTGCCCGAATATCCTGTTCCCATATGCACGTGAAGCGATTACTAGCTTAGTGGGTCGTGGTACATTCCCACAATTGAACTTAGCGCCAGTTAACTTTGATGCACTGTTCATGAACTACTTACAGCAGCAACAAGGTGAACAAGCGCAGAACTCAGAAGCTCAACAGGACGCTTAATGGATACTGCTTCAATGACAGTGATCGGTGCCGGCTCGTACGGCACCGCTTTAGCCATTACGTTGGCGCGTAATGCACATCAGGTCGTGTTATGGGGTCATGACCCAAAACACATTCGTCAATTAGAACAAGATCGTAGCAATCAGGCTTTTTTGCCTGGCGTTTCTTTCCCTGATAGTTTATCTCTCGAAACGGACTTAAAACGTGCCGTTGAGGCGAGCTCGAATATCTTGATAGTCGTCCCTAGCCATGTTTTTGGTGATGTACTAAAACAAATCCAACCTTATTTACGAGCAGATTCGCGCATTATTTGGGCGACGAAAGGCTTAGAAAGGGATACCGGTCGTTTGTTACAAGATGTGGCACGTGAGGTATTAGGCAATGAAATTCCTCTAGCAGTTTTGTCTGGGCCTACCTTTGCAAAAGAGCTAGCAGCAGGCTTGCCAACAGCAATATCGGTGGCGGCAAGTGATAGCCAATTTGGTGATGACCTACAACAACTTTTCCATTGTGGTAAAAGCTTTCGGGTTTATAAAAACCCAGATATGGTTGGGGTGCAACTTGGTGGCGCAGTCAAAAATGTGATTGCTATCGGGGCGGGTATTTCAGATGGCATGGGCTTTGGTGCCAATGCACGGACTGCTTTGATCACCCGTGGCCTTGCTGAAATGAGCCGCTTAGGTGCAGCACTCGGTGCTGACCCTTCAACCTTTATGGGGATGGCAGGGCTTGGCGATTTAGTGTTAACTTGTACTGATAACCAGTCTCGTAACCGCCGTTTTGGTATGATGTTAGGCGATGGCATAACGGTTGAACAGGCAGAAAAAGAGATTGGCCAAGTGGTTGAAGGTTATCGGAATACTAAAGAAGTCCGTGCTCTTGCTGAACGTGCTGGGGTGGAAATGCCAATTACAGAGCAAATCTATCAAATCCTCTATTGCCATAAAAATGTACTAGAGGCGGCGCAAGCATTACTGGGGCGAGCGACCAAAGATGAAATTGCTGATATGCCAAAACTGCATGATTAATAAAATTAACCGCATTAAGAAGTTACATAATAGGTAATTATAAAAATAGATAGGTGAGTGATTATGTCGCGTGAAGAATTGGATAGAATTTGGGGCTTCATTAAAGAAGAAGCGAAGTCGCTTGCTGACTGCGAACCACTCCTAGCCAGTTTTTTTAACGCGACATTATTAAAGCATGATAACTTGGGTAGCGCACTTAGCTATATGTTAGCGAATAAACTCAGTTCACCTATCATGCCTGCTCTTGAAGTCCGCGAAATCGTTGAAGAAGCATATCGCAATGACGAAGGCATGATTTTCTCCGCAGCAATGGACTTAGCTGCGGTTCGCCTACGTGACCCTGCCGTTGATAAATATTCCACTCCATTATTGTACCTGAAAGGCTTCCACGCCTTGCAAGCCTATCGCATCGGGAATTGGCTGTGGAAAGAAGGTCGCCAAGCGCTGGCGGTTTACCTGCAAAATCAAATTTCTGTTTCATTTGGTGTCGATATTCACCCCGCAGCTCGTATTGGTTGCGGTATTATGCTTGACCACGCAACAGGCATTGTAATTGGTGAAACGGCTATTGTGGAAAACGATGTATCTATCTTGCAATCGGTTACCCTCGGCGGTACTGGGAAAACCTGTGGCGACCGTCATCCTAAAGTCAGAGAAGGGGTGATGATTGGCGCGGGGGCTAAAATTTTAGGTAATATTGAAATTGGTCGCGGCGCAAAAATTGGTGCGGGTTCGGTTGTTCTTCATCCTGTTCCGCCACATACTACCGTTGCAGGGGTCCCTGCGAAGGTTGTTGGTAAGCCAAGTAGCGAAATGCCATCCTTAGAAATGGACCAAAACTTTAACGGCAGTATTTATGGTTTTGAAGATGGTGATGGGATTTGAGTTGCGGGAAGGCGTAATAGGTAGTGAGTTGCTCACTATCGTTGTTATTCTTCAGCAGTATATTTTTTAAACATATATCCCATCTTAAACTGAGTAATCGATTTATTTAAATGTTCGGCATTAGCGGGTGAACGTAATAAATAAGTGGTTTCATCGATACGACCTAATGGGGTATTCGTGGATTGCTCAGTTTGTTTAGTAAAAGGCTCTTCCATTAAAATATCTCGCTTATGTTCAGAAAAGTCACCTATCCCTCTAAATAATTCGAGCGGCACATTGCTTGGGTATTGGTGTGAAGCCAACACCCATATTGCTTGAAGTATGGCTAGGGGGGCTAGTCTTTTAGCAACGCCCCTGCATACCCCAGCTGTCTCCATGCTTCAAACACCACAACCGCCACGGAGTTGGATAAATTCATACTGCGGCTATCGGCTAGCATTGGAATACGAATTTTTTGCTCCATTGGCATGTTATCGAGAACATAGGGTGGCAACCCGCGTGTTTCCGGGCCAAACATCAAATAGTCATTTTGTTGGTAACTGACATTACTGTGGCTGGGTTTACCTTTGGTGGTTAAGGCGAAGACGCGAGCCCCACTTTCTGACTGGTTATTATCGGGGTTTAACCCCTCACTTTTTAAGAATGCGTAATAATCATGGTGATGTTTGATATCAGCAAACTCGCTGTAATCCAACCCTGCACGGCGTAGGCGCTTATCATCCCAAGTAAAGCCTAATGGGTGAATAAGGTGTAAATCAAAACCGGTATTAGCGCAAAGACGAATGATGTTGCCGGTATTTGGTGGTATTTCTGGTTCGAATAAGACGATGTGTGGCATAACGTTAAGCTGATATTTGTAATGATGAAATAAATGATGGGTAGAGTTTACGCGCAAATGGGTTTGTTTTCATGTGGAACTTTTATTTGCGGGTTAAAAATTATTTGCACTCTAAAAACAAGAAACGAGCCATAAAGGCTCGTTTCTGAATTAACTCGTTGAGGTTAGCTGTTATAACCGTTAGGGTTCATAGACTGCCAACGCCAAACATCATCTGCCATATCTTGGATAGAATACTGTGCCGTCCAGCCTAAGTCTTGTGCTGCTTTTGCCGGAGTTGACCAATATTCAGCAATATCACCAGGGCGGCGGTCTGAAATAGTATAAGGGATTGGTTTACCAACCGCTTTTTCAAATGCAGCCACCACCTCTAATACACTGGTGCCTGTACCTGTACCAAGGTTATAAATATGAAGCCCTGCTTGCTGACTAACTTTATTTAGTGCAGCAATATGCCCATCAGCCAAATCCATTACATGAATATAGTCACGAACGCCGGTCCCATCTTTAGTCGGGTAATCACCACCAAACACAGCGAGCTCTTTACGACGACCAACTGCCACTTGTGCGATAAATGGTGTCAGGTTATTTGGAATACCATTCGGGTCTTCCCCCATCAAACCTGAATTATGCGCACCGACAGGGTTAAAATAGCGCAGTAATGAGATAGACCACTCGTTATCTGCAATGTTTAAGTCAGTCAAAATACGCTCAACCATATATTTACTGGTGCCATATGGGCTATTCGTATTACCAACAGAAGCCTCTTCCGTTAATGGTATATGCTCAGGTTCACCATACACTGTCGCCGATGAGCTAAAAATTAGGCTTTTTACGCCCGCTTTTTTCATGCTTTCCACTAATACCAATGTGCCATTGACGTTAACATCATAGTATTCAATCGGTTTCTGTACTGACTCACCAACCGCTTTTAACCCAGCAAAGTGGATCACTGAGTGAATTTGGTGATTAGCAAAAATAGTGTCTAAAATCTGGCTATCGCGCACATCACCTTGGTAAAAGACCGGCTTAACACCCGTGATAGCTTCAATGCGGTTAAGCACTTCAAGGTTAGCATTATGCAGGTTATCTAAAATAATCGGCTGCATTCCCTGCTGGATCATTTGCACACAGGTATGGCTACCAATATAGCCAAGACCACCAGTGACTAAAACTTGTTTGCCATCCATCTCAAACTCCCTGAGCCTTAGTATTCGTAGTGGTAGTTATAGTCGTCAGACCTTGCATCAATACCGTTGAGGATCACTCCGGTGATTTCGATATCATTTTGCTTAAAGCGTTTCAGTGATAAATCAACATCTTTCACCGTATTCACACCATAGAAAGCAATCAATAACGAGGTGCCAACATATTTACCAATAATGGCAGAGTCGGTGATCGCCAAGATTGGGGCGGTATCGATCACCACAATATCGTATTGGTTTTTGACTTTATCGAGCAACTGTTTAAAGCGCTCGCCCATCAGTAACTCAGAGGAGTGAGTGACATTTTTACCACGGCAAATCACATCTAAATTTTCAATCACATTAGAATGAATGGTAGGTGACTCTAGGTTTGACTGAGATAAATATTCAGATAACCCGGCTTTATTATTTAACCCAAAGGCTTTGTGTAAACGGCCTTTGCGTAAGTCGGTATCGATTAATAACACTTTCTTACCTGCGTTAGCCAGTACCACCGCCATATTGGAGGTAACAAAACTTTTCCCGACACCGGGTGAGGCACTGGTGACCATAACTAGGTTGTTACCTTGGTTCATCACCGAAAAATAGACACTGGTGCGTAAGGAACGGATTGCTTCTACTGCGGTATCGGCTGGGTTTTCTATTGCCAATGGGCTCTTGTTGCCAGCCTCAATCAGTTTTTTCTCATGGGCTGAGAAAGGAATGGTGGCATAGACATTAATCCCGAGCGCATCGATATCTTCAGTACTTTTAATTTTATTATTAAAGAACTCGCGAGCTATCACATATGCACAACCGATAATAAAGCCAAGGATAGTGGCAAGAGCAACAATCAGTGATTTTTTCGGAGCTATAGGTTTTGGTTGTGATTCAGCGGAGTCGATAATACGCACATCCGCAGTGATACCGGAGTTTAATACGCTGAGTTCTTGCTGTTTCGCCACCAACTGAGTGTAAATAGCTTGCTCTGCTGCGACATCGCGAGTTAAACGGACAATCTCTTGTTGGGTATTCGGCAGCTTTTGAATATTTTTGCTGATTTTTTCTTTTTCCCGTAACAGTTGTTGGCGTTTGTCTAATAGGGACTGATAAGCCGGGTGGTTACGGGTATATAACTGTTGAATTTCTACTTCTTTAAATGTCAGCTCATTGAGTTTCTCTTCGACCTGCAAAGCAGTATCTAAAGCGGCTTTGGCTTCTAAAGAGAGGTCAATAGACTCATTCTTTTTGCGAAACGCATTAAGCTGGTTTTCGTAGTTATCTAATTTCTTTTTAATGGTCGGTAAGTAGCCTTCTAAGAACACTAAGGTGTTATTAGTGACTTCTTTTTTACGTTCAGTGTTCTGGTCGACATAGTTTTGGATAACACTATTGAGGATTTTAACATTTTCGGTTTTATCTGCCCCTTTAATCGCTAAGCTGATAATCCCTGTCCCTTTTCCCACTTCAGTAATGGTTAAGGTATTACGTAAGTCTTCAATCGTCGAGTAGCGGGCATTTTTAACTAAAGTAAATTCCTCGCCAGTTTCTGCAGCAAAGCTTGAGATCAATAAGCTAATCTCGCCTTGTTGTAACACCTCCCCCACTTTGCCTTGCAATACTTGCCCATCAATATTTAAGGAGTATTGGCCATTCCCCAAATAGGTTAATATAAATGGCTGACCAATCAGGTTTTCAGGTAACTGAAATAGGGCAATATCAACAGGTGCTACTTCACCAAGTAACTTACTGACAAAGCCTTCAGGGGCTGCTTGAGTGTCTAAGTTCAAGTCTGCAACGGTTTTACCTAACACCATGCGGGACTTGATGACTTCAATTTCAGAGTCGACTTGGTTATTGCTGTTACCAAATGGCATGACATCACTCATTTGGTCGAGTAATGAAACCTGACCTAATTTGTCATACTGTAAGGTCGCATTCGCTTGGTAAATTGGTGTTGCGAGTAGGCTATAGGCTATGGCAATGGCTGCAAAAATAACAGTAAAAAACCCAATTTTAATGGTATTGGATTTCAAAACTTTAAACAGAGCGAGCAGATCGATTTCATCTGAGGCAGGGGAGCTATTTTTTGTTGTGTTCATAATAGGTTAAATGTTTAGTCATCCAATAAATAAAATTAAATTTTTCCTTGCCAAGCAATCGCGGCTTTTTCCATTAACTGATAAACATGTTCAAACATTTCATCACTGCGTTTATGGGGGTCAGGGATCTCGGTTTTGTTAATCCACTGGCCAAACAACATCACTTTGCCACGGGTTTCAGGAAACAGTTGGTGGATTTTAGCAATATGGTCATTTTCCATCACTAGGATTAAGTCGGTTTTTTTACATAATTCGCTAGTTAAACGACGGGACTGATGGTTTTCCAAAGAAAGGCTATGTTGCTGTGCAATGCGGATGGCACTGTCATACGCGGGTCTATCATTTTTAGCAATAATGCCCGCAGAATGAACAGTTTTTTCGGGAAAATACTGTTGTAATAAACGCTCCCCCGTAGGAGAGCGACAGATATTACCCATACAAACAACTAGGATATGGTTAAACATGGCTATTACCAATCGTGAATACGTTTAGTGCCTTCAGTTAACTGATTATAGGTGGCAATGGTTGGTAATAACTGAGTGATTAAACGGTTCCAACGTACCACTGGTGCCGCAGTGACATACACTAAATCATAAGGTTGTAACTTAAACTCAGTACCCATTACGAGTGAGGTGGCATCGGATAAATCTAACTGATATACCGCTGCCATTTTTTTCGGTAGTAACGCTTCGAGTTCTTTATCTTCTGCTGGCTGGTTCTTAATTGGGCGAATAACAAATACACCTGTAGCTTGGGCTGTTTCTTGCTTAATTCCATTTGCTTTGCTAAGTGCCTCAGTGATGCTCATGCCTGCACGGTCGATGGTAAGGGTAGTTGGTTGACCCACTTCACCCATCACAAACACTTTTTGGTTATCATTACGCGGCACATACAGGACATCACCTGATAGCATTAGATGGTTTTGGGTTAAATCCCCATATTGCACAAGGGATTGCAGTGAAATTCGAGTTTCTTTGCCATTACGCGTTAAAACTACATTATCCCAATCGGCTTTTTCGGTTAAGCCACCGGCATTATTAAAGGCTTCTAAAATAGTTAGCGGCACGTTAGTAATTGGCAAAGTACCCGGTTTTGCCACTTCACCTGATACATACATTTTCTGCGAGCGGAAAGCGGCAATGCTGACATCCACTTGTGGGGATTCAATATAGGTGGCTAAGCGGTTACTGATTAAGGTACGGATTTCAGTGACGGTTTTACCGATGACTTTCACTTTACCAATATACGGGTAGTAGATGGTGCCATCTGAATGTACCCAGTTACCCGAGTCTTGCGCACTACGGTAAGAACCTGCAGGGATGGTTAGTTCAGGGTGGTCCCAAACCGTAATGGTTAAGACATCACCCGCTCCCACCCGGTATTCATAGTGAGTAAGTTGTTTTTCTAACTGAGAGTTTGGCTTGGCGATAGTTGGGGCGGTGTACATATCGTCCAAGAGTTTTGGTGAAATGGGGTAGATATCCACCAATTTGGTGATATCACGGTCACCGGTATCAACCACATTTTTGCCAGAGGTTGACATATAGGCACCCGGGGTGATGGTGCAGCCGGTCAATAAAATACTGATAGTTAATAGTGTAAGTGGGAGGGGCTTCCTAAACACGGTACCATCCTATGATAAAAAATGATTAGATAAGGTATAAGTGATGATGGGGATCATCATTCCCACTT
The DNA here is from genome assembly GCF_053543535.1 of Providencia sp. AGC89. Taxonomy (NCBI): domain Bacteria; kingdom Pseudomonadati; phylum Pseudomonadota; class Gammaproteobacteria; order Enterobacterales; family Morganellaceae; genus Providencia; species Providencia sp. AGC89. The sequence continues at coordinate 45,122 of NZ_JBIXLP010000009.1, forward strand.
ATACGTATTACTACAATGAGGAGTAGTTTATATTGATGTTCTATATTAGGCAAAAACTGCGATTCTAAAAATTGAATTTAGTTATTACAAACTAATCGTTACCGAACAAGTCACGGGTGTAGACTTTACTCGCTACGTCTTCCAACTCAGGCACCATGCGGTTGGCTAAAATAATGTCGCACTGAGCCTTAAATTCCGCTAAGTCATTGACCACTTTTGAACGGAAAAACTCAGGTTCATTTAAAACAGGTTCATACACCACCACTTCAATGCCCTTGGCTTTGATGCGTTTCATCACACCTTGTACCGCTGAAGCACGGAAGTTATCAGAGCCCGCTTTCATCACTAAGCGATAAACCCCCACTTTGTGTGGTGCTTTAGCAATAATGGCATCAGAAATAAAGTCTTTACGGGTACGGTTGGATTCGACAATGGCGTTAATCAAGTTATTTGGCACGTCATCGTAATTAGCCAGTAGCTGTTTGGTATCTTTCGGCAAACAATAACCGCCGTAACCGAATGATGGGTTGTTATAATGGCTACCAATACGTGGGTCTAAAGAGACACCTTCAATGATTTGGCGTGCATTTAAGCCACGGCTTTCTGCATAAGTGTCGAGTTCATTAAAATACGCCACACGCATCGCCAAATAGGTATTGGCAAACAGTTTAATGGCTTCGGCTTCGGTTCCATCAGTAAATAACACCGGAACGTCTTTTTTGATGGCACCTTCTAGCAGTAAATCAGCAAAAACCTTTGCACGCTCAGAACGCTCCCCGACCACAATGCGGGAAGGGTGTAAGTTATCCCACAGAGCACGGCCTTCACGTAAAAATTCAGGGGAGAAAATCACGTTGGTGTAACCAAACTCTTCACGTAAACGCTCAGTAAAGCCCACAGGAATGGTGGATTTCACAATAATCGTCGCTGCGGGGTTAATGTTATTCACGTCATGAATAACAGATTCAACCGATTGAGTATTGAAGTAATTGGTTTTTGGGTCGTAGTCTGTTGGCGTCGCCACTATCACATACTGCGCGCCCGTATAGGCTTCGTTTTTATCTTCTGTGGCACGGAAATTGAGCGTTTTCTCCGTTAAGAATTGCTCAATTTCAGCGTCAACAATCGGTGATTGATGATTGTTTA
>NZ_JBIXLP010000010.1:0-15375 GCF_053543535.1 Providencia sp. AGC89
TTATATCCCTGCATTCCTAAGTTTGCCGTACCTGTGGTTGTTACCCCTATCACGCGGTTAGCTAAAGATGTGCTACCTAACCAACTAGATACATAAGGGCTAACAGTTTTGCTTGCCATTGGCAAAGCCAAAGTAATTGTTGCTATTGCAGCCCTAGGAATTTTATTTGTTCTTTCTAAGTCACCATAGTTATCGATGATTGGTGTCAACTGATTGATACTCGTTTGTGCTATGTAGCGACAATCCGAATTACAGTTACCTGAATTTAACAATGCTCTGAGCTCATCTTTTTGTTGCTCTAAATAATCTTTAGAAATTTTTGTATCCAATGCTTTCTGTAGCTGTTCTTTATCCAAGTTTTCAGCAATAGCAATTAATTTCTTTTTGTCCTCATCTGTAGCTGCACTATCATACTTATCAATCCACGATGTGATTTGTTTAGCACTCAAATAGTTATTCTCAACAACAACTCATTCCATTGCGATTTAGCCAGATAAAACTACTTTTCCCTAGTGCATTCAGTCAGTTACAACCCAGTTTTTCCAGTGCATTTTCACGTTTGGACTCAAGATCCCCGACGTGCATTTTTGAGCTCAGAAAGAGATAAAGCAGAATTAAAACCAGACACTATACAGTGGGTTACACCCCGAACCGCGGTAAACCCAACCCCAACCCGCAGCTGACATTCAGCGGTAAGTGGTTGAGTGAGTTAGGGTTTACGGTGGGCAGCAACGTCACTCTCACCCGCCAAGCCGGACAGTTGATTATCCGGCTGAGTGAGGGGGAGTAGAGCGGCTAAGGAGATCCCAGTGTGGGGCTGGGGTCTTTTACTTAGTCTTCGTATTTAAAATCGATACTAATTTTCATTTTTTCTAAGTCTAATGTGGCTTCACAAGCTTTCCAAACGGGAAGACCATTCGTTAAATTATTTTCGATATAATAATTTTGTAATTCAACTAAATAGTGAAGCATATTTGTATTGACGCCCCCTCCGGCTGTAATCCATTTCAACGAGTTTTCATTATCAAGATAATCATACTCATATTCACATGTATCACCTTCAACTGACAAGTTAGCTCTCATGATTATTTTTTGAGCATCCTCCGGAGCTATGCCGTATAGCAATGACCCTATCTCGTTATATATTTCTTGTTCAGTTTTCATTATTTACCTCCAGAATCATTAATAAACGTTCTTTCTACAGGACGCTCATTTCCAATCTTATACGTAACGTTAAAACTACTTGGTCGGTCACTATTCCCTAAATATACAGGCTCAATCCTGACATCAACTTCCTTATTCTCTTTCAATGCTTTTGCCCATGAGTTCTCCATTTTCTTCCATTCACTTCTATTCAAGTTAGAGTCCATAGGAACAATATTGAGCTTCTCTCCTGGGCCGGTGAAAATAGTCGCAATTAAATGTCCGCCTTCATCACCTACAACACCGCATCTGCCTACTTTACACTGCTGATAAGTATTTCTATCATTTGAGTTCAGTGACAGTTTCGCTTCTACAGTCTCCACTCGCCCTTGTGAATCAGTTTTATACGTCTTATTACCATCGACCTGATAAATGGTATTTGGCTCTGGCTTGTTCAGTTGCTTATTCCAATCACCTTTACTACCTGATTTTACTTCAATAACTTTTTGTTCATTTGTAATTTTAGGTATTTCTTTACTTGCATTTCCTGAAATTACCTTATTCACCATTTCAGGAGTAACATCGCCACCTTCTTTCCGAACGGCTTGCAAGGTAGCTAATTCAACAAGTTGTTCTTTCGTAAGCTTAGCGGTGTATCCTGCGGTTCCTGTAATCGCTATACCTGCTGGCGCAGCCTCTGCACCGAGCATTTCAATAATAAAATTAGTGGCTTCAGTTGCACATAATGCAGGGTTAGTTAAACAGCCTGCGGCGGCCGCATCAACAGCAATAATTAGACCATGAGTACCCAGCCCAGTGGCCAAAGCTAATTTTAGAGCATCATCAACCGCTTGACCTCTGATACAGGCTTCGCCAGAAGGGTTATCAGCACAAGACATCACATCTTTTGCATGGTCTCTCGCAAATTTCAGCTGTCCGTCTTCTGTGCCACCGAATAAGTTATTCTCAACCGTGGTCTTCCCTGCCTCGGCGGCATTGCCTGCGCTCGATGTATCGCCACCCACTAATCCGCCGGCTATTCCCGCTGCCAAACTCGCAAAGGCGCTCACTGTCGCTTTTTCGTCTTCCGTCAGCTCACCGACCGTTTTACCGTACAGTTCTACCGACAGCATCCCCATCGCTTCACCCGTCATGGCTCCCAGCGATTGTGCCCCTGCATTTTCACCTTTTGCCAGCGCTAATGCAACATTCGCAATACCATGGACCGCTAAACGCCCTGCTTTATTTTCCTCTCCAATATTCTTGGCTATCTGATTGGCGATATACGGTGCACTCGCATTCGCCACCGCTTTATTCACATCACCGCTCACCAAGCCTTGGATTAACGCCGTCCCTGACTCCACGATACGGCGATTATCACCACCAACGCCCCATTCTGACCCTTGAACCGCTTTCTCTATACGGTCATTTAATACCGCGTTCCGAATGGCCGTTTCATCCCCTTTTAAGTTCGGATCTTTGATAGAAGCAATGGCTTTCTTACGCTCATCGTCTGTCATTGGCGTTTTATCAAAGTTTTTCCTTTCGTTCTTAGTGGCTTCTATCCTTTCATTCGTCACCGCTATATCAGTAATCTGCTTACCTAACTCGCCCACTAACTGCGTTTTCTCTATCCGCTTTTGCTCTTTCTCTTTATCAAAAATCGTATTGAGTTTTTCATGAGCATTGTCTGTATCTCGGCTTAATTCGCTGACATCTTGTTTCTGATTGTCTTTATCGCGAATAACAATGTTACCCTCCGATACCGCTGCATGCGTGGTATTGCTGTCTTTCCCTTTGTTATTCACATTGGTCAGCAGTGAACCCGGCGGTGGTAATGTTGGTGCTAACGGTGATGTGAAGTCAGCGGTACAAGCTGCCCTGGCCGGTTTGGAGGAAGATAAGCTGGCAGAGAAACGCGCTGAACTGCACAAAGGCTGGGAATAGGTCAGTGTCAACAAAGACGGGCGCTACATCTACGGTAATCCGGACGCGCGATTCACGCTGGTGAATTACGAAGACCTGGAATGTCCGTTCTGTAAGCAGTTCCATAAGACGCCGAAATATCTGGTCGATACGGCCAATAATGGCGCGGTGAACTGGGAGTGGCGTCATTTCAACCTGGCTTTTCATGAGCCAATGGCAACCAAAGCGGCAATGACAGCAGAGTGCGTGGCTGAGCAAAAAGGACCGAAAGGCTTCTGGGGGGCGACCAACTACTGGTTTGAGCACACGCAGGGCAATGGCAAAGTCTTTGAAGACAGTGCAGGCATCCCTGCATTGTTTGAGCTGGATAAAGCAGCGTTTGACACCTGTATGCAGAATCCGAAAATCATCCAGCACATCAAGCGTGATATGGATGCAGGCACCAAAGACGGCGTGAACGGGACGCCAACTACCATCGTGATCGACAACAAAACCGGTGAGCGTGAAAGCATTGTCGGCGCGAGACCGTTTGCAGGCTTCGTTGAAGTCATTGAACGTATGGTTAAAGGTGGTTCAGCTACTCCTCCCGTAACTGCCCCGGCCAAGAAATAATACCCGGCTTGTCCGGGCACATCAATTATCTAGAACAAAGAATTATATGATAAATGATGAATTTTGAACTTGGGTAGGTCGATTTCAGATGCTTCATTGAATTGATATACAGCACTCAGGAGTTTGATGCTCAGTGGAGCTAAAGCCACGTTAAGTGGAGTGGTCAATTTTTGCTGGCCACTCCACTATAAGATGGTTTTAATATACGAACGTAAAATTAAAATTTTTTAGAGGTACAACGACTTAATGCTAGCCTAACCCCAGAACCAATTTCATCAAATGTATTATCGAGAGATAATATCACATGCTTAGATTCATCTACTCCTTCCCATCCCTCCAACTTTGAGTGGTGAGTTGGCTGAATTGTTAATATATTATTTAAAAGATATACAGAGCAATTCAGCATATTCGCCAAAAGTTGGCGTTTAGAGCGATAGTTATATTTTGACTTTAGCTCTTCAAACCAAGAGTTCCAGTTTTCTTTCGACTTTTTAAAAAGATTATCATATTCCTCATCGTTAAGTTGAGTATTGCTACATGCTAGAGCTTGAACTAGCTTTTCGCCAAGTTCATTATTTGAGCAGTCTATAGGTAATATTATTGGAGAATAATTAGTGTCTATGGTTAATAATCCATATCCTGACCAAGTGTTTATACAAATAAATTTATCTGTAATGGTTAAACCTGCAGAGTAATCTTTATCTTGAATAAAGTTCATTATTTCACCTGTGTTATTTTTACTTCAATACCCAAACTTTGGCCGTATGAGACTGCCCGATTAATTTCTGCCCATTGGGTTTTATTTGTTGAATTTGGAACAGCAAGCCAAATTTCACGTTTAGCGATCATGTTAGAATCTAAACGAATTTGAGATAATTGATACTCTTTAAATTGCACAGCTTTATCTATATTATCTTTAATAGAATTATAGATCTGTTTTGGCTCATTGAGTTTGCTCAACGTTTGAGTATCTAAGCTTTTAGCACTAATCGCAACTTTTTGTTCTGCATTATAAAAGTCAAATGTTTTAAAGTTTTTGGGTAATCTGGCTCGGTCTGGTAAGGTTTTGGCAATTGCATCCTCCCATGACATTCCTTGAGTATTGATCCCTCCTCCTTGTGAATACCATTTCATATCAATTTCTTTCGCCGATATTGTTTTTATAGAAGAGTTTCGACTAAAGTAATTAATAGTAAAATCACTTAGCCTTTTGCTAAATATCCACCACTCACAACAAGAAGTTGATTTTCAGGGTCTGATATCCATGATGAAAATTTTATCCAAGAGGGAGTTTGTGTATCAATTTTAGCTAAATCTTGAGAGTTCCAATACTGAACATATTGCTTTGCCAAATCATTTTGCATGACATCAAAGCCGAGATAGCTTGCCCAATAAGGTCGTTCTGCTAATGCAAAAGTATTTTCAATATACTTTTTCTTCAGTTCTTGAACGGATAAAGAATTATCTTTTAGTTCATCGTCTAAATTAAAGCTATTTTTATTACTAAATGCAGCAAATTTATTGATAGTATTTGATTGGCATGTTAAATCACCCCCGCATTTTTGCATTTGTGCATCAAAATCCATTGCAAGTTCATGGAGTAAATGATTAAATCTGAAAGTACTTTCTGCCGAGTCCGCACCACTGTAGACCCCTCCTGCATTACCTGTGAATATTGCACCCGCAAATCCCCCCAACACGCGGGATAACTGAGCGTATTTCTCAGAATCTTTTTGCCATTCTTTTTCATTGATTAAATTATTGTTTAGTGTGATCCCTGCTAGCTGAATAGCAAGACTACCAACGATAGCTCCTCTGGCATTTCCTCCTGCAATTTCAGCACTAATCCCTGAAACTACAGAGTGACCTAAAAGCTTGCCTGAATGACCTAAGATGTCCCCTTTATCCCCAATTAGCTTGGCACCTTCAGCATTAATTTGACTACCGATATTACTGAGTAAGGCATTTTTAAAATTATCTGTAAAACTGCTACCAAATGCGGCTGTATTCACCGTAGAGCTAATGACGGATTGTGCTGCAACACGTTGTGCAACTTTATTCCAATCATTATTCGCCAGCAATGGTAATTTTGCATCACTTGGATTACCCGTTGTCCACTCCATTTTGGCATCAAGACCATTAAGTGCCCCTGAGATCACCATCTGAGTGATAATCGATTTGACGGTATCACTTTTGCCTAGTGAATTAAGAGTCTTGGAAAGGTTTCCTTGGTTTTCAGCCAATGCAACCGCAGCTTGCGTGGAGAGTGCGGTCATTCCAGAATATGCCGCACCAGAAACAATAACGCGAGCTGTACCTTCCGTTCCAGATGCAACCCAGGCAGCAAAGTTTTGAGCCGTGCCTGATGTCATCGCCGCAACGGTTATCATAATCAAGGCTGACGCCACGGGGTTTAAGCTTTGGCTTTTATAATCCCAACTGTCATACGCATCTTTAACCAATCCCCATTGCACATCTTTACGGCCTTTTAGTCCTGCTAACCATTTTGTGCCTTCTGTTTGTCCAAGAGCATTTAGGGCGTTTTGCAAGCTTTGGTTATTTTTCGCTTTAATATCGGCAGTGATACCTTTTGCGGCATCGATAGTCAGTTTGCCACCAATGTGCAGGGCTGGGAGTATCCACGTGTCTTCTTTATAGCCTTTGTTTCGTTGGCTGATATAAAACCCTTTCGAATTGGAAATCACTTGCTCAAAGGTAGTATTCTTTACGGCTTTGAAATTCACCTTACCAGTTTGGCTGGTGATTTTGGCATTTTTGCCCGCATTAATTTTGGTGGCTTCTAACGTGACATCATCTTTGGCATACAAGTTAATGTCGCCGCCTGCGGTAAATTCAGTGACTTTATTCAATGTTTCACTGCGCGTTTTTTTGACTTCTTTTTTGGTGATACACGCGGTCCATTTATTGCATTTTTTTCCATTTTCTTCGTAGTGACTGGTTTCTTCCATCGCTTGCGCATAGAGATACCCACCTTTAGCGGCAATATCCATCGTACCTTTGGCGACGAGACGTGAGGCTTGGAAAAGAATGCTCCCTTCAGACAAAATACTCAGGGTTTTACCGCTGTTAATTTCATTGCCAATTTGGCGATATAAATCCTCTAACCGTTTCCCTGATTGTTTGCGATAATGAGTTTTAACCGACTCTAAACGTACATTTCCCCCACTGGAAATCGTAATGTCACCCAGAGACTTTATTGTGCTACCTTGTGCGGTTAAGGCGCCATTTGAGGCTAGAGTGATGCCTTTATCTCCCGAAAGCGTCGAAGTCACATAGCGTACATCTTGATTGTCTTCGTTGGGGTTGGGAATTCCTGAATAGGCAGTAGCGGTTAATTTAATATCACGGCCTGACAAGGCAGTAATTTTGTCTTTGGATTGAAGATTAGCGGATTGCAAATCCATATCTCGGGCGGCATTTAACGTGATATTACCATTTGCAATGAGTTGAGAACGCAACTCTGGATAGCGATTGGTTTTAAATATGTTATCGGCATCTTTAATTGCCTTAGAGCCTAATAAAATATCTTGGCCTGCATTAAAAGCGATTGATTTTCCACTATTAAAGGTTATTCCTCGTGCTTCAATATTTTTACCTGCGGTGAGGTTCATTTCTCCCGAACTTGACCAGCTTCCTGTTTTTGTGAGTAACGTATTGATATTGGCGACAGGCTCTGAAGTCGCGAGTTTCATTAAATTGGATTCATCACGACGAATAATAATATTGTCATTGGCACTGACGGTGAGTTTATTCGTTTTGGCTAATTGCGCATTATCAAAAGTGACACTTTTACCCGCTTGGATGTGTAACGAATTGGATGCGTTAATAGTAGGTGGGGATAAAACATTATCTTTAAAGGCAGATATGGGATTCAAATTGTACTGAATGTTACCATTTTTAGCAATCAGGGTGCTGTCTTTCGCGTTTAAACTGGCCTGTTTTAGGGTAAGGTCATTATTGGCAATCAGGCTTTGTGATTGATTCGAAATGAGCTGGGCATTATTAATGTTTATATTTTGACTCGCGATGATAGATAAATCATTCCCAGCATCTACATTGGAGGAAATATTAACATTACTTGCATTTACTAGTATGTTTTTTGCTTTAATATTAGAAAGCGGCCCCCCAAATTGAGTAATTTTTGAAAGTGGGACATTTGAAATGGGTAAATTGCTTTCGAAATTAACATTTCCTTTAAAATCAAAAACTATACTTTTTCCTGCGGATATTGATGGATTAGAGGTGTTCTTAATGGAATAAATATAGTCACTCCCTGTATATTTATATGGTACTGTTTTATCTTTTTTTCCATCCAAGATGTAATCTTTTAACTTGTCCAAGGGGATATCAAATACAGGCTTTACTCCCTCAGGTATATATTTTTCCCATTTGTTTAATTCACCAAGCTTGTAATCAATATTATTTGCGTTCATCCCTGTTGCAATGATGTCATTTGCAGCAGCTATTTTGGACTGATTATTCGTTAACTCATTTGATTGCAAATAGATATTACTGCCTGAACTTAGAATTCCAGGTTTGTAGTCCTTATTCAATGAAACAGTCTGTCTTTCCGTATTAGCACCATCGTTCACTAATAAATTTAATGTATCAAACCATTTAGTGCTAGGTGCATTTTTGAGTTCTGGATACAGCGAGAATAAAAAATACGCTTTTTTTGAACCCATCGGTAAGGCGACAGCATGATTTCCTACTAACGCCTTACTGGTTGAATTTGGATTTTGTTTCGTAATTATGAATGAAGGAACGGATGATAAATTCGAGAATTTTTTTGTTCGAATTATGATATCCCCTTTTTGGGTTTCTATCGTCCCTGACTTATTTTCAATATGGGTACTCAAATCCCCTTTGGCATTTTTTTGCATCCACAGATTATCTTGTGCTTGAATAAATGCGCTATTACCTGTATTGCTTATCGACTCGGCAAAGACACGCATATCCTTACCAGCGATAATTTTCCCATTATTGACGAGAGTATTGGTGGCCAATGTGATGTCTTTGGCGGCATTCACGTTGGCATTGGCGTTAATTTGCAGATTTTTAGTGCTGACATTGATGTCTTTTTTCCCTTGAATATTCCCTGCAAGGGTAATTTTGCCATCGACAGTCAATGTCAGGTCGTTTTGGTTGGTTTGCACATTGCTGAGATTGATTCCCACCCCAGATTCAGTGCTTACCAATTTCACTTGATTTGCAAGCATTCCCCCTAGTGCCTTAGTACCCACTGAGATACTCGGTTTCGCCCCTTCACCGGCAATCGGCGTCACGGTGCCTTTTTGAAAATCGACACGGTTAGTACCTTGCATCAGGGTCAGGTTCTTGGCTTTGATTTGCCCGTTTAGTTCGGTGGCACGGCTGATAATATCGGCATAGCTTTGCGCTTCGGCATTCATACCATTTGCGCCGATAACCACACTGCCTTTTTTCACCTCAACCGCGGACAAAGCGCCCTTGTTGTCCAGGAAGGGTTTTCCCGTGGTCAAGGTAATCGCAGGGGTATTCACAAAGCTACAGCCATTACAGGTAATCCCATTCGGGTTGGCAATTAAGACATTCGCGCCTTTACCTGCCACTTCCAACTTACCTTGTAATTCTGAGCGGCTACTGCCCGTGACTTCATTAATAATCAGATTGGCTGATTTTCCTTTTAAATTGGCATTGGCTTTAATCTGCCCTGCAATTTGGGAATTCACATTGGTGGTGGCGTTATTAAGTACCGCACCTTGCTTATTCACGCTGAAGTCTTGGAATTTATTGTGCGATATCCCCGCCCCATTCGGCGTGGCGATATTAATAATCGGGACGTTATTTTGTTGGTTGACTTGGGTGCTTTTATCTGCTGCCGTCATGGTAGCCCCCAAAGCGGGGTGCAAGGGATAAACAGCGGTTAAGAGAATAATGATGTAACTTAATAACCGTTTAGGCCGTGAAGGTAATTGTTCATTTGGCATAAATAATCCTTTTAAGCATAAGATTACAGAGAGAGTGAGACCGACCAGTAGGCCGACCAATTGTCTGGTTTAAGTTGTGAGGGGTAATGCAAAGGTTTGCTGAGTAAAAGCTGTGAATAAAACAAGCTATTGCCGGTAAAAGAAAGGCCAACGGCTCCGCCTGCTAAAGTGTCATGTTCAATGTGGTATTTATCTGAGGCAATAAACCCGTAGTCTAACGCACCGATGAAACGCAGTTGGCCAATTGCCGTATTGGCGATGTCTTTATTGACTTCATTACGCCAATACCCCCCTCGGTTACCACTTAAAGATTGCTCATGGTAGCCACGGATAGAGTACTGACCACCGATGCTGATGCGTTCAATGCCGTATAAATTATCGGGCGAGTATTGACCGTAGAATGATGTTAAACAGGTCAAACCAGTAGAAAAATAATACTGATAACTGCTACTTAGACTGAATTTACGGTAATGACTGCGCGGCGAGTTTTTCGCGAGGGTATCGGGTGAGGCGCCAAAGGCTGGTATTCCCCATTCAGCAGCAGGGCTAAATGTAAAGTAACCTTGTCCGAGTGTGGTACTGTATTGCGGAGTAAATAAGAGCGAGGATAAGGTTGGGCTGCTAATCGTTAAGGCTTGTGAAGCTAATTGCGTATCAGCGTTTTTATGTTTTAAACTACCTTGTAAGGTTAGACGTTGTTTCCCATCCCGATAAATTAAGCGACTAACATCCAGTTGTTGGTTGGTATTTTTACCTTTATAACGGTATTGCTGGCCTGAAATCTGAAACGGCTGTAGCGTATTATTACGATAAAACTGGTAACGGTAAGACCAATAACCATAAGGGACATTGATTGCAGCAACAGCGTAACGGCTGTGATGAGAACGACTGAAGTCAGTATCGGTACTGGCACTCAATGACCACTGCTCACCCAATCCAAAGAGGGAATCAGCTGTTAAGTTTCCAGTCATCAATTGTTTTCCCGTTGATTTATTCCCTGAGTTATCAAGAGCCAACTGACTACTTAACGGTATAGTACGAGCCTGTTTCTGAATAACCACTCGTGAGTAACCTGATTTAGTACCCGGCTGAATATCAATCGTATAACGCGCTGAAGCCGAGCGATTAAGTTGCTCAAGTCCCTGCTCAATATCTCGCAAATTCAAGATACTGCCTGTTAGGTGCGGGAACGTCATGGTAACTAATCGAGGTGGTGAATCTTCGATAGTAATGGATTCAATACGCCCTTCAATCACTTGAATGCGTAAATGCTGGCTAGACAGGTCTTGTTCTGGAATGAATGCTTGTGAGGTAATGTAGCCTTTTTCGATATACTCATTCGTGATTTGCTTAGTGAGATTTTGAATGTTTTCTAAAGATAAGCACTGACCTTGATAGGGTAAAACCCAACGCTCATTCATCGTGGATGCGAAAACTGAAATGCCCACCAATTTAATTTGGCTCACTTTAAAACACAGAGAATCATCACTGGCGCTTTTCAGTACCGGGTCTACCGTTACGGTATTTTGATTTTCAAGAGTTTCTCGTTGTTGAATTTCCGATTCTAAGCGCCTTTTTTGTTCAAACTGAATACTGTCTTTATTTGCTGGGGATGGCCATGATTCTGCATGGCCATCCCTTGGCGCTATAAAACAGAGAAATAAAACAATACAAATTGATTTCATCATGGCTTATTAATCGCACAAAAAGTTAATCATTGTGTAAAAATAAATCATCAAGAATTACAAGACAATGCTAAATCCACCCTAACTAAAATAAACACCCAATAATGTGTTTGAAATGGAGTTTAAATAGATTAAAAACCCATAACTATGATTTATTCTAATTCAATCATCCATTTAAAAATCAATTTTGTAGTTTAATATTTTACTATAAGATAAAATAGTAAAATATAACTAGTTAAAAACACTGATTTACAATTAATAATTCTGTTTTATTCGTGCGTTAACAATGACGAAAATATATGGAATATCAGAGATAAATAGAAAAATACAACGATTGATAACTGCATCGATTTTCTGGAAAGGAGTTTTTCAGGATCAATTTGTCAAAAGTAAAGATTTCGAACTGATGTTACCAGAAAAAGTATTCTGTTAACTTGTCGGCTAGCTTATTATTGCACCATCCCAATTAGATAAAAATGTTCACTGATTTTGTTAGTTTATCTGTCTGTTATTAATATATTCTCATGGTTTACTAAATTACTTTATATAAATTTAACATGCATTAATCACGCTATTTCAGGTAAAGCATCCCGCCTTATTGCCCTGAATTTAATGATGGCTTTAATGCTCATCATATCTAATTTCAAGCTATTATTAGGAATAACTAATTGTCAACCGAATTCCAGACTTTCATAGTCTTTGATATAAAGACCACCTAGTTAAAAAACGAAAAGACACAAAAGCATTATCTAGAAATCAAATTAAATAAACTTGGATATGATGAAAGTGCATATCTATCAGAAAGGTAAATTAGATACCTCGAAGAGCACAATGAATGCAGCCATATAGTTTTGTGAATTTACATGGGAATAAACCTTATATTAAATAATCACGATAGATTCGTTTCGTTCTCGCCGATGGTTATATTGTTCCAGCAGCTCCATCATTGAGCTGTTAATATTGATGCGGCTCTGTGTGCGGGTAATCGCAACGTACAGCAGGTTCATCTCATCAATAATGCTCTGCTTCGATTTTTTCATCATCAGTGCTTCAATGATACTGGGATAGTCATCGTTTAAAATAACATTATCCCACTCCATGCCTTTAGATGTATGAGCAGTAGTGATGATGAGGTCTGCATCTTTGTGGGAACGAGCCTCATTCAGGCGCATCGTATCGACCATGCCGGGGATATCAACGTAGTTTTCCATCAACCTGATAGCCCGCATCATGTTCGTGTCTTTGGTCGTTTCGGCAATCTCCTGGAAGTTGGCCCAGTTACCGTAATCTGTCAGCACCCGAGGGTTTTTAATGGCTTCATAGTTACTTGTTTTCATGGCGTGAAGATCAAGCAACTCCCCCAGATTGTACTTACCGATACCACCATTCCACATGACACGTTTACACGATGGACTCAAAAATCATGTAAATAGCTAAAAACCCAAAAGGCAAGATATGATTGGCGTGACGGGGGGAGTAGTCACGATGGCTAGAGATAAGTGTAAAGTAAAAACACCGACAGCTAAAGAACAGGCGGTAAAATCAAGACAGTATACAGTGGGGTACTTGCCCAACCGACAGCGCCCGAACCCCAGCCCACAACTGATAATCAGTGGTAAGTGGCTGAATGGGCTTGGGTTTACGGTTGGCAGTCACTTTACCCTCACTCGCCAAGCTGGACAGTTGATCATCCAGCTGGCTGAGGGGGAGTAAAATTATTAATGGAGAACTCAGTTATTTATTAGGATCTTCGTAACGTTTATCTTGCTGTATAAGAGGTTCAATTTCTGATTGCCATATGAATTTTTGGAATAATTGAGCCTCTGTTGGATTTTTCATGTCTCTCAAATAATTTCTGATGGCCTTTATTGCTATATTAAAGTCTTTTTTTTCTAAATCATAAAAATTCATTTGATCAAGAACAAAAACTTCCATTATTGTTTCATAAATTTGGGGATATCTTGCCTGTAATGCTTTATCAAATAATACTTCTAAAGCCCCCGAGGCACTCCTATTTAAAGATACACTAAGATTTTTAGTGCTATTCTCACTATACCCAATACCAATATAAGCACCCATAATTTACCTCAAAATAATAATTTTATCCCGTTGAGACTTTGGTAACGTCTTGACATAATCCATAAATATTTGTTGATTTTTAGGAGTCAGTACACTGAAATCAACAGGAACTATATCTGCCTTATTTAAATGTTTAATAATCTGGTCTTGTCCAGGAGGTAATTTGCCGGCTTCTCTCGATACAGTCATGTTCTTCTCATAGAACTTATTAATTCCATCAATTTCAGCTTGCTTGAGATTCTTTGTTGTATACATTAAATCAACAGTTTTTCCTTTATTAGCTCCACTTGTGATAATAAAATCTGCACTTGCCTTTCCCGCTATACCTTCAGGTAATCTATCCATTTGCCCCAAGGAAGTTTCTAACCTAGCCGCAGCGGCTGCCTCTGCGGGATTAAACTTTCCATTACCCAACGAATCAACAGTATTTAACCGCCCATGACCTTCTAAGGGGGTTGTATTAACTTTAATTTCAAGGAAACCATCTGCATTCTTGAGGAGCTTGCCAGTTGTTACTACTGGCGTTGGCACTTTTTTACCCGGTATAAAGATCCCTGCCATCGCGGCACCAAGCTGCTCTGCCGCCAATTGATCACCTTCGCCAGCGCGTTTGGCAAGATCTTGGATTGCATTCCAACTGTCGCCATTGATTAATGACGTAGCAACATCTAACGCTCCTTGGTGTTTACCTTCTAGGTCATTCAGGGCTTTCTGACAATAATTGCTAGCCGTAGCACATGCAGTGACAGCCGCAGCGCCATCAAGAACATAATCACCACCTGCAATCGCCAAGTCACCCGCATCTTCCAATGCACCTATAACACTATTAATTGCTGTAGAGGTAGTGCCTTCACCAAAGGTTTCTCGCGTTTGGTCTTTCCACCATTTGGCGCTTTCTTTGTAGGATTCTCTTAACTGATCACCCGACAGTGAGTTATTCTCAACAACAACTCATTCCATTGCGATTTAGCCAGATAAAACTACTTTTCCCTAGTGAATTCAGTCAGTTACAACCCAGTTTTTCCAGTGCATTTTCACGTTTGGACTCAAGATCCCCGACGTGCATTTTTGAGCTCAGAAAGAGATAAAGCAGAATTAAAACCAGACACTATCCGGCTGGCCAAGGGGGAATAAGGTAGCAAAGGAGATCCCAGTATGGCGCTAGTTTTTTCTTTGTAGAAATATTAGCGTCTTTTATGTTCAAAATAACTGACTAAGCAAGCTACTATACTAAAGAAAAAACCAAATCCTATTCCCAAGCACATATAATCTATAATATTTTCTTTAGTAATAGAAAAAAGACTATTTTCCATTGAGTAATAGTATATTAATTCTACTAGTGTTTTTATTATTAAAAGAATAAAAAAAACCATAAAAGAGAATGCAACTGAAAGTAGAATGAAATATTTAAAAAATTTCATTTTTGTTCCTCGTCATTCAATTTTTTTATTTTATCGGTAACTATTTTATTCGCCCCTTCAGCCCCCAAAGCGCCAGCGCCACTTCCAATAATACTTGGTACTACTGATACAGTTGGTGGGGCTGATATTGATGGCATTTCAACTAAATATTTTTCTTTAAGTCCATTAGACCAAGGATTGAATTGGCTATTTGCAGTCTTAGTTATTCCCACTGTTCCCCAATACCCAACAGTCGATCCTACAAGTGCCCCGCCCATTGAAGGCCAAGGAGATTCACCATCAATTAAACTTGAGACTCCAGCTCCTGTTGTATTGGTTGTGACGGTTCCCCAATATCCCATTCCTGGTGTAATCCCTCCTGTTAATAATGAACTTCCGAAATTTGCGTAACTAAAATCAGTCTTTTCAGGATCTTTATAAATATTATATCCCTGCATTCCTAAGTTTGCCGTACCTGTGGTTGTTACCCCTATCACGCGGTTAGCTAAAGATGTGCTACCTAACCAACTAGATACATAA
>NZ_JBIXLP010000011.1:0-5740 GCF_053543535.1 Providencia sp. AGC89
AAATGACCGTATAGAGAAAGCGGTTCAAGGGTCAGAATGGGGCGTTGGTGGTGATAATCGCCGTATCGTGGAGTCAGGGACGGCGTTAATCCAAGGTTTGGTGAGTGGTGATGTGAATAAAGCGGTGGCGAATGCGAGTGCACCGTATATTGCCAATCAGATAGCCAAGAATATTGGAGAGGAAAATAAAGCAGGGCGTTTAGCGGCCCATGGTATTGCGAATGTTGCATTAGCGCTGGCAAAAGGTGAAAATGCAGGGGCACAATCGCTGGGAGCCATGACGGGTGAAGCGATGGGGATGCTGTCGGTAGAACTGTACGGTAAAACGGTCGGTGAGCTGACGGAAGACGAAAAAGCGACAGTGAGCGCCTTTGCGAGTTTGGCAGCGGGGATAGCCGGCGGATTAGTGGGTGGCGATACATCGAGCGCAGGCAATGCCGCCGAGGCAGGGAAGACCACGGTTGAGAATAACTTATTCGGTGGAAATGAAATAACACATACCCAATATGTTCAAGAGCACGGAAAAGATGTGATGTCGTGCGCTGATAATCCTGCTTCAGAATCTTGTCGTCGCGGTATGGCGATGAACAGAGCTTATGCAAAAGTGTTAGCAGCAGGCGGTTTAGTCTATTTGCCGGGTGGAATGCAGATGACAGCGGTTATAGGTGGAACCTCGAATGCAGGTATTCAGTACATATTGACTGGTAATATCAATCCAGATGACGTTCTTATTGCTTCCTATGTCGGTGGGTTTACAGCTAACACAGGTTTAGTTGGAACGGTGGGAATCAATGGATTAGGTGGCGCAACATCAAGTGTACTGAAAGATGAGGATCCATTAGAAGGTGGGCTGACATCAGGGCTTAGTTCCGGGGTTGGCTATGGAGCAGGCAAGTTAATTAAGCTAGGTACTAATAAGTGGGGATATTGGGTCTCCGATGGTTTTGATCCTAAATATAATCCGAAGTTACAAGGTGGCGCAAATAAAGGGCAATTAGGCTTATCAAAAGATCTATCACCTGCCGAATTACCTGGGGTCGCTGGTAATATTACTAGTTCTGTCGTTACTGAAAATACTAATAGTAAAATCAATGATAAGCTAAAAGAAGGCAATGAAAAATGAAATTGAAATTTTTATTTGTCTTCTTGCTGCTATTAATCGCTGGTGTATTTGTTGCTAGTATTATTTCTATCGCTGTAATTAATTTTATACTCACCATAATTAAAGGAACTGATTTTAGCCTAGACTCAGCTGAAATATGGGGAATAATGAAGATGAGCATTGTTGGTGGAAGCATAGGAGCTATAGGTATTTGGCTGTCTAGTTTTTTAAAGAAAAAATAGTTAAATAAAACCCTATTGTTTTTATAAAAAAAACCAGCGCCACACTGGGATCTCTTTTATCTACCTCACTCCTCAGCCAATCGGATAATCAACTGTCCGGCTTGGCGAGTGAGGGTGTAGTGGTTAACCGTCTAAAATACCATACAATTCAATAAATTACCCATAGCAATCAGTTGCGGGCTGGGGTTGGCTTTACCACTATTCGGTAAGTAACCTACTGAATATTGACTAGTTTTGACCACTTATTTTTGAGCTATCTGTGTTTTTATTCCTACCTAAATCAGCGACAGAGCTATAAAACGCACGTCGGGAAAATCGTCTCTGATGGTAAAAATGCACTGGAGAAGTCGGCTTTTAACTGACTGAGTTATGTTTTTATCTGGCTAAATCGCAATGGAATGAGTTGTTGTTGAGAATAACTATCTGAGCTCTCAAAATGTCATTGATATGGTGAGAGAACTTGAAGAAGCGGATAGAACCGGCGCAGATAAAAAAGGCATTTATGCTAAATACGGCAAAATCAGTGAGTACAACAGAGATAAAACTGTTGCTGAAGTTAAAAATGGGGATTCGTTTGATGCTATCGGTGCGTGGTCTGATTTAAATGGCGGTATTGATGTTGCTGACGGTCTGAAATGGGCTGCCCTTGTTGATGATTTGAGTAGTGAAGATCGTGCTCAACTTGTTAATTTTGTGAAAGCGGAAAATGCACAAAGTGCCCAAGCGATTTATGATTCATTATCGATAACGGCTAAAGGAGCATTGCTCGCCAAAGAAGCGGGTGAAAATATTGGAATTGGTGGCGCAGTGCCGGGCGCGGGAATATCGGTTGCTGGGATTAAGGGAAGTGGTAATAAAGGTGGAAAACAAAAAGATTCAGAAAATAGCTCTCAGCCACCACAAAATACAGGTAATAATCACCAGAGACCACCTCGAAACGCGACTAGCCTTGCAGGTGGTCCTTTAGAAAGGGCTCAACAAGTAAGTGGAAGGTTCCAAATTGAAAATGGACCTAAAAACGGTACTGTTTATCGAGCTGATAACCAAGGGAATATTACAAGCTATGCGACCTATGACTCTAACGGTATGATTTTGAAACGAGTTGACGTTACTGGAGCGGCTCACGGAGGTGTAGCTACTCCCCGTCATGCCAATCATCGGTATGCTCTTCTCTTAGGCGTTCGCCAAATCTAAAAAATAGCCAATCATATCTTGCCTTTTGGGTTTTTAGCTATTTACATGATTTTTGAGTCCATTGTGTAAAACATGAGAGCAATGGGCGCTTTAAAGTGGTGGGTTGTGAACGAAATGTTCGCAACGAATACCGAAATCAAGAAAAAGCCGCAGGTGAAAAACTTGTTGGCCTATATCAATCAGGTCAGTTAAGTAAAGAAGAGTTTAACTACCTTGTTACTGAATATACTACGGCAATGCTGTTGGGGATAGAGCAAGGTGAAAAACTCAGTGACACAGGATTTGATTGGATTGGTGATATTTACCGTTTGTCAGGTAGTGACTGGACAGTAGCAGGACAAATAAATAACCCATTATTTAAATGCTATCAGAAGTAGTGAACTCATCGCTGATTGGAAAGCTCAAGGACTGAGTGATGAAAAGATCCAAGAAAAGATCCTTAAAGATAATACTCTTGGTGGAGTAATAGCGCCTATCGATGTAAATGCTATTCTTAAACTTGTCGATAACGGAGCGACAGCGGAAGATCTTGCTAAGGCAGCAACAGGAATGGTGCTTGCGAAAGTTCTTCAAGGAAAGAAAAATAATACAAGTGAACAAACTCAATCTAAAACAAATAATAACCCAGAAATTAGCAAGGTAATTCCTGAAAATTTCACATCTAAGATTACTGAGCATAATACTCAACTAGTTGTTTTGAATGCGAAAAAACCGGAATATCAGGTGCTCATAAGCAAGATGCCTTCTTGGAATCTGTTGAAATAACAGGAGCTAAAATTAATTTGAAAACAACAGATAAAAATTATCCTGGATTAATTGAATATAAACATCAGCTACCAGCAATTACAGGTAATGGTCCAAATGCAGGAAAAGTTATTGGTTATAAGAAAGCTGAATCTAAAACAACTTATGACCCTAAAATATTATCTGATGCAAAAGTTACAAACATGTCAAACCAAGCTGCAAAGCAGTCAGAAGATTACTTTAAAGCGAACCCTTCAAAGAATCTTCATGACGTCAAAGTAGATGGTTATTGGTTTAGAGTGACTAAAGATACTAAAACAGGGCAAGTCAGTAATGCTTTCATTACAATGCCTCCAAGGAACAGTAAATGATAGATAGTTTAGCTTGGTTAAAAAAAGTAGAACAACGCCTCATAAATGATGGGGCTGGGGATTTATATTGCGTATTAGAAGTGATGTATAAAGAACAAAAAATGAACTTTCAACAATTTATTTATGATGCATCAAGAGGAATAGGCTGTGTTGTCTCTGAAGGGTTAGAATATGTATTAGATCAAGATTTAGATGATCCAAGCGAGTTTGATGGTGCTTGTTTTATCCTTGGTGACTATGAAAGTTCGACGCTTTCACCTCAGAAATTTGTTGAGTTAATGCAGGTCATAACGGATAGTTATATAGCTGAACACCCAGAAAATAAAGAAACAATAGAGCGCTCTATGATGAGGCTTAAAGAACGCTATACATGATATTGATGCTGTTTTACTCCCCCTCAGCCAGCTGGATGATCATCTGTCCGGCTTGGCGAGTGAGGGTAAAGTGACTTCCTACAGTAAACCCGATCTCATTCAGCCACTTACCACTGATTATCAGCTGTGGGCTGGGGTTCGGGCGCTATCGGTTGGGCAAGTACCCCACTGTATACTGTCTTGATTTTACCGCCTGTTCTTTAGCTGTCGGTGTTTTTTACTTTACACTCGTCTCTAGCCATTGTGACTACTCCCCCGTCACACCAATCATCTCTCGCCAAATCTAAAAAATAACCAATCATATCTTGCTCTTTGGGCTTTTAGCTATTTACATGATTTTTGAGTCCATCGTGTACAGGTAAATCAGATACATCGGGAAACACCATTTACAGTAATAATGGTGGTTATTATACCTTTGAACATGGCGTGAAAACGAAAGTTCAATCACCGAATCCTCCAACAAGCGTTCAAAAAAATAATGAAAAAGGTAAGGAATTTGAACAAAAACATTATGAAAAATACCAACAAGAAAACGTAATATCCCAAAGAGAAATTACAATAAAAACTGAAAGTGGAACTAAGGTTCGAGTTGATATGATAGGCAAAGATAAGGATGGAGTAATAAACTGCGTTGAATGTAAAAGCTCACAAACAGCTCCTCTAACTGATAAGCAAAAAATAGGTTACCCTGAACTAGAGAAAAGTGGTGGAGTTATAGTCGGTGAGGGTAAGCCGGGCTTTGAGGGAGGAACAAAATTACCTCCCACCAAAGTTGAAGTTGTTAGACCAGAAAAAGAAAAATAGAGGGGATAAATGTCAATAGTAGATGCAAATAAAGTAGATATGATTGGTATACCAAAAGAGAATACAGAGCTTGTTCGGCTTGGTATAACTGATCATCTAAGTTGGAATGACGATACACTTGAACATTTATATTTACTGCAAGAAAAGATTAATAGTTATATTCGTTTTATTGAAAGTAAAGAGGTTTATGAAGCGTTTCCTGAATCTAAAGGAATTAATAATTTTTTGATAGAAATATTCTTTCTATATGAAATACCCACTGAGTGTATTGAATTTCTGGAAACAGTGAAAGATGTACTGATTAACATTAATACATCATTAAGATATGAAGTAGATAGTGAATAGCTCCCAACACTGAGCTGAGAGCTTTTTTAATTTATTCTACTCCCCTTCAGCCAGCCGGATAATCAACTGTCCGGCTTGGCGGGTGAGAGTGACGTTGCTACCCACCGTAAATCCTAGCTCACTCAACCACTTACCGCTGAATGTCAGTTGCGGGCTGGGGTTCGGGCGCTGTCGGTTGGGCAAGTAACCCACTGTATACTGTCTTGATTTTACCGCCTGTTCTTTAGCTGCCTGGGTTTTTACTTTACAATCGTCTCTAGCCACTGTGACTACTCCCCCGTCACACCAATCATCTCTCGCCAAATCTAAAAAATAACCAATCATATCTTTCCCTTTGGGTTTTTTAGCTATTTACATGATTTTTGAGTCCATCGTGTAAAACATGAGAGCAATGGGCGCTTTAAAGTGGTGGGTTCACTGCTGACCAATGTGAATAACAAAGGGAAAGACAGCAATACCACGCATGCTGCGGTATCGGAGGGTAACATTGTTATTCGCGATAAAGACAATCAGAAACAAGATGTCAGCGAATTAAGCCGAGATACAGACAATGCTCATGAAAAA
>NZ_JBIXLP010000012.1:0-9604 GCF_053543535.1 Providencia sp. AGC89
ATAATTTGCACATTGAACTCCTTTGTGAAGTCGATGAACAGTGGTCTTTTGTGGCTAATAAGAAACAACAACGCTGGCTTTGGTATGCCTGGGAACCTCGCCTAAAACGGATTATTGCTCATACGTTTGGTCGTCGAAACAAGAGAACTCTTCGCCAGTTACTGGCTTTACTGTCTCGGTTTAATGTGGCTTTTTGGTGCACGGATAAGTTCAGTGCTTATGAGATATTACCTAAACAAAAACACGTAGCAAGTAAGTTTTATACCCAACGAATAGAAAGAGAGAATTTGAATTTAAGAAATCGCTTAAAGCGTCTTAACCGTAAGACGTTAGGTTATTCGAAGTCGCCTGAAATGCATGATAAAATCATCGGCACATTCATAGAGCGGGAGTATTACCTATTGTGATGATCTCTATATTGAATACACGACCAAAAATTTTGAATATGACATAACACAATTATACTGTTCATCATTAAGACGAAAACAGCATAATCTACATTGTCTATAATTTTTATAAATTCAATGTATTACAAATTAAATCATCTACTGATGAAGTGGATATTTACACTTTTCACTTCCCAAACCCAAACGCCCCCACATGCCTATCCCTATTCGCATCCAGATAATCAGCCCACCACTGCACCATCAACCGCCTTTCCTCGATATGTTCTGCTTTATGAATATAAGCAGCTCTTACTGAGTTGCGTTCTTGGTGGCTCATTTGGCGCTCTACTGCATCCTTCGACCATAGCCCTGACTCAATCAGCGAGCTACACGCCATTGTTCTGAAGCCATGTCCACACACTTCTGTCTTCGTGTCATAACCCATCACACGTAATGCGTTGTTAACCGTGTTTTCACTCATTGGTTTTCTAGGATTATGATCGCCGATAAAGATCAGCTCATGATTACCACTAAATTGATAGACCTGTTTTAAGATCTCTATGGCTTGTCGACTTAAAGGCACTAAATGAAGGGTACGCATTTTTGATCCGCGATGGGAGTGTTTAACCCCTTCTATCGCTTCGCGTTCTGCGGGGATCGTCCACATGGCATTTTCAAAATCGATTTCATCCCAACGAGCAAAGCGCAGCTCACTGGAACGAATGAAGACTAACAAGGTAAGTTTGACTGCAAGTTTAGTTAAAGGTCTTCCCTTATAATCATCGATGCGTTGTAAGAACTCAGGTAGGCGTTTAAGCTCTAATGCCGCTCTATGAACTCGTTTACCTGTCGCTACTGCGCCAGCCATATCTTGTGCAGGATTATAATCAATCAAACCACTTTGTACGGCATAGCGCATAATAGCTGTCACGCGTTGTTGTAAACGAGCCGCCACCTCAAGACGTCCAGACATCTCTACGGCTTTAATCGGTTCGAGGAGATCGCGAGTTTTCAGTTCGGCAATATTGCGTTTACCAATAGCAGCAAAAATATTGTCTTCTAGGCTTTTGAGTACTCGATGGCTATGCCCTTCAGACCATTTCTTATTTGTTGCGTGCCAATCACGAGCAACTTTCTCAAAGGTATTAAATTCTTTTTGCTGCTTTTCCTTTAATTCTTTCTTGAGTTCGCGTGGGTCAATACCTAAAGCAACTTGCTTTCTGGCAGCATTCCTTCTTTCTCTTGCATCCGCTAAGGAGATTTCAGGATATACGCCAAAGGCCATTAAATGTTGTTTGCCGCCAAAGCGAAAACGGAAACGCCAATATTTAGAACCATTGGGGTGAACATACAGAAATAAGCCATCACTGTCTGTCAGTGTATAAGCTTTCTCTTCAGGTTTAGCTGCACGAACTTTTGTATCGGTTAATGCCATATTCTTTATCCTCTTCACCCCAGAGTGAGTATATAAACAAGATATCTCAGATTACTGTTGATGATTTCGAGTTACACAAACAACTAAGTGTCTACGCCACAGGCTGCGCCTGCATTGCTTTAGCATCGGTAATTCGAGATATAATGAGTATACAAATATTATCGAAGCGAAGATATACTCAGATGTATACTCACTCGGAGGTTGATGTGGGTTGAGTTAGATTGACATGCATTGACTGAAAACGCGGGGGAAGCCTTGCAAACACTGGATTTCAGATACAAAAAAAGACGTCGGTTGACGTCTCTTGATGTTCTTATGGTGCCGAAGGCCGGACTCGAACCGGCACACCCGAAGGCGGTTGATTTTGAATCAACTGCGTCTACCAATTCCGCCACTCCGGCACTGAAGTGATGTGTTTCTTGGAAAACGCTGCCATTATACTTGCCTTGTGTCTACTGGCAACACTTATTCTTGAAGATCAAGTCTGTTCGATTAAAAAAAACGCATATTGCTAAAATCACATGATAAGAGAAAGAAAGCTTCTTTTGTTTATATCTTCATTAGCCGATATGGTAGCTTTCCCTAACTATTTTTCTTATCACAACGCTGGGTCACTGGCGATAGACAATTATTTTTGTTAGTTTATCCGCAATCTAATACAAACATTAAGGCTTTATCATGGGTTTTGTTGGGTGGATAGCGACAGGGATCTTTATTGGCATCTTAATTGGTGCGGTAATGAAAATTTTCGCTAAGAAAAAATAAGATTGGCTGAATAGCCATTTGCAAACAATCATATCGGCTGGCTTCAAACATGAAGAAATCATTACTAAAAATTCTGTCAGTATCTGCGTTGTCTTTAGCCTTGATGGCATGTTCAACAACGACCAAAAAAACACCAAAATTTCTGCAAACGAATGATATTGCATCTACTGACTGGCAGGTTTTTGAAGGAGATAGAAGGACCTACGAACGCGTTGCTAAAATTGTCGATTTATATGCCAATCGTATTTTTAACGAAAGCGACGCCAGAGGTATGGCAATAATTGTTATTGATAATAACCAAGTTTTATCCCGTTATTATGGCGAAACAGCACCCGGCAATGGTAAAAAACCGGGGCCAAATTCACTCATTCGCATAGCATCAATTACTAAATTGATGACGAGTGAAATATTAATCAAGCTTGAACAAGACAAAAAGTTATTAATTACTGACCCGCTGCAACAATATGCCTATCATGGTGTTACTGTGCCTGATAACGCCAGTGGGCAGCCGATTCGCCTCTACCACCTTGCAAGCCACACCAGTGGCTTACCTCGTGAGCAACCAGGCGGAAAATGGGGGCGTCCTGTATTTATTTGGCCAACCCAAGATAACCGCTGGACATGGTTAAAAACAGGCAAATTAGATGCGACGCCAGGCACTGAGGCATCCTATTCTAACCTTGCATATGACTTATTAGCTGATGCCATGGTGAAAGCATCAGGTCATTCTTACCCACAATTGTTTAGTCATTATGTCACCTCCCCAGCCAAAATGACCAATACCACCTATACACCCAATAAAGCTCAATGTGCACGTTTAATGGAAGGCACTAAACCAAGCCCTTGCCATAATACACTTGCAGCAGCAGGAAGCGGTGGTGTGTATTCAACCCCAGCAGATATGCAAAAGTGGATGCAACAATTTTTATCGACAGATAAGAGCTTAAGGAAAGTCACCGCGGCTCGTGAGCAAGGCATCTATTTCCCTCGCGAAAAATTGTTAGAAATTAAAGGAATGGACGTCGCTGGCCATGCGGATGGGTTAGGCCTTGGGTGGGTGTATATGAAACCGAAGAATGGCACTCCAGGAATTTACCAGAAAACAGGCGGCGGCGGTGGGTTTAATACCTATATGGCGATGATCCCACAGCAAAACATTGGGGTATTTGTCGTCATGACCCGAAAAGATAGCAGCAAATTTAGTAAGTTAACTATTGGCGTTAATGAACTCGTCGCTTCGCTATCTTCTAACCACGCATATGGGAAACATTGAAGGAGTACCGCCAAAGCATTACAAACAATGGCGAGTTACACCCCGACCCTAAAACGTGGATTTACCCGCATTATCTCATTAATTGCGACAACAGCCTGATATATTCAGGCTGTTTTTGATAATTTTACTATCCATTTTTAAAATCAATTCATTCAAATTCCCGATAATCTTTTAGCCTTCCATTAACACATCCAGAGCTAAAATGAAAACAAAAAACCACGCGATAACATTAAGTTGTCAGGCTACACAATGCCCGAAAATTAGCCAATTTGAATTGATAGAAATTTTGAATAGTATTAAAGGCCATTGTACTAAAAAACCAGAGTACGTAGAGAATAGGTCTATTGCTACTCAATACCCCTACAAATATTTAGATGGCTCAGAATTACAAGCTATCAAAGCTTACCGACAAGAAGAAAGGCGAATATATCGGGAAAAGTGCCAAACGGCTTTTAAATTTAAACGACAAAATAGTATGAAAGGTGGATTTTTTTCACTTGCTCAGCAATTAGCAAACCGGAGTCGCCAAAATATTTTAGCTATTGATAACCAAAGTCATATCTCAGGAGCCAGAAAAAAGTTATTTCAACCCCAAACAAGGGTAGTCGCCTTTATCAGTGCATTAGGTTACGCAATAGTTGGTTAATAATAACAGTATTAATGCCCTATTATTCAAGCTATTTCTTATATTTATAATCGTTTTATGCAATGTTGTAAGCTGATTCAAGGCTAATTTTAATCCCTCTTCTACTTGATGAATAGGAATTAAAATGCGTACTTCTACATTTTTTTTACATCATATAACACGGCCCTGTACCATTAAACAGGGCAACGTTTCTGAGTTGGTTCTCCAACTTAGAAGAATCCATAACCACCAAAACATATTCCCTGCCCCGCAGAAACCGACATCAGTAGAAATAAATCTTGGATCACTCAATTCTCATCCTTTAAAAAACAATCAAAAGAAATTAGAACAAACACCTGAATATAAAAAACTTGTCAGTGAAGCACGAAAAGAAGTACAAATCGCATTCACAGAGCAAGAATGGAAAAAAGCTTATCTTATTCGCCAGTCATATACGGCGAATGGCGGTATTTTTTCTTGTGCTCAACAGTTAGCGAATAAAAGTCGATTGAATGTTATTGGGATTAAAGGTGAATATATCAGTACATCTGCAGATAATAGGCAACAACAAGTTTTATTCCGTCCTCAGAATAAACTATTACGAATTATCAGTAAGTTAGGAAACTTATTACTAAGTAAATGACGACAAAGAAAAAGGCTGTGATACCCGAAGATACACAGCCTTTAATGACCTATAAAACGCTATTTTCGTTTCACTAATAAAACAATACTGACAATTAGGAACAATAAGCTTGGCAAGATAGCTGCAATAATCGGTGGTACTGAATAAACAAGGCTCCAGTTACCAAACCCTTGGTTTAGTACATAAAATAAGAAGCCGCCCACAATACCTGAAATAACACGTACCCCCATTGGTACGGTGCGTAATGGCCCGAAAATAAACGAAACGGCCATTAACATCATGACAGCGGCAGAGAGTGGCGCCAATATTTTTTTCCACATACTTAATTCATAAACAGCTGCAACTTGACCACTTTCTTTCAAGTAAGAAACATACTGATATAAGCCACGAATAGATAACGAATCCGCATTCAAAGAAACTATCCCTAGTTTTTCTGGGGTAAGGTTAGTTTTCCAGTCAACCGTCAACCGCTGTGAACCCGTAATTTTTTTCTCACTGCTTAATATTGACTCATCCACTTGAGATAACACCCACTGTTTATTTGCCGTGTCATACTCCCCACTTGAAGCAAACATCACCGAGTTAAGTTTTTGTTGCTTATCAAAACGGTAAATCGATACATCTTGAATCGATGTTGCGTTATTAATACGCTGAATGTGTATAAAGTCGCGGCCATCTTTTGCCCACATTCCCTCGTCAGTAACCACTAATGAATTACCAACGATTTTTTCTGCACGGTAGTTTCTCGCCCATTGCTCACCGGCTGGTGCAATCCATTCACCAATGAACATCGCCACGATAACCAGAGGGATAGCCGTTTTCATCACCGCAAGGGCAATCTGTAAACGGGTAAAACCAGAAGCTTGCATGACCACCAGCTCACTACGTGAAGCGAGTGCACCTAAGCCCATTAACGCCCCTAATAAGGCCGCCATCGGGAAGAAAACATCAATATCTTTTGGTACCGTAAGTAAAGTAAAAACCCCCGCGCTCAACGCAGTGTAATCACCATCACCCACTTTACGCAGTTGCTCGACAAATTTAATAATCCCAGCGAGTGAAACCAATAAAAAAAGCGTCACCAAAATAGAATTTAGGATGGTCCGACCGATATACCTATCTAAAACACCAAACATCAGGCAACCCCTTTACTCAATTTAAGACGCATACGGCGCATAGGAACAGTGTTCCATGCATTGAGGATCACCGCTAAGACTAAATACCCTAAGTTCACTGCCCACATGGTATATCTTGGGTCAATATCACCTTTATCTGCACTATTGCGTAACGTACTTTGCAGCAAAAAGAAGATGAGGTACAACAGCAGCGCAGGTAACATACTTAGCACCCGACCTTGACGTGGGTTCACTTCACTTAGAGGTACCACCATTAAAGCCATGACGATAACCGAGAAAACAATCGTTAAACGCCAATGAAACTCTGCATTCACTTCAGGTGTATTTTCATTCCACAATTGCAGCATATTCTTTTGCTCAACGCGGTCATTACGAGCCTCACCTGTTTGATGATCGACTATGGCTTGGTAATTGACAAAGTCAGTGATACGAAAATCACGTAATAATGCCGTCCCCTCGTAACGGGTCCCTTCATTAAGAATAACCACTTGACGGCCATCAGGGTCTTCCTTCATATAGCCACTTTCGGCAACCACTACAGAAGGGCGCTGTTCATTCGCAGCACGTAACTGCGCTAGGAAAACATTTTTGAAATTACTCCCTTTTACATCACCAATATACAAAACATAGTTGCCGTCTTTTGTGGTTTTAAACTGCCCTTCCACCATTGCGGCTAGACCTGGGTTAGCTTTAGCATCTGCTAACACTTGTTCTTGATATTGAGATGACCACGGTAGCATCCACGTAATATTGGCAACTGCCACCATGGCGGTAATCATGGCCAGCACTAACGCCGCTTTGACCAAAACACTTTTCCCTAAACCGCAGGCGTGCATTACCGTAATTTCACTTTCAGTATAAAGCTTACTGTAGGTCATCAATAGCCCAAGAAATAGGCTTAAAGGTAAGATAAGTTGCGCCATTTCAGGCACACCTAACCCCAGTAAAGGAAGTACTAAGTTTGATGGAATATTGCCCTGAACGGCAGCGCCCAGAATATCTATCGACTTCTGGCTAAAAAAGATTAGCATCAATACAAAAAGTATGGCTAACTGACTTTTCAGGGTTTCCCGTACCAAATATCTAATAATGATCACGCTTATTACGCCTGTGAAAACTTGTCTTTTGGGTAGAAAATGGCTAAGTTCGTTCAATGTCTGCCATTTACTAACATATACTCTAGTTTATTGTATGGCTAGAATGATATAAAAGCATTCTCTATACTGATTAAAATATCAGAACATGCTTAATATTCGCGAAACCAAATATACTCGCCATACTTCGTAGTTGTATCGCGATAAACAGCATACAACTTGGTTTATTTCGCGTATAGATGGTCAGTTTAACATAAAGAGTTCATTCTCTATGAGGTAGATCATGCGAAACGCTAATTCTAGCGGGAGCATCGGCCTTTGTCTTTAAGATTCAGGAGAACGCATGGAGTTTAGTGTAAAAAGTGGTAGCCCGGAAAAACAACGCAGTGCATGTATTGTTGTCGGAGTCTTTGAACCACGCCGTCTGTCCCCAATTGCTGAACAGCTGGACAAAATTAGTGACGGATATATCAGCGCCCTGCTGCGCCGCGGCGAACTTGAGGGTAAAGTAGGGCAATCCCTGCTACTCCATCATGTACCAAATGTTCTGTCTGAACGCATTCTGCTTATCGGTTGTGGTAAAGAGCGCGAATTAGATGAACGCCAATTTAAACAAATTATTCAGAAAACAATTAGTACTCTGAATGAAACAGGCTCAATGGAAGCCGTATGTTTCTTAACTGAATTACATGTAAAAGGCCGCAATAACTACTGGAAAGTACGTCAAGCAGTCGAAACAGCAAAAGAATCGCTGTATGTGTTTGACCAACTAAAAAGTAATAAAACAGAGCACCGTCGCCCACTACGAAAACTGGTGTTTAATGTCCCAACACGCCGTGAATTGACCAGTGGTGAGCGCGCGATTTCCCATGGCTTAGCCATTGCTTCAGGGGTTAAAGCTGCGAAAGACTTAAGTAACATGCCACCAAACATTTGTAATGCTGGTTACTTAGCCTCTCAAGCTCGTCAACTAGCAGATATTTCAGATAGCAAACTAACCACTCGTGTGATTGGTGAAGAGCAAATGAAAGAGCTGGGAATGAATGCCTATCTAGCAGTGGGGCAAGGTTCACAAAATGAATCACTGATGTCCATTATGGAATATAAAGGCAACCCAGATGCGGACAGCAAGCCAATTGTTCTGCTCGGTAAAGGGTTAACCTTTGACTCAGGTGGTATTTCAATCAAACCAGGCGAAGGCATGGATGAAATGAAATACGACATGTGTGGTGCGGCAAGTGTGTATGGCGTGATGCGTTTTATCACTGAATTGCAACTTCCAATCAATGTGATTGGGGTACTAGCAGGTTGTGAAAACATGCCTGGTGGTCGCGCTTATCGTCCCGGCGATATTTTAACTACCATGTCAGGGCAAACCGTTGAAGTACTTAATACTGATGCGGAAGGTCGGTTAGTTCTGTGTGATGCACTCACCTATGTTGAACGCTTTGAACCTGAGCTGGTTATTGATATCGCTACCTTAACAGGGGCTTGTGTAATTGCATTAGGTAGCCATTATACAGGGTTGATGTCAAACCATAATCCACTAGCTCATGAGCTGTTAAATGCCTCAGAACAAGCGGGTGACCGTGCATGGCGCTTACCACTAGCGGATGAGTATTTTGACCAAATCACCCCTAATTTTGCTGATTTAGCGAATACAGGTGGTCGTCCAGCAGGTGCAATTACCGCTGGCTGCTTCCTATCTCGCTTTGCCACTAAATATAACTGGGCACACCTTGATATTGCAGGTACCGCTTGGCGTTCAGGTGCCGCGAAAGGGGCTACTGGTCGTCCGGTCGCGATGCTAGCGCAGTTTTTACTAAACCGCGCGGGTTTAAATGGTGATGAGTAATCCCATTTAAATGATTTAGCTGTATCTCGTCCATAAAAATATCCCGATGAGCAATAGTGATTCGGGATATTGTTTTTTGGTTTTCAAGGCACTGAGAAAGCCATTTTGAGGCAGCTATAAAAAAGGATATAATTAAGCATAGATATATACTGCGCTTGGTTACCAAAATACACCCCTGCAAATTGAAGGGTAGCGATTTAAACTATACCCTAGATAATTCAGTTTGTAGGTAGGCGGCAAGCGACTGAGACCTTAGGAGCATACATAAGTATGTGACTAAGGCGAAAAACATAGCTAACACCCCTGCAAATTGAAGGGTAGCGATTTAAGCTATACCCTAGATAATTCAGTTTGTAGGTAGGCGGCAAGCGACTGAGACCTTAGGAGCATAC
>NZ_JBIXLP010000013.1:0-15264 GCF_053543535.1 Providencia sp. AGC89
ACATTAAAGCTAAACGAGATATTGCACATAAAACAAAAATCTTAAATCATGCCCGTGAGAGCAAAAATATTGCTAAAACTTGTCGTCATTTTGGGATCAGTAGAGAAACTTTTTATACTTGGAAAAGAGCTTATGAACGAGATGGCGAGAAAGGATTAATCAACAATAAACCCTGCCCTGAAAATCCAACCAGAAGAGTTGCAAAACACATCGAAGAGCTGGTTATTTATCTGCGTACGACTTACCATTTTGGTCCCCAACGTATCGCTTGGTATCTTCTACGGTTTCATAACATCAAAATATCACGCTCTGGCTGCTATTATGTATTGCTCAGAAACAAATTAAACCAACTTCCCCAAAATCAGCGAAGTCGCTCTAAACCACTATTTAAACGTTATCAGAAACAAGTGCCAGGGCACCATGTTCAGGTTGATGTGAAGTTTTTATTTTTTAATACGCCTGATGGACAACGAATTAAACGTTTTCAATATACAGCAATTGATGATGCGACACGGATCAGAGCACTTAAAATTTATGAAAGGCACAATCAGGCTAATGCTATTGATTTTATTAATTATGTTGTAAATAAATTTCCCTTTAGAATCAAAACGATTAGAACGGATAATGGGCACGAATTCCAATCGAAATTTAATTGGCATATTCATGATCTAGGGATGGAGCATGTCTATATTAAGCCAGCTACCCCCAGATTGAATGGGAAAGTAGAGCGTTCTCATTTAACAGATAAACAGGAATTTTATCAATTAATCGATTATAAGGATGATGTCGATTTACACGAAAAATTAGCTGAATGGGAGGCATTTTATAATTGTCATCGCCCCCACTCAGCTCATGCTGGTAAAACACCGTATGAAGTGTTAAAAAATAAGCTTGGTCTTTAAGACTAAACGTCAGCCGAGGTTCTGAGTGACACAAGTTCATTAAACTATTTATCCAGCTTCCTAGCCATGGACTGTGTCCACATTACGCGGGTAGGATCAGTTCGCTTAGGCAGTTTTTTCAAAAAGCCCGTAGTAAATAGTAATTCGAACTAAATTAAGTCAAATAATGAATAATTAAATATTAACAAACACTATTAATATCAATATTCAATCAGGATAATTTCATTATTTTTTCTATGTTGAATGCTATAATATGCAAACTCTTTACCCTCAATTAAATTAAATAATTAACAATAATCTATACACCTTATC
The DNA here is from genome assembly GCF_053543535.1 of Providencia sp. AGC89. Lineage (NCBI taxonomy): Bacteria > Pseudomonadati > Pseudomonadota > Gammaproteobacteria > Enterobacterales > Morganellaceae > Providencia > Providencia sp. AGC89. The sequence continues at coordinate 1,215 of NZ_JBIXLP010000013.1, forward strand.
TTTTATTATTATAACACCTGCATGACCACTATTAACTTTTTTGATTTAAGGAAAGTACAGTATGAAGGTAAAAACTATTCGTGATGTCACTTTTAATTTACTACGCAAACTTGAATTAACTACTTTATTTGGTAATCCAGGCTCAACTGAGGAAACTTTTTTAAAGGATTTTCCTGAAGATTTCCGTTACGTGCAAACATTACACGAATCATCCGCAGTTGGTGCTGCTGATGGCTATGCACAAGCAACTCGTAAACCCGCGATTGTTAACGTCCATACTTCTGCAGGTTTAAGTAACTCAATGAGTAACATCATGACAGCGGCACAAAATAAAACACCATTAATTATTACCGCTGGAAACCAAACGCGAGAAATGTTACTTATGGAACCATGGTTAACTAACGTTTCACCTACAGAATTGCCTAAACCCTGGATAAAATGGAGCTATGAACCAGTCAGAGCTGAAGATGTACCTGCTACATTTATGCGAGCTTACGCGATGGCATTACAGCCACCTGCTGGTCCTGTCTTTTTATCTATTCCATTAGATGATTGGGATAAACCTGCGCTAGGAGATGCCGTTGTGCGGAGCGTAGCATCACGATATGCTCCAGATCCTATTCTCATTTCTCAATTTGCTGATCTTCTTTCAACAGCTAAAAATCCGGCTCTTATTTATGGCGCTGGGATTGCTCGCGGACAAGGTTGGGATATCGGTATTCAATTAGCCGAGAAATTGAATTGCCATGTATTCAGCGCACCGGCTTCTGAAGTGCCATCATTCCCTGAAAATCATCCACTGTATGCAGGTGGCTTGCCTTTTGCTATTGAGCCATTATCAAAACAATTAGCAGGTTATGATGTTGCTATTGTCATTGGAGCACCAATATTCCGTTATTATCCCTATGTAGCGGGTGAGTACATTCCAGAAGGATTGCAGTTATTGCATATTACAGATGATCCTAATGAATCAGGAAAAGCACCTGTTGGTGACAGCCTATTATCTAGCCCAGTATTAGCACTAGAAGCATTACTCAACCGAGTACAAAAACGTACAGCAACACCTCCTAAAATACCACAACAATCACACAGAATGTCTCCCCACCCTGCGGCAGAACAGCAAGAAGGTGAACAACTTTCAGCATTAGAACTCTTTAAAGGTTTGCGTGAGTTTACACCTGAAAATACAATATTAGTTGAAGAATCACCCTCTAACCTTGGCGAGTTACATACCGCATGGTCAATTGATAAACCCGATTCTTTTTATACTTTTGCCAGTGGAAGCCTTGGCTGGAATTTACCCGCGAGTATTGGTATTGCATTAGCTGAAAGAGATAGCGGTAAAAATCGTCCGGTTCTTGCCATTATTGGTGATGGTTCTTTGCAATATTCAATTCAAGGTTTATGGACAGCTGCTCAGCTTAAATTACCAATATTGTTTGTTGTGCCACGTAATGGTGAATATGCAATTTTGAAATCTTTTGCAAAATTAGAAAATTCACCTGGCGTTCCGGGTCTAGATTTACCTGATTTAGATATTGTTTCTTTGGCAAAAGGTTACGGCTGTGTTGGTGTACGAGCTGAAACATTAGATGAAATCAACCAAATCTGTAAGGAAGCATTTTCTCGTTCAGTTCCTACTGTCATTGAAGTTCCTATTATTCCAACAACCCCGCCTTTGTTGTAATTAAATAAACTAAAAGGTGCAATAAATATTATTGCGCCCTATTGTTTCGAATAGTAAGAGGCTATCTGATGTTAGATACAATTATTACAGCATTATTACCGATCGTGGTAACGCTTTTACTTGGATATTTTGCAGGGTGTAGGCATGATTTCAATAAAGATCAAGCTACTGTATTAAATAAAATGGTGATGTTATATGCATTACCACTATTACTATTTGCGGGAATTCTGAGTACTCCACTCACTGAAATAATCAGTAATGTTGATGTTTTCTTGTGGATCTTCGTTGGTATGGTTGTGGGATTTATTACTGTTTTTCTTATCTCCCGTTTTATTTTCAAATCTAGTGCGCGTTTAGCTGCATTGCGCGCTATTGCCATTGCCGGTCCCGCTGTACCTTTTGTTGGAACTCCCGTATTAGGTGTGTTATTTCCTATTGATGCAGACATTGCAATTGCCGTTGGCAGCTTATTAATGAATTTAATTCAGGTTCCATTAGCCTTAATCTTTTTAGTGGGGGCCGATACCAATGATACTTCAACAAGTAAGCAAGGTGCTTTTTCAGTTATTGCTAGCAGTATAAAAAATGCAATTATACAACCTGTTGTATGGGCACCAATCCTTGCTTTTATTTTGTTATTAATTGGCTTAGATATGCCGAAGTTCTTAAAAGGCTCATTTATTTTATTAGGTCAAGCAACAGGCGGGGTTGCATTATTTGCCGTCGGAGCTGTTCTTTACGCACAAAAAGTCAGTTTTTCTATTCCAGTAATCATAAACGTACTTAGCAAGAATATTTTATTGCCATTAATTATTCTAGTGATAATGATCGCCTTATCTATACCTCATGTTGAACGTGGTTTAGTTTCGGTTACCTTAGCTATTCCTACAGCATCCATTGCTGTTATTTTTGCGGTGGAATATAAAACAGGTGAACAAGAAATGGCATCAACCCTATTTTGGAGTACGATTTTGTCTGTAATAACAATGGGAGGCTTTATTTGGTTTACAGGAAGTTAGCCAAATATTTCAATTATTATGCTCGAGCAAAAAACACACTAATTCATTATTTGCATCACCCCCAATAATAGAGTGATAATTTGTCACTCTATTATTATTTCTTCGATTTTTATATTACAAACCCCCATGTCATTTAGGTATACTCAAATATCCCATCAAAGTCTTTAGCCACTAGATTGGAAAGTTTATACATTATGAGCATTCTTCACTTTTTTAGCGATATCATGTAGTGTTAACGACGACTCACCACTTTGTTCACCTGCATCAATTAAAATTTTCAATGCTGCCGTTTGTTTTTCTTGAACCTCAAGTAGACGTAGAGCAGAGCGAACAACTTCACTTGTTGAACCATATCTTCCAGACGATATGAGTTGATTTACAAACTCATCCAATTGAGCCCCGATAGTTACACTTGTTGTACGAGCCATAGGATCACCTTGTGTGTTAATTATTAACACAGTAATTTTAGTTAGCCTATTTGATAAAATCGAGTCAATTAGGATTATAGCTTATAGGCATACTTAAGCTGAACTGTTTTTTGGGGCTTGTTGCAAATAATAAATTAGCGTATTTTTTGCCCCATGGCATCTTTCACGCTAAAACCGTCTCCACATTGAATAAGCGATTCATAAAGCGGAGCGCTCCCGTACACGAAACTCGAGTTCATCACGACGTAGCCATTCATCAAATTTACCCTTATTCAGTTTTCGCAAAGTTTCAAAGCCTTGGATTGTCGCCCAGGCCCGCTTAGCGATTTTGCCCTCCCCCCCGTTCAGCCAGCATATCACTGACGTTGGCATAACTGAATGGTGTTGAGCCATACCAACGTAAACACCAAAGGATAATCGTGGGGGCAAAATGTTTCCATTTAAACTCATTCGATGGCATGGCCTATTCCTAATAAGACATAATCAATATCGTGAGTGTTTCTCATTTAGGTAATTTTTGCAACAAGCCCCTTTATAGCGCTTCAAGAATTAAAATTCCGTTACTCGTTGTTATGCCTGAAGTAGAAGCTGAACCCGATAATGTTGCCTTTACTTGAATTTCGCGACTAACTAATCCATTTAAATTAATTCCATCACCATTAGCATTAATATGTATACCATCGAGTGATATTTGAGCATAAACTCCATTTTTGAAATCCAATTTCCCATTTGTGACATTTGTTCCCGTTAACCTTAATTTATAATCCCTAGCATTACCTGCAGTGCAGGTAATAGTTAAATTTGTATTTTTACTCAGACCTGCAACCATGAGGCTTTCTGATGAAAAATTAAGCAATAAGTTTTGACTATTTAAATTACAAACACTTAAAGACTCAGGACCTCCAATTATATTGCTCGGCGGATGTGAGTTATAAAGAATAAAATTTTTATTTTGTTTATCATAACATTCTACGGAAGCTGCGGCTGAAACCCACGGTTCCCATGAACCCGATTGTCGATAAAAATATAGTCTTTTTTGTACGAGTAATATATCGCGGGAGAAAATCATAGCTGCATCTCTATTTGTAAAAGCACCATTACAATTAATGGGGATTTTATAGATTGTAAATTCTCTACCCTCAGATGACATTTGAATAGTAAGTAAATTATCGCCATTCATAATGCCATCGGCGCAAGCGTTGATTTTCGCACAATTTGCCCATAAAGGGTCACCATTTGTATTATCTAATGGCCCCTGTGCCAATATGGAATTTATTGGTATTGTGTTACTCTCCGCTGTTATAGTGAGTGTAGCTGAAGAGTAAAAAGAAATAAAAATTAATAATACAGAATAAATTTTCATCTACGTCCTTTTTTAAAATCATTATGACCGGTTATTTAAATAATATATAATAGGTGATGATGAGTTAATTTCATTATTTCATATCACTATCTTCACTATCTTCACTATATATAAAAATGATTAAAATAATCATACAAAAATACACAACCTATTTTTGTATGAAATCTATTTTAACCACAATACTAATATTTCATATATTTTTCCTAATGGTACCCCAATCACTCTTACTCCAACATAAAAGCTGTCGTCGCCTCAAATGCTCCCAACCCAATTCTGATATAATTTCGCCACTTCCCTGTGCGTTGTATCCTATTCCTATCATCTGTCCTATACCACAATTACTGACAGCTGCGTTCATGTAAGGCCTATGACCAAAACCTACAGTTGAATTAGCTGAATTATTAAAACTGATGATTAATGGAAATACTATATAAGATTGTCTTCATTCTATATTTTGACATATATAACTCCTGTTATATTTATGTGGTATTGTGATTTTGAATAATTAACAAAAATTAGCCATTTCTTTAGAGTTATTCATATTCAAGAATAAAAGTGGTAGTAGCCTCGAAAGTCCCGCGTGTAATTGATTTATCGCGAAGGGCGATAGGTTCGCCTCTAACATAAGCTTTCAAATTGATGTTATTGGTGCCACTGGCTTGGAGCTGTTGAGTGTAGTCTTTTGATCTATTTAACGAGATAGGTTCACCACTTTGAGTTTCAAAACCAATAGCGATCCCATTTGCTTGGCTCCCTGCATTAAGTGCTAATAATCCGGGTAATGCTGCACTTTCAGTTCCCATAAAGGTTACTTGAACTTCTTTACCCAACACTAAATCACAATTAATTAACCTAATTGTAAATGGCTGGCTGTGTGTTCGTGTATTCAAATACAAATATTTGTCTACAATAGTGCCAAAATCCAATTCGATATTTTCATCGCCAGGATATATTTCGCAGGCGTCCTCAACCAATGTTCCATCAAATTGTACGGTTTCCGACCGCGCACAAAGCGGGCCTCCAACTAAACTTAGTGACAAGACTAAAGGCCATAATTGACGTAATGGTATTTGCATTTTTCTCATTTCCTTTTATCGTGTCATTGAAAATCGATGGTCAATGTCCCGGTCGCAGAAAAATTATCACCAACCAGCTCCGATCCTGCACGCTTAATCGGAACCGCCGATAATTTTGGTAGATTTGAACTATTAATTGCAAACGCCTTGTTCAGTTCTAACGGTATCCCGTCCTTTTGAATTTGAATGCCTAATTTTCCGTTATTCATAGGGCTGCTTGTTTGTAATGTCGCATTATCAAATCCCGTACCCGCGAGTGTTCCACTGAACGTCAATGTCACATTCCACGGTTGATTTAAGTCACCTTGGCAATTCAATTGATACGGTATGTCTTGTTTAAATAGATTCCCATCCACTTTACGAACCCCCACCTTTCCAAAAGAAACACGTATAGGATTTTTTTGTCCTAATTCACAGGCGGGGGGCAGTATTAGCGTACCATCAAAAAACCAATTGGCTTCCACTGCAGAGGACATCATCATGAAGAGCCCTCCTAAACTGCATAAATAACAATAACGTTGACTTGTGCTTATCAGTAATTTTATCATTGGTAGTTCACCTTTAATGTTGCCAAAGCAGTAAAACTACCACCATCTGTATCATTAAAGCTTGCAGTCATATTTTTAATCGGCGCAGCTTTTAAAGAAGGCAAAGAAGTATAATTAATATTCACCGGCTGGTTAATTGCTTGCCTGATATTGTTAACATAAAAAATAACGCCTAATTTATCATTGCTTGTTTTTAATGCGCCATTGCTATTAAACAATGTAGGGTCGCCTTCTAAGATCAATGTCAGATTATTTTTTGCTAATCCTGTACACGATAGACTCAATGGCAATGTTTGTAAGTAGTTATTACCGTCAATGCGCGTTAATAAAATCTCACCAAAATGAATATCCGCTTGATTATTGTTATTTAGAATACATTCAGGTGGCGTCACGATTAAATTACCGTAAAGATTTGCCCCTAACCCCAATGCAAATGGAGAGCTTATTACACAAAAAAAGCAGAGAGCTACTTGTTGTCGGTGAATAAATTTCATTTTGTTCTCCTTAACGGTAATCCACCACAAAAGTTAATGTCCCATTAAAATTTCCGCCATCAGTTAATACCGTTCCCGAGGGTTTTACTGGTACTGCATAAAGTGCAGGTTGATTGCTACCATAAGTGAAATTCACAACATCACCATTACTTAATCGAGTCGAATTCTGATAAACCGCTATCCCGAGATTCGTCCGACCAGTACGAATAACATTTTGCCCATTGAGCGTAATCGGGTTCCAGCTGACCGTCATCTTTAATGCATTGCTATAGACATTCGTACAATTTAACGTGTAATCAATACGTGTGCGTTTATAACTGCTATTGTCAATCAGTGTTTCATGGATATCGCCAAAATTGACATCTGCCACAGTACCACTATTCACGGTACATTCTGGCGGCGTGACAACCAATGTTCCTGTAAAATAGACATCCAATGCTCGTGATAATATCGGACTTAATAAACAAAGCAGGCCGATAAAATACCGAACAAAAAGAGTATTATTCATGAGATAGTCCCACATTTATTGATAATTTAACGTCACTGTCATTGTGCCAGTAAAAGATCCCGCATCACTAAGCATCATACCGCTAGGTTTTATCGGTACTGCGTACAAGTTCGGAGGATTACCGTAAGTAAAGTTAATTGATGCGCCGTTACTTAAGCGAGTCGAATCCCGATAAATGGCAATACCCAAATTTGTTCGGCTTGTACTGATAGCAGAAACGCCATTAAAGGTTACCGGATCCCATGACAACGCCATATTCAACGCATTTTTTTCTAATGCACGGCAAGATAATCCGGTATCAATAGGGGTTCGCTTATAACTCACTCCATCAATTAATCCTTGTTGTACCTCTTCAAAACGTACAATTTGTATTGAACTACCACCACCAAACGTACACTGTGGAGGCATCGTAATGGTCAACGTTAAATTCAGATTTGCAGTGTCGGCACGTACGACATGAAATAGACTTTCAAATAATAGCGAGCTAAAAAAAAGAAAGCTGAGCGTAATAAAGCCTTTAATCCCTATGGTCGCATGCTGTATCAATAACATCGTTAACTCCTAATCATAACTGACCTGAAAGCGAATAATTGCCTGATAAGCTCCCGAACTTAATCCTGCTGTAGTACGGATCGGGGTAATATAATAGGTCAATTGATTCTGCCCTGGAGAAACTAGCTCAGGAGTACTGTATTGCCCTATTGCAATAGGATGATAAGAAGCATTACTCAATTGTAATGCGATTCCTTGCGCCCCCGTAACGGCAGCTAATTGTGGGCTTTGATTGTCCACCTCTGCCAAAAAACGAATTTTCATTGCAGGCATATCAGGACTCCACAATAAGTTTCCGAGTTTATTACGATTACGACTTTCACCACTTAAACAATCTTCTAAACGCAGTTGTACCGCGACAGGGGTACCTGTTTGACCAACTTTCTGTAATTGCCCTGTGCCTAATATCCCCAGTTCAACTGTTTGATATGCTGACGACATCGCTAATCGACAAGCACTTTCCGTTAAAGCTCCGTGTACATATAATGTGCCATTAGCACCATCGACATCCCAGTTATCCACTTTATCGAGTTCAGTACTGAGTGCTGTGCTACTGAGTAAGGACAATCCTAAACCGCACGCCATCATACAATGAGGGATCTTATTGGCTTCTTTCATGAGGCTCTCCTGCGTTGAAATCTGCTTTAACGTCATCTTGTTCTAAGCTACTGTTTATCTGATACCACATGACAGCGATTATCTTGACAAGTAAACATCAACGTTGGTCGCCCACCATAATCATTGATATAAGTGAGTACAGGCTTACTTCCTAAGGCTTTTGTACTCCCCCCCATAAGCAAACTGCTTTTAGGTGCAACCATCAACGGTTCAAACCCCGCGACTGTTTTTCCATCTTTCACTGAAGCAGCATCAACAAGCGTTACAAAATACGGCGTTGGATTCTCCACACTGTATTGGTCACCTTGACGAGTGAGGGTGATTTTTTCTTGCCATGGATTCTCCATTTGTTGGCGAGTTGGAATAATCGCCTTTGGGCGATAAAACAACTTAATTCGCGTTTGTAATGCCAGCTGAAGTGTGTTCGGCTTATCACTTTTAGGTGGGATTTCACGTAAATTGAAATAATAAACGGATTCCCTGTCTTGCGGCAGTGACGCAACACTCGGTAGTGCTTGAATTTTTACTTGGCTTTTAGCACCAGGTTCAACACGCTGAACGGGAGGTAATACTGTAAAAGGTTCCGTGATTTTTTCACCTTGGGCATTTTCAATCCAGCCTTGCGCTAAATAAGGTAATTGTTTATTTTCATTACTGATATTTAAGCTAATAGATTTATCTTCACCCGTCATAATTGCACGTGTGCGATCTAAAGCGATTGCAGCTTGCGCGGAAGACAGTGTCGCGGATATCAACACTGCTCCAACCAAAAAAATGGCAATTAGATGATGATTTTTTTTATTGGTTTTATTACTCTGTAACATATTTTTTACCTTAGTATGAAGGAGGGATAACCTTCTTCAATCATGTTATTTTTTATTTTCTTAACCAGCTCGCTGAGCTGGCCAAACCCGGTTTATCTGATGCCTCAGAAATTAATGAATGAGGCGACGGTAAACTGGCTGTATTCGATTCAACAACTATCTGTGTCTGCTCTATGGGTAAGATGCCAGTCGCATCGCACGGTAATAACCAATTCGTTAACAACGTGTCGCTCTTCGGTAATATTTTAGGTAAGGTGATTTCACATTGTGCTTTGTCATCCCAACGAACTTGTAATTTATCGTTAGGGTTGAGCCCCGTTAAATACGTACTCCCATCATCCCCCACCATTCCCACTTGTTGGCCTTTTATATTGAAAACTTGTGCTCCAAATGGGGGGAACCTATTATCAGATAAACGCAATAAGGCCATTGCACTGTGTCCAGCGACAACATCAAACTGGCGGTAACCAATAGCACCTTCTGTTAAGGTACCTTGCTTAATCGATTGTGATACCTGAGCATCTTCAGGTAATGTATTTAAATCGACACTGACCTGATTACGGTAATAACTGTTCACATCTGTTAATACAGCCTGACCAAAATAGTTTGTTCGAATAGTTGAGCCATAACCTCGTAATGGGATATTCGGAACACCATCCGTATCAACAAAAATTCGAGTCCCCCCAAGCTGATTACCACGATGCATCACCACACCTTGCTTAATCGCCGTAAAACCACCTTGAAGTGATAAGCCAGCAGAACGATATCTATCTTGCTGATAAGTGGCATTTGCATTGATTTGAGCCAAATCAGCTTGATGTGTGTAATAACCACTCACTAACCCACCAGAACGAGACCATCCGGTACTTAATTGGTAATTAGTACGTTCATCTAATCGATCGTAATAACTGACTCGTTGAGAATTATCACTCTCATCCCAACTGCTGTTCATGCTAAGCGAGCCACTCTCCCCCCAAGGCAATGAAAAGGAAAGGTAGGCCCCATCATCATTAGTCTGCCGATAACGATTTCGATAAGCCGTCAAGTTAACACTTAAATTTTTCCATTTCCCGATATCAAAATAACGTGCTAAAGATAGACTATAACGGTCATTATCAGGCTGATCCCAGTAGGTTTGATGGTAATAATTTATATAAGCACTGAGCCCCAGCTCCGGAAATTGTTGGTTATAGGAAACCGTATACATTTCCTTACTGCTATACTGGCGGCTCCCCGTAGACTGGGCATTTAAGTACTCAGACATACTCATAAAACCTTGCTCAGCAAAACGATATCCCGCAAATGTCACTTGGCTATTGTAGGCATCAAATCGTTTTGAATAGCTCAAACGATATGAATTACCGTGATACGTTTTATCGCCGACTTCAGTTAACCCTTTTAACCGTGAACGCGCATGGGTGATATCAAAAGACAGCGCGCCAAACGTCATCAGATCTCGACCGATACCAACCGCAACGGAAGTGTAATTCTCCGCTGCAACGCCGCCACCATATAATGACCAACCGTTATTTACTCCCCACGAAAACTCGCTGCTGGCAAACGTTTCACCGCTCACGTGGTGGCGCCAATCAGTTGGACGTCCAGCGGCAAGCTTATAACGTACTTGGCCTGGGCGAGTGAGATAAGGAACACTGGCTGTATTCACCGTAAACGTTTGAATTGAGCCATCTTGTTCTTTAACTTCAACATTAATCTCACCGGATAGTGCATCATTTAAATCTTGAATACGAAAAGGGCCAGCGGCAACTTGTGTTTGATAAATAATACGGCCTTGCTGGCTCACAATAACGGTAGCATTACTTTTAGCTACACCTGTTATTTCGGGGGCATATCCCCGTAAATTAGGTGGTAACATATTGATGTCGGTGATCAGACTGAGTCCCGTAAATCGAAAACTGTCAAAAATATCTGAGGCTAAATAATCTTCACCTAAAGTGAGTTTTGCCCCGAGAGATTTAATTGCACGATAGACATAGTATCGAGTCCAATCTAATGAACTAGAAGTATCTTGTCCTTGCTGTTTGTCTAAACGCATTTGCCAATCAGCACGCATACGCCATACACCTAAGTTAACACCCGCAACACCATTACCGCTGGTACTGACATTTGTTCGTTGTCCGCCTCGAGTTTGCTGACCAACCTGTGCATTGAGGTTATAATCAAAAATAGCGCCAGGTAATCCATCTTCCCAACGAGCAGGTGGATCCCAGTTTTCGGCTGTATATTCCAAATATGCTTGTGGTAAACTGACATATAAAGCGGAAGCAGCTAAATCCCCTTTAACTTCAGTGCCCGGTAAGCTTTCTAGTGATAAACACTGCCCATCATGCCACCATTTTAGGGTTGGCAATAAATAAGGTTTAAGCGCAAGTTGCTCAACTAATGTAGGGCTTAAACAGGCCACGCTCTCATCTGGCTGACCATCGGGTACATAATAAAATACGGTTTGTTCAGGTAGTTGATGCTTATTTATAAAAATAGAAAAACGATATTCTCCTGGCATTAAAAAGCCTGGACGTGAAAACTGAGCTAAATTAATGTTTGCGCGGTCATTGACATCTAAAATATCCGTATTAAATTCAATCTGCTCAGCGTAGCTATTACAACTTAGGGATAAAGCAATAAGTAGTCCCATCAACCGAGGACGGCTTACCCGTAACAACGGCATATGAATAAAACCTGGGGCCATCATCTCGACCTTCTTATTTCTTTTTTATTAATAAAACCATTTAGCTTTTTTATTCAAAATCAATACTTGGTTTTGACATATAAAATTAATAATTGAATTATTCATAATCCAATTTAAAGCTTAATTGGCTGTAGTACTGCCCTGATACTAATGGAGTATGATTAGCTACCAACCTTAATTCGTAAGCTAAATCACGGGAGCCTTGCGTCAAAGTTTGAGCAGATAGAGCTTGTCCTGGAACAATAATTTCTCTGCCATCATTACGTTGAATTTGTAGTCCAACACCTTTGGCTTGACCATTCACACTAAATAATCCGTGTTGATGTGCACCATCAAAGGTGACTCGAAAGTATTGCCAATTAGGTTTATTCGGGTTTTGACGTTCAAGAACACAATTAACTAACTTAATAACAAACGGATGTACTGGGCCTTGACCATCTCGACGGATATCACTCAGAGAGAGGCTTCCCATATTAATAGTTTGATCACGGCTACCAACATCAATAGCACAGGCTGTTTCAATGATACTGCCACTCATCTTTACCAAACCTAGCGCATTGGCAGGGGAAATATTTATGAGAGAATACATACTAAGACTCAACGAAAGCAGTCTACTGATCATTAAATATTTCATTGCTTCCTCTCCTACGCTGGCTTCCATTTGAAATAAGCCAGCAAAATATCCTTTTTTGCTAGCTACTAAATATTGATTATTCGTATGACAGCGTAAAGTCAGCTACGGAGCTAAATTCACCGGCAGTAATAGTTTTAATATCACCACCATTACCCATTAAATACGCTGAGAAACGCAGGGTATTATTCCCATCTTGAATATTTTGGAATGGTATTGGTGTACCTAACGTAATTACATTCCCGCCACCATTTGTAATTTGTATGCCTGCTCCTGCACCAGTACCAACGATACCTAACGTTTTGTTTGAATTATCAAATGAAGCCGCTGCACCACTAAATGTTAATTGAACGCCTTTCTTTACGTCAGTTACATCACAATTTTCTAATGCAATATCAAAAGTACGTGGAGTAGATTTACCACCATTAACTAAAGCCATATTTGATATTTGTCCAAGCTCAACAGTTTGATCAATTGAATTTGGTGAAATAGAACATGGTGCATCAATAATAGAGCCTTTAAAATTCACTTTTCCATGGCCCATATCTGCAGCAAGTACAGAAGTGCTCATAGCACTAGAAACTAGTGCTAATAATAATATTTTCTTCATATATTCCTCAATGATTTATAAACAAACAACTTGATTTACTTCTATTACTAAAAAATATTTATTCAACTATGATTAATAAAAGTGGACGGTATTAGAAGCTATTATTATTTTTTTCAATATTAACTCATCATCACAATTTGATTTTTCCATTTTAAGTAAAGCATTTTTAATTACTTTTTCACATGGGACATTCAATGCTATTGATAAATTAAATAACATATCTATTGAAATCTTATTAATACCTCGTTCATACCGAGACATCTGTTGCTGTGAAACATTTAATTTTCTTGCCAGTTCAGTGCCAGTCATCCCACACTCTTTTCTGATCTTTTTAATAGCAGCCCCACAGTAAATTGAAAATAGATTATCACACTGACTATTAATGCTATTCTTTTCAAATTTCATATTAGTAATCTTTCCAGTAATTGAAAACAATTACTAATTTAAAATTAGTAATTAAATAAATATAAAATTCATAACTGGTTTAACCAAGCGGGTACAATTATAAGGTGTAAAACTTAAAGATCAAATCGTCTCCTATCGAACTTTTACTTAATTACTCTCATGTTACAATTTTTAATACCCTTTAATTTTACCTACATATCATTAGGTAAGTTAGGTTAGTTAATTTTTTTAAATTTTAATTAGTCAAAAATTGATAAGCTAAACACAGAATAATAAATCATAAAAAATTAAAAAACAAAATATTAATCTAATATAAACACATATTGATAATTTGTATTACTTTGTAACATACGCACAAATAAAAACAAGTAAATACGCTTATTTTGGGTTGTTTGGCCATACTCCAATTTGTTCTCAAGTATTCAATCTGGGGGCTTGTTGCAAAAATTACCTAATTGATAAACACTCATACTGTCGATGCTCTCTTTAGGAAAAGCCATGTCAGCGAATGAGTTCAAATGGAAACATTTTGCCTCCACGATTATCCTTTGGTGTTTACGTTAGTATGGCTCAACAC
>NZ_JBIXLP010000014.1:0-54597 GCF_053543535.1 Providencia sp. AGC89
GGATGTCAATGGCAGTTTAATTTTGCCCCCTTTAAGGCTCCAGTTGGCAATTTACAATTGACCCCATTGACTACACTTCAGACACGATTGGCGCAATGCCTATTTTACGCTTATCCTTTAAACGATAACTTTCACCGCTAATTTGAATCACATGACAGTGATGCAATAATCTATCTAACATCGCAGCTGTCAATGTTGTATCATGGGCAAATGCGCTTGCCCATTGACTGAAGGGCAAATTACTAGTTAATAACGTACTTCCTTTTTCGTACCGCTTGGCTATTACGTTGAAAAAGAGATTCGCTTCTTCTCGCCCAAAAGGTAAATAACCAATTTCATCAATAATTAGGAGCTTGGGACTTATCACAACCCGTTGTAAGTAGGATTTTAATTTACCTTGATTATGTGCGGTTCCCAGTTGTAACATTAAATCTGCTGCGGTAATAAATCGCGTTTTTATATTCGACATAATCGCTTTATAGCCGAGAGCTATCGCTAAATGGGTTTTTCCAACACCGCTCGGACCCAGCATAACAACGTTCTCATGACGTTCAATAAAACTGAGACCCGATAATTCAATTAGTTGGGATTTAGGAACACCGCTCGCAAAGTTAAAGTCATATTCCTCAAGCGTTTTGATGTTAGGTAACCCTGCAAACTGCAAGAGTGTCGCCTTAGTACGCTGCATCTTAGCATTGATTTCCTCAATCAGAAGTTTTTCAATAAAGTCAGCATACGACCCTTCTTGTTCAAGGTGTTTTTCAGCAATCCTAGGCCAGCTTTCAGGTAATGCGTAGAGTCCTAGTTGGCGACAAGCATCAGCAATACGTTCAGATTGTAAATTCATAATGTTCCCTGCAACAGTTGATCATAGACGCTAAGCGGATGCTGTAGGCTTTCAAATGGCATCGGTGTCATCTTTATCTTCTGATAGCTATCAATATTGCCAAACTTTATCGGCAATGGCAGTAAGGCATTCTGCTCTGTGATTAAGCGTTGGTTCGGTATTTCACCTGTCGTACCGTGGACTCTTGCATTGGCAACTTGAGTTAACCAGTAACCGACATAACCATTTGCAGTTTGGACATCCAGTTGTAACTCTGACATCCTTAATGTTGCTTGTAATGGCACAACAAAGCTTGATTTTAGGTAACGGTTAAAACGTTCAACTTTCCCCTTTGTTTTGGCTCGATAAGGGCGACAAACGGTCAGGTTAAAACCATAATCCTGAGCAAGAGATAAAAGCTTAGGATTCCAACGATGCTCTCCTACTCGGTAAGCATCACGCTCAAGGATGATCGCCTTTGCGTTATCAAAAAGAATCTCATGAGGAACACCGCCAAAAAACTCGAAGCTACGGACTAATCCATCAACCCATGCATCGGTTCGTTCATTGTCATAAAAATGAACATAACTGGCTCGAGAGTAACCTAGCGTTGCAACAAACGCCTTTAATGCCTGTTTACCTCGCCGAATAATGGTAAAATCAACTTGCAACTGCTTTCCTGGCTTTGTTTCAAATCGTACAAGAGGTTCTGGCAATGCTTTAGGTTTTAAAGTCGCTAGATATCCACTTAATATTCGACGTTTTCCTTGATATCCCAAAGCAAGAATTTCTTCATAAAGAACGGATGCCGGTATCCAATCAGGATGAGCCGCATCAATCCGAGACTGAATATAGTCTTTAAATGGCTCTAGTTTGCTTGGACGATGAGTTTTACGCTGATAAACAGGTTTAGTATCAGTACGTTGCAAATACTTTTTAATCGTATTACGCGCTAGACCTGTTTCACGAGCAATCCTTTTGATCGACTTCCCCTGTTGTTTGAGAACTTTTATTGTCACAACCTTCTCCTGAGTTAACATTGAAAAGCGGCCTCACAAGTAAAACCGCTATATTACGTCAGGGGTCAAAATTCAATTGCCAATATGGGGTCATTTTTACACTGCCAGTAACAAGGACAGTGCGGCCGCCATTCCTGTCAGCTGTTTCATCAGCGTATGTGGCATGTTCGGGTTTCCTGTTTCAGTGGAAGTGGCGCGGGCCACGGATGTTCTCATGTTCCTGAGGGAGCTCCTGAGACGGATGCAGATCACCGTCCACCGGAACAAGGTCCCGGTTATTTTTCAGCCGCCCCGGGGTCCACTGCTGGTGATGGCGGTGGCGCTCCGGCATATGCTCTGCCGTGGTGCTGTTACCCGGATGAAGACGTCGGGGATGGACGGCGATCATCTGCCCGTCAGACCAGACCTCAAGCAGGTTGTCGAAGGTATGAAGCTCCACCGTTTTACCGACGTACTGATGCGGTACCGAGTAATGATGTTGCTCATATTCGACGTGATAATCGATATTGACCTTCGCTTTTTTGATGTGGCGGTAGCGCCATGGCTGTACCGGTAACGGCCTGAGCGCCGGTTTATCCAGCCTTTCGAAGGCTTCCCGGCGATTACCGGGCAGTTTTTTGAAGGGACGTTCGTTGAGGCCCGTCACCAGCGTACGGATGCAGTGGTTCAGCTCTGCCAGCGAGAAGAAGACCTGATGGCGTAACCGGGCCAGGATCCAGCGTTCGACGATCTGGACGCCCACTTCCACCTTTGGCTTGTCCCGGGGTTTTCGGGGGCGGGCCGGTATAACCGCAACCTGATAATGCTCCGCCAGCTGCTGGTAGGACGGGTTGAGATCGGGATCGTAGCGACAGGCTTTGTTGACTCCGCTTTTGAGGTTGTCCGAGACCAGGATTTCAGGGACACCGCCGAAGAACTCCAACATCCTGACGTGGCTGAGCAGCCAGTCCGGCAGCGACTGCGTATACGTGGCTTCGGCCCAGGTGTAATTCGACGCCCCCAGCACTGCCACGAAGATCTGTGCCTGACGGCACTCTCCGGTTTCTGCCGAGATAACCGGCACCGTGGGGCCGCAGTAGTCGATAAAGAGCTTTTCACCGGCGGGATGCTGCTGACGCATGGAGCGCTTCTGCAACTGGCACCAGGCCTGATAGCGACAGCAGAACTGCGAGTAGCTGTAAGCCCGTACAGGCATCCTCTGGCAGTACTCTTCCCACAGAAGGTGCCGGGTGACGCCTTTCTTACGGAGCTCCATGTGGATTTCTGCCCAGTCAGGATCCTCCAGCGCACCGGGGCGACTGTCAGACTCCGGATACAGTAGGCTGGCAAGCCGGGGCTCCGTCATCCCCTCAGGCAGGGACCAGGAGAGCCCGGAGGACTCAAGGCGTTTGAGCATTTTCTGGATAGCGCCGGTACTGACATCAGCACACTGGCTTATCTGGCGGAAGGACAGTCCGACCTCAAAACGCAACCTTAAAATTTCACGGATTTTACGCATTGTGATTCTCTTGTTTGGCATATATCTCTCCTCAGAATGAAAGGAAGAGATATAGCAGGAACAATCAATGCGTTAAGAAAGATTCCGGGGACGTGAACGGCAATTCCGGCCGGGTGAACACCGATTCTGGCAAAATGAACAGTGATTCTGGTCATGGTGCAAAATCATGGTATTTTCCGCCGGAATACGCGTTCACGCAGAACCAAAAACAGCGTTCACGTTGGGCCAGAATACGCAGCTAATCACACTCATTGGCTTATTCAGATCGTTCCCCCCAGAAAAGCATAACTATAATTCCCTGTCATTATTTTGAGATCATTGAGTAAATCTAACGCTTGAATCGGCAATGGCACAATATGTGCACTACACATTTTCATCCTTTCCGAAAAATTTTCCGCAAGCATCTTGGCAGCGATAGCATTGGGCGCCCATTACGACTATATCCAAGTATTTTAGCTGAGTGAGATTGTTGATAAAATGGATACTTTACATTGACTTTAGCCTCAAAGATATCCTCGGTAATTTGCTCTATCTTACAGACTAATCACAAAATTGAGCACACCACTTTTTTGTTAGTGTTATGTAAATGCTGCTCACAGTACTAAATCAGCATAACTGTGTTTTCTGTTTCCTTAACAAGATTATGTTCCTGTTTCTCTGGTAAAATATACGCTAGCTCGTCAAACCCAGGTAATGCTTTCCACACCAGTGGATCACCTATAACAAAAATATGTTTTTTAGCTCGGGTGAGCGCTACGTTTAGAAGATTGGGTTTGCTTGACGCCCATTTCGCACCGCCATTATTTTGTTCATCACACCCCAGAACAAAAATAACGATATCATTCTCTTTTCCTTGGAAAGTATGAACTGTACCAATACAACGCTTTTGCCATTCCTTAATATCTTTCCGCTTCAGCAGCGGTGAGTTTTCACGCCAACATTTCAGTTCCCGATGTTCAATTAACTCTAACAAAGCATGTTTAACTGCTTTAAATGGGGTAATAATATAAATCGTCTCCAAGGCTACATTTTCGGATAGTATCCTATCAAGTAAAACAAGCAAGCTTTGCCCGTGACTATCGCGGTATTGTTTTTCTCCTTGACCACCTCTTGAAATCAACCAATGACTTTCAAGTTTTCCGTTGACAAGTGGGCTGCAGATTTTGCCTGAATCAAGTCCATGGATCATCCGATTATTATAAGCCAACTTATTGGCAATACTGAACATGGGTTCAAGGCAGCGACGATGTACCCATAAAGGAATACCAACCCAGATATTAGTATTCATGACGTCTAATTTACAACCCCAATGGTTACTACGGTCTACTACCTGCTGAACAGACAGTTTTTCTGGGCCCCATTTTTCAGCGTGCTCATGTATGACATCTCGACAAAGATGTTGAACCAAAATGGGAGAAGTTGTAAATATGGGCTCAATTTGTAACGGATCGCCCACGACTAATACACGTTTGGCCCGCCAGATAGCACCGACAGCTTGCTGCGGTGATGCCTGACCCGCTTCATCTATCATGAGCCAACCGATCTCTTCGCTTTTCACTCCAGTCAACATACGCCCAACAGAGGCAAAAGTTGTAGAGAGCACAGGTACAAACATACACAGAGTTTGCCACCACCGTAATGGCGCAGAGTCAAGATGAGGAGAACCAAGAAAGTTGCTCAGATTGAAGAGGTTTTTTCTGAAGCGCTCAAGCCCCATAGCTTCATAAAGCCAGGACTGGTGCAAATCCATTGCAGCCATAAATAAAGCCGAACGCCGACGGTTTATCTGCCCATTTTGCCAGAACGCAATGCGCTGCAAACTGACATCATTAATGGGTTTCTTACCATCAGGTATTGCAATACCTGAAAATCTTTTTTTCAGACCCTGCAATTTTTTATCCTCATCCTCTCGTTGCCTATTAATTATTTCAATCTCTTGAAGTAAAGCTTTCTTTTTGGACTCCGTTTCATTCAGTTGCTTACGATTATCGGCAACATGCTGAGTTTTTTGAACTAGTAATGCCGTTAATGTTAAAAGATGATGTTGTGCATTATGCAACAACTCATGGTAGGCACGTACCTTTTTGCGATTTAACAAACGTGCTAACCAGCTCGGCGCATCATTTTCAATCATTCGTTGGTGTTGTTCAGCGTGGTAAACTTGTTTTTCAACCACATCACGCTCAGCCTCAAAGAGTTTAAGTTTACGGAAATAATCTTCACGGAGTGCTTCGGTTTTAGCCAAAGCTAATGACAGCGTATTGAATGAATCGTCAGTTTCTTTTTCTAAAATGCCCGCGAGTTCTTCTAACTGTTTTCGCTGTTCCAGAACCTCTTTCAGACAGTGGATGAAACGTTTTTTAGCATCAGTAAAAGACATTACAGTATGGCAGGCTTTCCAGCGCCATAGACTGAGGAAATTTTCATTGTGTGGTCTCGATCTTTCCGCGGACGTTTTTCTTAAGAAATGCTCGTCAAATAACAAACGTTGTGCGAACTTGGTACGATTCCCTTTCTTTCCCAATGCCGCAGAAATTAATCCCCAGCACTGTTTCTTTTCTTCTAGAGGGGCAAAAAGATGATAGTCGCGCTCTATCCCATCTTCATCCTTATCTTTTTTATGCTTGTTTTTAGCAAGTCGCTCTGCAGCAATTTGATTTGCCGTTGGAGACAAATAATCAAAGGAACGAAATTCCTCAGCCAACGATTTCTTTTGTGGCAGTTCATGTGAAATGTTTTCTACTGCGGCATTATTGGATGAAGCAATAATCATTTCGAAACCGGTAAGTTCGGGAACGATAAAACCCACAGGATCTAGCGTATCGTCAACATTGTTAAAACCGGAAAGTACTTGTGCTCGTTCAACGATGTTGTAGGCTATCAAATCACGTAGTAACGTTGTTTTACCTGTACCAGGAGGACCATTTACGGACAATAATCCACCTTCATCAAGCTCTTCTATCGTTGTATTGATAGCAAACTGTTGCATTAACGACATTGCATGTTCGGGATCGGAAGGCCAGCGTCCCAGTGGCATTTTCATCGGGTGTAATTTATCGATGATGGATGCAAGCCCCTCCTGAGAATAAAGATCTGGATTTTTGGAGGCATTCTCAGAAAGATAGGTATTAAGGGTGCTACACGGATGCTTTTTTAGCGATCTGATTGCATCTTCGATGTCCTCAAAGAAGAAGCTGTTCAAGATAGGAAGTGAAAATGATTTTTCAGCGTCATTGAGTTCTTCTTCGATTTCATTGATGTCATTTTCTTCATCCCAAAAAGTCTCCCGACTCTCAGTGTTGCTGCTGAACCATTCAATTTTTAAGGCGTATTGCCATTCAGGAAGGTAATCTGCCCACGCAACTAAGTGAGTGGTGAGCAGAGTGTGAATATCACTCGCTCGTAGCACCCCTTGACCATGTTCATGTACGGGCTTTAACGTAGAGTGGAAATGCCTGAGTGTATCCGCAAGGTGCTTACAATCTGCTGCAAAAATAGTTGATTCCAACAGTTGGAATCGTTGTTTCGCCAGATGCCCCAGCGCCCAAGGGAGTGAACTAACCGATAATTTATCCATCATCGGGCTTCCTTCTGCATTTAGCTGAACCTTGGCAAAGCAGGTTGTCCCATCCCGATCTAGACGCTGTTCGTATTCTTCCTCATCCAGTTCTCCATCTGAGCCAAATATCTTTAGGCTGAGCTCACTGGCAATATTTTTTTCAAATAAGCCTATATGCAGGATATATCGTGCATTCTGAGGAATTTCAAATTGATGTCGTAACGCTTCCGAATGCCATGGAAGCAGAGCATCACCTTGGCTTACAAGCTGGTTTAGCGAGATTGATAAGCTTTTATCATTCTTTTCAAGCGTATAAGGCTGAAAAAATTCTATACGTTGCCAAGCTCTTAGTATGTCTTGAGGCAATGGAGTCGATGTCATCTTAGCTTATTGGTTATTATCCAGATATATTAATAATATTAAGGATACTCTGATTTCTGAAGATTTTGTAGACAGACTTAAGAATGGGTTATCTTTTGTTACATAAAAACTCTATCACCAAGTTCTCCCATCCCAATTTAGCATTGGTAATTTTCTTGGTTGCCACTACTGTGCACTATCGTGTTCCTCTAGAAAAAGCATTTTCAATGTCGCTCTACGAGCCGATTTCCTCCTCACCGAATTAATCATCAATATGTTGCCCACGTTGCATTGGTCTTCCGCGTTCTGTATTTTATTTGCGCAAACTCCACAGATTTCAGACTCCGTTCAGGAAATAATGCACATAGATGTACTATTGGTAGAAGATGATTCTGAGCAAGCAGAAGCAATTCATCATCGCTCCATTTGGAGCTAGTCACCATGGCTAAGCGTAATTGTAATGTAAAAATACCTGCGGCTATCCTATATACACCAATCCTAATGACCGAGCTTTTTGCCTAATGGAATCCTGTGTTCGGTTATTGAGTTGCTTTGCAATTTTTGTCCCCATTGTTCCATAATATTTTCTCAGCAAGTCAACTTCCCATTCACGCCAACGTCGTTGACTGAAAAGCCCCAAGCTCTCAGCCATGGCAAAAATGGCCTGTTTTGAACGATGCGGTAAGACTTTTTGAAGTGATTCAATTCCCTCCCCTCGACGATATGAAACAAAAACTTGTTCCTTCTCACCCTCACTCCAACGCGATCTTTTAGATTGGTAACACCCCAACTTTTGAGCTTGTAATCGAATGGCAGTTGGTGTCCTCCCCAATTTTTTGGCGATGTCTCGGGTTTTGCTTCGTCCGTAATGACGTTCTATATAACGCATTTCCCTCAAGGACCAAGGAGAACGATGATTGTTCATGAGTACTCATACATTCCTGTTAATGGCAATATGCGCTATTTAAAACGCACCAATTATTAATTAAAACGCACCAATTACACCAATAAAGAGTAATTATTCTTATGCATTAAATTTTAATGTTTTGAAATAAATTATTACATCTTAGTTCATTTGAATAAGTAATGTGAAAGATAGTTACTTTTCTTATTGATATAGTTAGCTTTTTATCAAAAAAAATAAAGTTAGACAATAAGCCCCTTCCATCTCCTCATAAAAACACATAAGAAACGTTGATTTATCCTAACAATACAGATATAAATAAAATAACCACATAAGTCAAATGAATGCAATGTAGTCACAACCATTTAGCAATACTAAAATTAATGTGCTTATTAAAACTCAAGGAAATTCACTCATGTCGGATAGCTTTCAAAATGAAGTCCCCAAAGCACGGGTTAACATCAAATTAGATCTGCACACGGGCGGTGCCCAGAAAAAGGTAGAGTTACCGCTAAAACTATTAGCCGTCGGCGATTACAGCCACGGGCAGGATGATCGTCCGCTATCTGAACGAGAAAAAATCAACGTAAATAAAAATAATTTTGACAATGTGCTCACTGAATTTGCACCATCCGTTAATCTGACCGTCAAAAATACCCTTGCAGGAGATGGCAGCGAAGAGAGCGTCGCATTGACATTTAAAACTATGAAGGATTTTGAACCTGAGCAAGTGGCTCGTCAAATTCCTCAACTTCGTGCCATGTTAGCCATGCGTAATCTCCTGCGCGACCTAAAATCCAACCTGCTTGATAATGCTACCTTCCGTCGTGAGCTGGAAAATATTCTGAAAGATCCGGCACTCAGTAATGAGCTTCGTGAAGAGTTGGCTGAATTAGCCCCGAAGAAAGATTAATTTGGATTATTAAAGGATTATGCTGATGTCTATAAAAAATGAATCAAGCCAAGGTGCAACAACAGTGCTTGATGACACATCAACCCACGGTGTATATGCTTCCCTGTTTGAAAAAATCAATTTAACCCCTGTCGCCTCAATCAGTGATATTAATGCATTTCAAGACAATGCGGCCTTGGCAGATGCAACGGCTGACGAACGCGTCACGATTGCAGTTCAAGTATTTTTAGATCGTTTAAAATCATCCGGTCAAAAAGTCGAGCGTTTAGACCGAAATCTACTCGACCATCATATTGCTGAATTGGATAAACAAATCAGCCAACAACTGGATGAAGTGATGCATCATGCAGAATTTCAACAAGTAGAATCCACTTGGCGTGGATTGAAATTCCTCGTTGATCGCACTGATTTCCGTCAAAACGTCAAAATTGAACTGCTTGATATTGCTAAAGACGATTTGCGTCAAGATTTCGAAGATAGCCCTGAAGTCATCCAAAGCGGACTTTACCACCATACCTATATTGCGGAATATGATACCCCGGGCGGTGAACCGATTGCAGCGATGATATCTAACTATGAGTTTGACCGTAGCCCGCAAGATATCGCCTTACTGCGTAGCATCTCCAAAGTCTCAGCATCCGCGCATATGCCATTTATTGGATCCGTTGGGCCGAAGTTCTTCGGCAAAGAGACGATGGAAGAAGTGGCCGCCATTAAAGACATTGGTAACTACTTTGACCGTGCTGAATACATCAAATGGAAAGCCTTCCGTGATTCGGATGATGCTCGCTACATTGGTTTAACTATGCCTCGCGTGCTAGGCCGTTTGCCATACGGCCCAGATACGGTACCTGTTCGCAGCTTTAACTACGTGGAAGAAGTGAAAGGCCCTGATCACGAGAAATACCTGTGGACCAACGCCACTTTTGCTTTTGCTGCCAACATGGTCAAAAGCTTTATCAACAATGGTTGGTGCGTGCAAATTCGTGGCCCGCAGGCGGGTGGTGCTGTGAAAGATTTACCTATTCATTTATTTGATTTAGGTACAGGCAGTCAGGTGAAAATTCCGTCTGAGGTGATGATCCCTGAAACCCGTGAATTTGAATTTGCAAATCTTGGCTTCATCCCACTGTCTTACTATAAAAACCGCGATTACTCCTGCTTCTTCTCTGCCAACTCGGCACAGAAGCCAGCTCTGTATGACACGGCAGATGCAACCGCGAACAGTCGTATTAACTCACGCTTACCCTACATTTTCTTGCTATCGCGTATTGCTCATTATCTGAAACTCATTCAGCGTGAAAATATCGGGACGACAAAAGACAGACGTTTACTTGAGTTAGAGCTCAATAATTGGGTGCGTGGCTTAGTGACTGAAATGACCGATCCGGGTGATGATTTGCAAGCCTCACACCCACTGCGTGATGCGAAAGTGGTTGTTGAGGACATCGAAGATAACCCAGGTTTCTTCCGAGTGAAACTCTATGCGGTTCCTCACTTCCAGGTTGAAGGAATGGATGTGGATTTATCGTTGGTTTCGCAGATGCCTAAAGCAAAATCATAAAAATTGTACATTCACTGATACCAAGATCTCAGAGGGGCGCCCCTGCTCCTCTGTGCTTGTTTGTAATAACAATCTTTCAAACCCGATAATAAATCGCATGCAACGCTCAGATGTAGCTTGCTACCTGATGGATCAGAAGAATAAGTTAGGGTATTTCTTTATGGCGTCATTCTATACAGAACAACAAACCATTAACAATATCTTGACGGATATCGAGCTCATGGTTTGCCAATTACAGCAAGGCTGTTTAATTCATGATGGAAAGGCCTTTTATCATGCTGTATGTCATCAAATAGAGCAAACAGTCCACGCCTTGAGTGAAGCAGGCATCGAGCAAACATCGATTGAGCACATACAGTATGCGTTATGTGCCATGTTAGATGAAAATGTCATGAATCGGCGTATTCAAGATAGTGGCATATCTGCATGGCTTCAATCACCACTCCAAACACGATACTTTAATACACTGGATGCAGGACACACATTTTGGGAGCGATTACAGAGTATTCTGTCATCGCCTTCACCTAACACACTTGTTTTAGTGTGTTTTCATCGGGTACTAACTCTGGGTTTTGTGGGGAAATATCGCCAAGTTGATGCCCCTGAACGCGAACAGCTTATTGCACAACTCAATGCGCGTCTGCCTCATCATGCCATCACTTATGAACTGCCTCTTGCCACGAAAGCTAAGCTTCGTGTTAGCCCTCGCCGTCTATACTGGATCAGTTGGATAGGCGGGGGGCTTCTTTTAACCGCCCTATGGTGGGGATTATCCACTTCCTTAGAGCATTTATTGCAACAATGGATGATGCAAGGACAGTAATGCAAAAGTCAATCAAATCCCTGATCACCCTGTTTGCTGCGGGCTTGTTTCTGTGGCTATTGTGGGGGTTTTGGTCTCTTGGTAACGCCGTGTCAGGGTTTGTGACGGTATTAATTGTGATCGTGACAGGCCTTTCCCTTTTTGGGGCTTATAAACAACAAAAACACTTTAATGTCGTAGACCAACGATTTATTGATGCATTACCCGCGGATAGCTATCAAGGTGCGGTCATTTTGGTTTGTGGTCAATCCCGGGCACTTTTTTCTGAGAATGAAACAAAACGGGAAACCTCACAAGGTTGGTATATTCCTGTTGATGCCCCCGCCGACCTTGCTCATATCGTTCAGTCGATGGCGAGAACAAAGCCATCCCTGCTAAACCAGTTATCCGTATTATTTGCGTTATTGCCGGAGCAAATCACCAACCTGGAAATACTGGCTCAGGAAACCCTGAATTGGCGCAGAGCCATCGGTGAAAGCCGACTTAAAATCAATAAAAGGTTACCCTTTTGGGTCAGTCTGTATGTTTCACTATCGGATGCAACGTGGGCTACGGGAAATGAACCGTTTCCCTGGATAACCCAGTCTGATCGTCAGCAGGAATTCCATGTAGAAGAAGGCGGTCATGTCGCAGTGCCTTTTTCTGTTTGGTTAAATTCACACAGCAAAGATACCAAGCTTAATTTACAACGCTCACTTTGGTTCGACACTTTACTCCAGTGGTTAAATATTGAGTTTATTCCGATGCTATCCTCATCGCAAACCGGTGCACCCAAATTATCGCCATCCGGTTGGGCTGTTCAATGGATAGACATTGATAGCCAGCCGCATAACGTGTGGGCACAGTTTGTGCAACATAAAACACAGTTATCCTTATTGAGTTCCCAGCAAATAAGTGACAGGCTCCCACTGCCCGAAGTGATGCTGCACGACTTACATTATGATATCAATCTCACGAGCCGAGAGCGAACGCTTGGTATCATCGGATTAATCAGTGGTCTATTCCTCCTCGGGGCGCTTTGTGGTAGCTATCATCATAATCAACAACTCATTCGCCACATTGGCGAAGATGTGGCTCGTTTCTCACTACTTTCGGATACACCACTCTCACCAAAATTGACCGCTTATCAGCAGCTACAAGATGATGCCGCTGAGCTTGCACGCTGGGAGCGCGAAGGGATCCCAAGCGCTTACTCTTTAGCGTTATATCAGGGGAATAGAATATTACCCTACTTGCACACGCTATTAGGCGGTTGGGCTCCCCCGCCACCACCGGCTCCGATTATTGTTCAAAATGCACCCGAAATGGTCAGGCTTGACAGCCTATCGCTATTCGATGTGGGGCAATCGACGCTAAAAGCCAGTGCCACTAAGGTTTTGGTCGATGCCTTACTCAATATTAAAGCAAAGCCCGGTTGGTTGATTGTCGTCTCCGGCTATACCGACAACACTGGAAATCCAGAATTGAACCAAAAATTGTCTTTAAAACGCGCGGAATCGGTCAGAGATTGGATGATAGAGACCAGTGATATAAACCCAGCCTGTTTTGCCGTTCAAGGAGACGGTCAAAATAACCCTATCGCCGATAATCAAACCGCTGAAGGTCGCGCGAAGAATCGGCGCGTTGAAATACGACTTATCCCTCAAGCCGATGCTTGTCAGGGAGCGGATAATCAAACCGTGTCACCGATGGACGTTGACACACACTCGACCCAAAAGGAGAAGTAACAATGGCTATTCCTGTTTATTTATGGCTAAAAGATGACGGCGGTGCAGATATCAAGGGCTCTGTCAATGTACAAGACCGTGAAGGTAGCATTGAGGTAGTTGCACAAGACCATAACCTGTATATCCCAACCGATAACAACACCGGTAAATTAACGGGTACGCGTATTCATACCCCGTTTATTTTCGTGAAAGAAATTGATGCATCAAGCCCTTATTTGTACAAAGCGGTAACAACTGGCCAAACCTTGAAACAAGCCGAATTCAAATGGTACCGCATTGATGATGCAGGGCAAGAAGTGGAATATTTCAACACCAAACTCGAAAACGTCAAAGTCGTCAAAGTCGCGCCAAAAATGCACGACATTAAAGACCCTAACAAAGAGAAGCACAATCACCTCGAAGAGATTGAGCTGCGCTACGAAAAAATCACTTGGACCTATAAAGACGGCAACATCATTCATTCCGATTCATGGAATGAGCGTGCTACCGCTTAATAATATGATGCAGGCGCTTGTCGCCTGCTCTTTTTTGTGCTGACTGGCACCTCAATGATACACACAACACACAATTTATCCTGATACCCAATGAACCTCGGTTAACGGTTAAGGGCGGTAGCGTGCCTTGCCACTGCTAAAAAACCGTTTCCCCCAATACAAGAGAGAGAATATGGACAATTCATCCGTGATGCTATTACGTCGCCTAAACCCTTATTGTGCCAGCGCATTAGAAGCCGCAGCTTCACTCTGCCAGACACGGGCGCATGCGGAAATTACCATTGAACATTGGTTGCTCAAATTATTGGAAATGGGGGACAGTGACATTACGGTATTAGCCCGTCGTTACGAATGGGATATCTCCGCACTTTGGCAAAGTTTACTCACAGATATCGATAACTTACCACGCTCTATTCATACCCGCCCTTCCTTATCAAAACCGCTACTTAAACTTATTCAACAGGCATGGGTGATTGCGTCACTGGATGAAGATATCGAACATATTCGCAGCGTGCATTTATTGTCCGCCATGACTCAGCAACCTTCGTTAGTGCCTAATGATAACTTGTGGCCATTAATGACGTTAAGTGCGGTTCAATTGCAACGCTTAAGACCGATGCTAGATGCCCAATCCGATGAGCGCCCTGATGTCCAACAACTCGCTGCACATAACCAATCTTTATCAAGTGAAGCGCCGCTTGAAACTCATTCTACAGAAGAAGCACAGGCACCAAATTTAATTGGCAATACCTTGAATGAAGCTCTGCTTGCGGTGCTGAATAAATTCACCGTCGATGTCACCGAAAAAGCACGCGAAGGTGCTATTGACCCCGTATTTGGCCGTGATGATGAAATTCGCCAAATGGTGGATATTCTGTCTCGTCGCCGTAAAAACAATCCCATTCTCGTGGGAGAACCAGGTGTCGGAAAAACGGCGTTAGTGGAAGGCTTAGCCTTACGTATTGTTGAAGGCAATGTGCCTGTCAGCCTGCAAACAACCTCACTACGCACATTAGATTTAGGGTTACTGCAAGCGGGGGCTGGTGTCAAAGGTGAATTTGAGCAGCGCTTAAAAAACGTGATTGAAGCCGTGCAACAATCTCCGACACCGATTTTACTGTTTATTGATGAAGCGCATACTATCATTGGTGCAGGTAACCAAGCGGGAGGAGCCGATGCCGCTAACTTACTCAAACCCGCGCTGGCCCGTGGTGAATTGCGCACGATTGCCGCCACCACCTGGTCTGAATATAAACAATATTTCGAACGCGACGCCGCGTTAGAGCGCCGCTTCCAAGTAGTTAAAGTGGATGAACCTGACGATGAAAAAGCCTGCTTAATGCTACGCGGTTTAAAATCACGTTATGCAAAATACCATGGAGTTCACATTACCGATGATGCGGTTAAGGCTGCGGTGACTTTATCACGTCGTTACTTAACCGGTCGTCAACTACCGGATAAAGCGGTGGATTTGCTCGACACCGCCAGCGCCCGCATCCGCATGAGTCTCGATACGCTCCCTGAAGAACTGACGCGTTTAAAAGCCAAGCGCACTGCATTAGAACTTGAACAGCAAGCCATTCTTGATGACTTGGCGATTGGCAACACCACCAACCACTCCCTACTAAGTGAATTAGTGACTCAAGACGCCCAAATCGCCCTACAACTGGCTGAGTTAGAACAGCGTTTTGAACAAGAAAAGAGCCTCATTAGCACATTAATGGAGCAGCGTCGCCAATCTCAAGATGTGAGCGACATTCAGTCACAATTAGAGCAAGCTCAGCAAGGCGAACCATTAATCACCCCTGATGTAGACGTTAGAACGGTGGCCACAGTCATTGCCGATTGGACGGGTGTACCACTATCCAGTTTATTAAAAGACGAACAAACTGAATTACTTGAACTCGAAGATTCCTTGGGTAAACGCGTAGTCGGTCAAGAATACCCATTATTGGCGCTTGGACAACGACTGCGCGCAGCTCGCACGGGTCTTGCCTCAGAAAATGGCCCTCAAGGGGTATTTTTACTGGTCGGCCCAAGTGGCGTAGGGAAAACGGAAACGGCCTTAGCCTTGGCAGATGTCCTGTTTGGTGGCGAAAAATCCTTAATTACCATCAACATGTCTGAGTATCAAGAAGCCCATACCGTCAGCCAATTAAAAGGCTCGCCCCCTGGCTATGTGGGTTATGGTCAAGGCGGGATTTTAACGGAAGCCGTTCGCAAGCGTCCGTATAGCGTCGTATTACTTGATGAGGTGGAAAAAGCGCACCGCGATGTGCTCAATCTGTTTTATCAAGTTTTCGATCGTGGATTTATGTGCGATGGCGAAGGTCGTGAAATTGATTTTCGCAATACCGTGATCTTAATGACGGCCAACTTGGGCAGTGACTTGCTTATGCAGCAACTCGACGAGTTCCCTGAGACTACCGACGGCGAGCTACAAGAACTGCTACGCCCAACCTTGCGTGACCACTTCCAACCGGCCTTACTCGCACGCTTCCAAACCCTGATTTATCGCCCATTAGGCCCTGTGGCACTGCGCCAAATTGTTGAAATGAAACTGGGTAGCGTGATTAAGCGTCTCTACACCCACTACAAGCTTGAAGGTATTATCGAAGAAGCGCTGTACGACACGCTCGTGAGCGCTTGTTTATTACCCGACACTGGCGCCCGCAATATAGACAGCCTGCTTAACCAACAAATTTTACCGGTACTGAGCCAGCAATTACTCATGCGCCAAGCGAACCACCAGCAAGCGCAAAGCCTGACGTTGGGGTATAGCGAAGAAGATGGGATCACTCTGAGTTTTGCCGATGAAAATTGTGCGTGAATATTCTGCCTGTCAATAACAACGTGATCTCTGTGTTCAAGGAAATTTAATCTATGCCGGTATTAGCCGCATTAAGAACCTCCTGCTTTTCAGGAGAACGCTCTTCGGCCGAGCAGCAGCTTGCAGAAGAACAAATCGTGCTCTGGGAGCGTTGGTTATTACCCATTTCTCCCGATAAGCCCACAGGGGAAGAGCCCGGGTATGATGACGATTTTGAAATTATGCGCGAAGAGGTCAATAAACTCTCGGGGGCAGATACTGATTTAATTTGCACGTTAGCAGAAAAACTCCTCACCTCTGTGTGCAAAGATGTCAGAGTTGTCACCTATTACATCTGGGCCCGATTACATAAAGAAGGTGAATCGGGCTTTGCTGATGCTTTAGGGTTATTAGCAGGATTGGTTCAGCGCTATCAACAAACCTTGCTACCCTCAAGACCTAAAAGCCGTCAATCCGCGCTCGAATGGTTAGCAGGTCAACGCGTTCTGGACAGTTTGTCACTCTATCCGGAAGTCGATATGCCTGCATTTTCGCGTATCACCGCGTTACTCGGGGTCATTATCGATGAATTTAACACTTGGGATGAGACGCATCGGCCACAGTTATCTTCACTCTTGAAAGCATTAGAAAAGCGTCTCGCTCAATCGGGCGGCGCTCAGAGTGTCGTTCCGCAAAATATTCAGTCCAGTCATAGCAAGCAAGGTTCGCAGCCACCTTCAGTCATGTCTGCCATGGCCGCAACGCCCATTCAATCCGGCCGAGATCTCCTTGATCAAGCGAAGCTTCTCGCTAATTACTTGCGCAATCAACCAAATGGCTGGTTGGCAGGACATCGCTTAATGAAATCCGTTCGTTGGGATACAATTCATCAAGTTCCGCCTCAGGATCAGCACGGTTGTACCCGTTTAGCCACACCGAGAAGCGAAGCCCGCGCACAACTCAAACGACTTTATCTTCAGCAAAGCTGGCTAGAATTGGTTGAACAAGCAGACCGACTTTTTGCTGAAGGTGTTAACCACTTTTGGCTGGATGTGCAATGGTACCTACATCAGGCGCTTCTTAAATCACCTACGCCCTGGGATGGTTGGGCATCTATCATCACGGCAGACTTAAAGCAATTGCTTATCCGTCTGCCGGGTTTGGAAACTTTAGCCTGGGAAGATGGCACACCGTTTGCTGACGATGTGACACGTCAATGGATCAAACACGATGTTTTGGAAGAAGGGATCTCAGGATTACATGATTTATCGGTGCAGGACACGGCTAAAGTGGATCAAGATTCTGTGTTGATGCTGGAACCTGAAGCACTTACGCAGGCGGATAATGAAGGGTTAGATACGGCATTGGCGTGGCTGATGAGCCGCCCCGATATCCGCACAGCACGGCAAAAGTGGTTACAACAGTTGGTCATGGCTCGGGTGGCCGAACAATTTTCACGGCATGAGCTTGCACTGAATGTGTTACAGGAATTAGACAATCAGGCAAACCAGATGTCATTGGCAGACTGGGAACCTCAGTATTTATTCGAAATTAAGGCCCGTCAGTTGCAGCTGTTACGCAACAAATCTCAACGTAATGATGTGAATAAATCGCACTTGCAACAAAAAATGACGTCACTTTTAGCTGAATTAACGCAGTTAGATCCCGTCAGAGCGCTCGTGCTCTATGCTTAATTTAGGGCTTGTCCCCAAATATTCATCCATGGTCTACATTGATAAATAACGTGGTTTTTAATGATACCGAGTTTTTTAATAAAAATACGTCCTTTTGCTTTCGGCTTCTTAACTTGCTTATTTTTAGTCGGTTGTAGCATTAATCACATGATATCGAACACAACAAAGGACATGGCTAATGCTATTTTTTATCCCAAAGTCCGTGTTGCTCATGTTGTCTTTCATGCAGATACTGTGCTCAATAGCATACTCGATGAAACGCCCCACTCAACAGTTCTGCGCATTTATCAACTGAAGGACATTGACCGTTTTTACGCAGCACAATACAACGACTTTATGACTGAAAAAACAACCGCCTTAGGGGCAGCACTGCTTACGCAGAAAAATATCCTTATGCGCCCTGGGGAAACGATTATTCTCGATATTCCTTTTGAAGAAGAAACCGCGTTTATCGGCATCACCGCATTGTTTAGCCATCCCGATTTAGCCTCTGATGACTGGCGCATCGTCATTCCTAAAAAAGGCCTAAAACCAGACTCCGTCAACAACATTGAGGTCGGGAAACAAACACTCTTAATTAACCCTTTTCGTGATAAAACCCTATGAGCACGCCCTCACTATATGAAATGTTATCCGGGCATTTTGCGGGAGGGCTCCCCCTCGAGTCGTTGACTGAAGAAGACCGGGTCATTTTGTCTGTCATGGACAACATTCGTCGTATCGTCAATTCGCGTGCGGGTAGCCTTGCTCATTTACCTGATTATGGCCTACCGGATATGAGCAAACTTATCCAAGGGCTTCCTAGCACTGCGCATAACATGATCCATGTACTGTCGGCCTCATTGCTAAAATACGAGCCCAGAATTAAATCCCTTTCACTGGTTTTGTTACCTCAGGAAGCCTTTGGGACATTGCGTTATGCGTTGGACGTCGAACTCCATGAACAAGGGCTCATTCGCTATGGGACGGAGTTTATTCCAGATGGGCGCATTTTACTTCACCATTTAAAAAAACAATTTGATGCTATCTGATGTGACATCATGCATCGCCTAATGTGTCGAGATAAATATGAACGTTAATTTAACAACGTTAAATGTCGGGGGCGACCCACGGACATTCAGTGATTATGTGGCATTAAAAACGGAGCTGAATAAGCGATTTCACCCTGCCCGCCCCGATATTGATTGGGCAAGAGCCCATGGTTTGTGCCTGTCTTTATTCAACCAAAATGGTGCCGATCTACAAACCGCCGCTTGGTTTACGATTATTCGCCAGCAGCAAAATGGTTTGAGTGGATTAAATGACGGTTTGTCGTTATTAGAATGTTTACTCAATCAACACTGGCAAACGCTATGGCCGTTACAAACCCATGCACGTATTGAAATTTTATCTGCATTAAGCCAGCAACTCATTTCAGGCCTGCGCGGTACGGCACCTGTGTATGCAGACCTACCCGCGCTCTATAAGGCCGAGTCGATATTGGCAAAAATAGGACAACAATTACAAACCTTAGAATTAAAACACTTAACACAACTTGAACGATTACAAGATTGGTTAACCGGACAGGCGAGAAATCTGGAAAGCGCAGACACACCCGATACGAGTTTTATCCCTCCACGGCATTTTCCTAACACGGCACCCTCAACATTTCACGCACAGACAGCCGTCACCCCTATTAGCATTAAAGCGACCTTATCTTCAAATACAGAAAAGCCAACGCTTTCAGATAAAACGTCACCGCCAACCTATCGTCAAGGTCTCGGTAGGGGCTTTTTAATGGGATTATTTATCACAGGAATAGCAAGTACGGGTGTATTTTACACATTCGGTTCGTGGAATACGGATAACTCCATTACACAAATATTACCAACTCTTCCCGAATTCACACCGAATATTGCCTCACAATTGGACCAACAATTACAACCCAATCCAAACCAGCTAACGTCTTTTTCTAATGAGAAACTGAGTGCTATTGACCGCTATCTTACTGAACTGGGTGCGGTATCACCGATTTGGGCACAGCAATATAGCTGGAATATGGTCAATTACCTGACAACCCAATTTGGCACTCAGCCTGAAGTGCGCGTATTGAATGATAAATGGCAACAAGCCATGCAAGTCAATGCCATTTCAGCAACGCAAATGAAGCAGTGGTCTCAGGGAATGGAGCAGCTTAATCATTTAAGTGAACGATTGGACAAATTAGACGGTAAACCTCGCAGCTACATCACGGGCTCTGAACTAAAAACGATTATATTTACTGCTCGCCAGCATTTTAATCAAGGTTTACCCCTTGAGGAAGAACTCCGCCGCTTGGAAGAGCGGCAAGCACAAGGTTTGGTACCTGAATCGGAATACAAACGTATCGATACCCATTTTGAACAATTACTGAATCGTTATACGTTGTTACGCTATGCGCAGGAAAAATCATGAATTTCATATTACTTATATTTAAGCCAGTTGCTTTCATCCATCGAGTAAAAATAAACCATGATTATCATTTTTTCTTCTGAGGAACTTCATTAAAGTACAATACCTTGAATAACTTTGAACAATATGAGAATCGGTAAAAATCTTTATTAAAAAACACATCATAAAAAAGTTGGTGACAATCATGGTTTATGATAAGGAGATTATTTTCTACTATATTATCAATTCGAAATTTACCCTGTAAAAAACCAGATAAAACATTGTGCTTAATATTATTGATGTCAATAATCCACCAGTCTTAAGTCTCGAGTAAATTAATATAAGTGAGAATAAAAACACGATGGGGATATTGTAAAAAAGATAGCTTATAGGTACATAGGAATTTAGGATTTCATTCCTAAAAATAAAGACTGTAAATATAATAGATGGAACAATATAAACAATTTTTTTTCCTTCCTTGATAAAGGCATTCACCAACAGGCCTCTGAATACAATCTCTTGATATAATGGGATCCCTATATATACAGGTAGGTATAAAAGTACGATTTGAATAAATAATGGTTTCCCTCCTGCATAAATCTGCCCACCTAAATAAATATTATCCAAATCTAACCATCTCACCAACAAAATGATTGAAAGCAAAGCGATCATTGTCAGCAATGAATAAAAAGAATATTTATTAATACTACCCAGTAAATCAATAGGCTTTAAATTTTTTTTTGCAAAATTTAAAGCAAAGATCGAAAGTGCTATACCAATTATGGCATTAATCAAAAAGTAATAAAAATTCGGATAAAAATATGCATCTAACCTACTATTTACTATTAAATCACTAGATGATTCGCTAATAAAAAGCACTAGGACAGCTAATATAAGGTAGACTACAGTTTCATTTTTTTTATACATTAACACTCCATGACTCTAAATAATAATTATTCATTAGCATTCATAATAAAATCAACGGAATCTTCCAACATCAGTCCAAAATTGATTAATGCTATAATGCGGATTATATATATTGTCTTGTTGCTTAATAATTTTTGTTGTTTCTTCAAATGGGCTTGGTATTTCCATTTTACGAATGGTAAAAAAACGATAAGTTATACTTTCACCTTTACCTACAGTTTGAATATCATGCACAAAGTAGGAAAAAATAGTATCATCAACTGGGATATACCAATAGGGATGAGGTGGCATTGGCAAGTTTTGATATGCATGCGCTCTACAGTTGCATAGCCATATAGCCCTATTAAATGCTGGTTGCCAAATCTGAGGTTGCAATTGGAGTCGTCGTTCATGAGGATGATTTGTAAAATCATTTCTTAATTTTGCAGCTTCCTCCCATATATCATCTAACCATCCCCACTGTTTTTTTAATATTGCTATTTTTTCCGAATAGACATTCGCTTTATTAATTTGATTTTGAGTATCGTAAGGATAAGAGAAGATAAATTTTCTATTCTCGGAATCTTCAGACGATTTAACATCTGCTAACTCTAACCTATATTCGTAATATTTTTCACCCAGCCAAATAAAATAACTATCTAAATGTTGATTTAATGTTCGTACATTTACCCAGTTTTCCGGTATACCCTTTTGGTATTCTTTAACCCAAGACTTCACGGACAGCCTTGTTTTCATTAGGCTTTTGGGGTTGCCTTTTACGCTATCCTTCATGATAAATTGTTTTGCAACTACCGGGTTCGTTTGTTTTAATGTTAAGAATTCAGGAAATGGAACACCTGACTTTTCTGCTGTTTCATACATTTCAATCAACGTGCATAAAGATAATTCTGAGCTTGGTTTTTGTTCATCGGCTATTAATCCACCACCGACGTCTTCGCTGCACCCCGGTACTAATTTCTCTTTATGATTTTCATCGTTTTTGAGCCCCGTTCGGTAAACAGGTCGCCATAAACGGCGTTCATGGGCAGCAATAAAATGCAGGGTTCGTTTTACACGCTCAGGGACGGCTAAAGAATACCCTATTGATTTTTCACCCATTAATGTACTTACTGCGGATATTTGCGGGATCAGAGAAACTACAAAGTCCAACCCATCATCGGAACTGGCGGCGGTATGACGCGAACAGTCAAATAATCCCATAAAAGGTATGTCAACAAAAACGCCTTGATACACTAGCCTATCATCGTCATCTTTTTCACAAATATTATTTATGATTTCATCAAGAAATTTTCTTGCTATTGCCCCGCCTAAATCGAAACCAAAAAGTGAAACTGAAACCAGTTTAAGGGGAATTTCCCCTTCTTTTTTTGCTTTTTCTATTGATTCAATAAATTTTGATTTAGCTGTTGCTAAACGGATATCGACCCCTGATACCATCATATCTGAAATAAAGGGATTATCCCTAAGCCATGGTGTGGCTTCAACACCAGAAATACCCGCAGCCTTACTGGCACTTTTAGCCGCTAACAACGCCCACTCTTTTGGGTTAATAAGATTACCTTTAATATCTGACAGTACTTCATACCACGATTTCCCTTTAACAAGATCTGTACCTGCATCAGTCAATATATCACTAGGTAAACTTTCAAAATCATCACTCAACGAGGTGTTACTTGAGTCCATCACCGCTTGTAATTTGTCGGGTAAATTGTCGTTAAAGGTCGTACCTAATCCTGAAAAATAGTGCTTGTCATAAAATAGTTTATCTTTGTTATGAGTTACATCAGGAAATGCGCGAAAAAGCTTTGCAATATTACTTAAACGACTATCTGAAGCATCTTGTTCAATATTCCGCCCTGTACCATCAAAAAAATACCCCAAATGTAACACTCTGTCACAGTTACCCAATTGATACTCTTCTGCTTGTTGAGCTCGGTTTGTTGCTGCAATATATTTATCTAAATTCAACTCAGCATTTAAAGTATTTGTTGACGTTAAAATATCCATTTTCTTACCTTATCAATAATTATTTATTGCGCTAACGCCCAAGCCAACTCTTCTTTTGACATGCCATGTTTCCACGGCGTAATAAGTCCCTCTCCCCACCAAAGAAGTACTTCATTATTGGGTAAAAAGAATACATGTAGATTATTTTCGCCTCGCTTTCTTATGGGAAGAGGTAAGGTTTTTTTATGTATTTCAGTACGCAATCCCTCACCATATTGTTTTTGGGTATAATCCACTGTCCAAATAATTTCGGCAGTATCACCACTGATTGAACCACAGCAGGTCGTTGCACCACTACCGCCCGCATAAATATTACTAGGGTCATAAGCAAAAGCATTTCCTCCTGCTACACCGTTAACACTGAATCCACGTATAGGTCTATCTATTTGAGTATGAATAACCAATGACACCCCACCTTGAGGTGGCCCCCATAAAACTAACCAGGCAAACCAGCCTATCCAACTGAATAAAGAGACAATAATTAAGGTATATAGGTATTTTTTATATTTTTTTAATACATTTAGTCTGTTCATTTCATAAATTACCCATTGCAAGGATCATTTAATAGAAAAAGCAAATCGATATCATTACGCTAACGCTCAAGCCAGCTCTTCTTTTGACGTTCCACGTTTCCACGGCGTGACAAGTTCCTTTCCTCACCAAAGAAGTACTTCATTATTGGGTAAAAAGAATACATGTAAATTATTTTCGACCCTTTTTCTAATGGGAAGGTGTAAGTTTTTTTTATGTATTTCAGTACGCAATCCTTCATCATATTTTACTGGCCCATACTAAAAAAATAAGTAATAAGAATGTTAAAAGCCTTTTTATATACTTTGCTGAAAAATGATAGATGCTCAGAATGCGCTGTTTTTATATTCATAACTAACCACCTGATATTACTTTTTCATAATCGAAAAGAACGCGTTGTAAACTGAATTTGCCTTGACTAATCTGCTCTAATTTAGAGGCTACAAAATCAGAAGTTAAAATCAATTTTTGACCATCAAGGTAAAGTAATGCATAGAGTTTTTTGTCAGCCCCATTCAGCATACCTGCCCCACTCGCTTTCTGTAATGCCTGTATGACCTTCTGTCGCTGAATACACGGCGGAAAATGCTGGCTCATTGGCATCTGTTGCCATTGCGCTAAAACGCTTTTGACTTCTGGGTCATCATCAATTTGCAGCCAAGTCGCCTCATCCAAATACACCGTTCTATCGAGGGTTTTTGGCTGCGCTTTGGTGGCGATATCGGTCGGTTGCCAGCCCGACAATGTCTGGTGCCACCACGTGGTTGTGCCTGAAAATAAGTAATAGTGCCAATCTTCTTTCTGGCAGCGGGCTAACACAGGCATCACTGCATGAACATAAAACCGGCTCACTATCGTTTCGAGATCAGGTTTTACCAAGGTGCATCCCCACGCCAATTGCATCGCTAAAGGTTTGAGTTCTAATGATGAAAAAATCACGGTAACAATTTGCGGAAACTGCGCCATTTCTTCTGCAATATTTGCGTTGTTTTTCACCTGATACAGCCACGGCCCCACCCATTTGGCTTCCCGTAATTGGGGATGTTGGTAAAGGGAATACAGAAAACGGGAATTTTTTTGCTGAAAAGGCTCAATGGTCTGTTCTGCAAACGCTCCACCCTCGATTAACAGGTAAATATGTTCTTGTGATTGATTTGCCGCTTGGCTCAACTTTTCCATGGCTAAAATTTCCTCAGGTCTACACGGTTATCATTGCCTGTTATGGCATTGAGCAGGCACGGAATACATATCGGCAAAGATACTGCCGGAAATTGTGCCATCTTCATCGGTAAGGTATTGGGCCCTGCGGTAGCCATCTTCGGCACTTTGCGCAAATAATCCCCCGATGTACCGTACTCAATTTTACCGTTCTCCAGCTTGAGGTAACTGCCGCCACCATTCAGGATAATGCGTTTTTTACCCGTAAAATTGATATCTGCGGCAGAGGTGATGGTCTGCTTTTGCTCACTGAAGATATCTAAACGATTGTTTTGGGCTTGCACGGTCAGTGGACCTTCCCCGGCAATCACACCCAATTTTCCTGTGCGGGCAAACAACCCTAACTTATCTCCTGTGGACATCGTCATATTGCCGATAACCCCCACGCTGATATCGCCATCTGCATTGATGGTGATATTTTCACTGGCCGCCAGTTGGACATGTTCACCACTGGTGAACGCCATCCCTTCTGGGGCGGAAAATAACAGGCTTTGGTTTAATGGCTCCAAACGTTGTTGTAACAGTTTCTTTTGGCTTTCGATATCGGCTTGCAGGGCTTTGGCTTGTTTAGCGGCAAGATTCAGTTGCTCACGCTGTTGCAGAAGATGGGCGATTTCTTTGAGCACAGCCTCCATTTCCAGTACATCGCCTTGGGCTTTTGACTGCTCATCGGCGCTGATAAACAGCCCTTTACCCGCTCGAATTGCCCCCCACTCATCGGTACGCAGTTCCGCGCCTGCTCCACGCATTTTTCCTTGTGCATCGACAAGGTGACCTTGACTGAGCTGGGTTTTACCGTACTCCGTCGCTAACTTGATGTGCGTTTTTTCCCGTTTGTCTTCCATGCGTAATTTATTGTTGGCAGGCGTGCGCAGCACATTGCGGGTGTGATTATCACGGTTAACATGGTCTGGGTGTTCTGAATCATGAAAGGCAAAAGCAATATAGGGTCTATCCAGATCACCATCATCAAAGGCAATGGCGACTTCAGTATTTGCAATCAACGGCGCATGCAACCCATAGGTATTCCCCGCATACGGTTTGGCTAATCGTAGCCAAAGATAAGCATACCCTGACTCACTGTGATTGCGGTCAAAATTCAACTTAACGCGATAACGTCCTTGTTCATCCAGCCATGCGTAAATATCGTTGTCATTACGGCTTTCAATGCGTGCAGGTAGGGTTCCGGCGATTTTCGGACGGGGAATTTCATCTGGGCGATAGGCATATTGCTCACTGTACGGCATGCCATTAAGGGTCATCTGTAACGACGCATCACGCGCTGCACGATACCTAATTTGGGTGATAAATACGCCGTCTTTCAGTTCGTTGATAGGCACATTCGCGATATCCAACACACTACCCATCATCAGATAAAAGGCGTTAGTCTGTAGCTCAAATTCAGCGGCGGGATTGAGGAAACGCTCTTGGCGTAAACGGCTATAAAACGCACCACTTTCGGCATCGAGGGTTTCTGCATTTTCATCACCTATCTGCAGATACGGCGGTGCATAATGGTATTCATCACCCAAGGTTGCGTTGTTTAGCGGATGAGTCGTACTCATTTCCATTGGTGAAAGTGCTGTGCGGTAGTTGTAGTCTTTGACGATCACATTGCCTGTCACCACTTGATGAGCCAGTTGCGCATCCCATACCGACAGTTGCCCGTTATCATTTTGGCCTGAAGGAAGCTGATATAGTAATTGTTCACCGAATTGGTAGTTGAGTTGGCTATCGAAAAATAGCACTTTGTCATTGTCGGTTTTTATCGAGTATTCAAGGCGATAGCCAATCCCCACCTCGGCAAGTAACCGTTGGATAAATGCCAAGTCGGATTCACGCCACTGGGTGATCAGCTCTCGTTCGGGGTATTGATGCTCTAGCTTAAATTCGTAATCCGCCCCTTCAAAACCGTGGAACTGCAACACCTTTTCAATCACTTCGATCACAGAGGTATTTTGGTAAATAGCACTACGCTGAGTATGCCCAAGTAATGCTAAACGTGGCTCCAATAAAACGGCATAGTGGGATTGGTCAGCACTGGTAGATAACCATTGCACACGGGTAATGACACCCGATACTCGCTTATTGGTGCCCATATTGAATGTCGCCGGTTTTAACAGCACCTGTTCCGGTGAGATTGAATCCGACGCGGAGGTAAATTCAATCTGCCATGCTGAAGGCGTATTGAGTTTTTCATTCCCCTCAAATTTTAGAATGTCGATATCAAACCCCACATCTTGAATTTCAAGTTGATAGGGCTGATGAGCAAGAAAAGCGGTGAGTTTTTCTCTCATGATATTAGTCCTTTAACGGTAACAATCTCAGCCAACCATCACCCAACTCAATCACGCGTGGCTTATCGGCATCTAAGTCTTCGCGGTTAATCACCAGTCGCCAGGTGTTTTCTGATAAATCGGGATTGCGAAACATACCGAGCACCGCGACGAATTTTGTCTCC
Organism: Providencia sp. AGC89; assembly: GCF_053543535.1. NCBI lineage: Bacteria > Pseudomonadati > Pseudomonadota > Gammaproteobacteria > Enterobacterales > Morganellaceae > Providencia > Providencia sp. AGC89. The sequence goes on from NZ_JBIXLP010000014.1 coordinate 27,744, forward strand.
TTTTCAAGAGGCTCATCAAGGGAGACTTGCCCTTGAGGCATCACCATGACCGAAGTGGCATTAAGCGTGTCTTTTTTTAATATTTCATCCGACTGCGTTAACAGTGCTTGATACATCGCCCCTTCGACGGCTTTTTTGTCTTTCAGTTGATACACCCACACCATCGTAGCGAGCGGTGTTTGGTCTTCATCGGCATTGAGCCCCGAGCGAGGGGTGAAATCTAAGCGCAGTGTGGTAATTTTTTTATAAAGAATTGCGTCTTTCATGCTGACAGTCCCCTCTTTTACGGCTTGCGCGAGTCCACAACCCGCCAGTATCCCGCACAAGCAGATCACCATGAGTTTTTGGCTAATGTTTTTCACGGATACGATTTTCCTTTCATGGGGTTTCTCCCTCATTTGTTCATACTTATTCAAAACGGTAATCCCCTGACTCAGCTTCTGGTCGTCCTGCGTGTTCAATACCGTGGTAACGCCCTAGATTGATTGTCAGGAATTGGCGGTTATCACTCAGTTTGCCCCCTTTTAACCCTAATAACCCCGTTCTGCCTAATTGAATGCGCGACGTTTTTTGTAAACGCGGTTCAGGTAATACCCTCACCGGAACTGTCAGCTTTAAGCGCGCATCACTGCGGTAACCTAAATAGACGCGCAATAGCACCAATAGGTCGGTGTGCAGATGTTCACCTGGCAACCAGCCTTGTGCTTCTTTCGGGTGATGAGTGGTGAGGGAGATAAGAATGCGACTGGTGGTGTCTCTGGCCGTTTTTCCCAGTGTTGCTCGGGTTTCCAATGAAACACGCTGATGGCGGGATAAACCGGTACGTTCATCCACTGGCACTTTGACGATATCGTATTCATGAATCACCGCTTGGGTATTCGGGGCCAGTAAAGAGACCAGTGCTTTCACCCCTTCGCTGTTGCGCGTGGGTAATCGCATCGTGCTCAGTAGAGCCAAAAATCGCGAAATCGGCGTGGCGATCCTCTCCGCGCTCCCTGGAATACCTAAGCCAATTAATCCCAACAAGCATTGAGAGGTGGCATCGGTGCCGCCCTCTTCAAACGTCGCGGGATACGCATATTTACGCCAGATACGGTAATACTGGGTGGTGATGCGATGATTAAAAATATCCAGAAATTCCGTTAGGGCTTCTGCCCCATCAACACCTTGTGCGATATCATCCAAATAGCTCGTTGGTAACGGCGAGTCGACGCCGTACAACCCTAAAAAGTTGGTGCGAACCGTTAAGGGGAGCGCTGGATTAGTCGGACTTTGCTCTACCGTTCGTAGCTCACCCGCCGGAAATCCCATGCCCGGCCAAGGACGAAACCGCAGCGGATCATCTTTAATGTCGTTGGTGGTGCCCAGCAATGGTGATTGAGGGGCGGCTTTTTCCAGTAATTGGCAAAACCGGTAGAAATTCGCACGCCAAATCGTCGGCGCAATATGCTTTATCAGCCGGGTACGTGTTGACTGTGATTCTCTTTCCATCTCAGACGCTTTCCTGTGGGTTGAATAACAAGGGTTAATTGGTTAAACAGGTGAATATCCGCATACAGTGAAAAGAAGCGCTGAAGCATCTCACCAAATAAATTGATATCCCCTTCGCCTGAAAAGTTATTGCCGTTTAGCGTGATTTCAATATCGACCCCGCGCATCATGTAGCCTTGTTCGAATCGGCGTATGAGTGTGTGTTTCACCCCCACGATCGCTTCCAGTCGACGACGATTCATTTCATCATCCGTCCAATCGTACAAGGCTAAAGTGCCGCGAAGCACTTCTGGGTTATCCATCATGCTTAAAAAGTTAGATCCCAGGTGGCTCATCACCCGCCAGTGAAAACGGTCGTTTGCCGGGGGATATAATGGAATGGTGGGTGCGGTAAGGTTACGGACGGTGACGGGCACTTTACCCGCCTTTAACACACTGTCTAACACCGTGCTTTCAAGGGCTTTACGGGGGAGTTGCCCATTGGTGCCGGTTAAACGGATGGATAATAGTTCAGGTTTTTCGGAAAGCTGAGCCAGTTCAAACTCTTTCCCCCCTAAAATCAGCCACGTATCGTAAAGACCGGAAGGCCCCCGCTTAATCCGCGTATGAAAATAGCGTTCGGGCGCATCGTGGCGCATCATGCCACCACGATGACGAAAGCTGCTAAACGGCACGTATTTCGGTTTACCATTTTTAATCGAGCCGTGAATGCTGTCCACACTGTAGATTTCGGTGTGACCGTCTTGTAAGCGCAGGGGGCGTAGCTGGTATTCATTCTCCAGCGGATTAATGGTTAACGGGTCACCTTCTAATGAAAAAAGATTGATGACAGGCGCACAATGCAACCGGAAGTTTTCCGTTTCAAAGGGGAGGTCCGCCGACCAGGTTTCACTGAGCACGATATCAATTTCAAACCAGGTCGTCGTTTCCGTAAACTTCGCTTTCTCCAGCCCTTGTAACGCTAAAAACATAAATTTATGGCGGAAACTAAAGTACTCCAATAGCAACTGATACCCACTAAATGCGGTATCGCCTTTTGGCCATAAATTATCATCATCGGTAAAACCCATCGGCTTAAACCAACCGTCAAAGGGTATACGCTCTTCCCCTGTATCTGCATGGCGAAGGTACATGCCGTGAACTTGGCGCGTCATGGCAAGGTGTAATGCGGAACTGATGGGCGCATCGGCACTGAGAAAAATCGGCAGGCTGTCTAAATAAGTTTTTGACCAATCGACTTTTTCAGGGCAGGCAAAGCGTAAGCGAATGGTGGAGCGCCCATTCGGTTCTGTCTGTAATTGCACGTTGGAAATTGAAAGTGGGCGTAATAATACGTCTTGCGTAGTGCGGTATTGGCAACGCGTGCGCTGGGCGCTGATCGGTCTGGAAACCACCCCAAACCCTGCGGGTAGGCATTCGGCTTGGCGTAAATGTTGCCACTGGGGGGAAAATTCAACAATAGACAGTGACGGGATAGTGCGTAAATAATGGGGCCACAGTAAGCTCACCAGCCCTTCAGTCAGTTCAGGGAGGTCATCATCCAATTTTTCCCGCAAACGCCCCATCAAAAAAGCAAACCCTTCAAATAAACGTTCAACATACGGGTCGTTCGCGCCAGGTTTATCGAGATTGAGCATGGCCGCTCTATCAGGGTGCGCATTGGCAAATTCTTTACCGGCTTCTTTCAAGTAACGTAATTCAGCTTCGTAATAGCGTAGCGTCAAATCATCCATTTTAGGACTTCCTAAAACCAATTAAAAAATAAAAATAGCGAAGGCTCTTGGCCGAGCCTCTCGTGAATTAAGTCAAAGTGGGTCAACAAGGTCATCCACAACATCCGGGGTATTGAGAAAGATATTGTTAGGCAAGCGGAACTGCTGGAGTTTTAACAACGCTAGCGGCCCACTATCGAGTTCACTGCGTAAAATAAACCGTAACGTTTCGCCCTCTTTCGTGCGCCACACCAACTGATAACGGCTACTGTCGAGTTGCGTGACTTCGGCTTGCTCTAATAAGCGCATTAATCCCCAATTGCCTTGGTAGTTAGCGTAAATTTGCATTCCCGAACGCACACTTTGCCAATTGAGCGTCACGCCCGGATAATAACTATCTCCCGGCCAGATAAAGCTTTTCCAACTTTCCATTTGGTTGAAGTAATCCAATTTTTGGCCATCAACAATCAGCTGAACTTGAGCGACACCTTTGGACGGCCTCGCCATTAATTCAAATCGAATATTGGCATCCCCTTGCGCAAAGACAATGTCTGAAATGTCTGACAATTGATTAATGGCTTTGAGGAATTCAGGGTTGATGGTTAAGCCTTGGCTCATGGATGGGTCAACCACCCAGCGGTTGCCTTCTTTATGGACAATGCCCCCCAGATTGGTTTTGATAAATTGATCTATACGCCCTGAATCACTGCGTAAGAATTGGGCGAGTAACGGCAATGAGGCATCACTCCCTGTCGCTTTGAACGGGTAACGCCCGGCAAACGCTTTATTCCACTGAGACACAATGGTGGTTTGCCAACGGGTGTTAAGATTATCCGCAGCGGGAGATAAAATTTGTCTCCACGCTTGTTCTAACGGTTGAACAAACAAAGAATGCCCAAAACTGTTCCATTCTTGACCTAAACTCGCCGCCACTAACTTGCTGTAATCCAAGGTATCGGTTAAATCAATGGTTTTACCTTGAAACACCGTTTGCGCTAACATTTTTGCCATCGCTTGCGGATCGGACGCATTATTGACTTGCTGCAATTTCAGACGGACTTGGGTGACACGAGCCAACCACGATTGGAAACTGAGATTGCCATTTTTTCCTGTTCCGTCCTTACCTTCCATCATTTCTAGAATGGGACCAAACACATCATCCAACGGGCCTTTGGGTGCTTGATTTTGTTCAATAAATTGCTTAACTTGCTTTTTCTTATCTAACAATTTCACTGCTGAATCGACGAGATTATCGGCGAACGCCTCCGATTTTTGTCCAGTCTTACCCTGCCACGCTAAGGTGTTCATTAACGCCACCAAGGGGGATTGACGTACATCCGCTAACACATTTAGCTGCGCAATCACTTCCGATAATGAATCGGCTTGGTGCCACTGAATACTGTTGATCATATTAAGCCAACTGTTTCCGAAGTCCACGAAGTAGCGTTCTGTGAGTCGGGCTTTTAAAGCTTCAGGTGAGACCTCGTTATCCACCGTTTGGGTCTTATCGGTTAATACCCAGTCGATTTCATTACGGCGTTTATTCACCACCTCATCAATGGCTGCCTGGACTTGTTCTTCCCACGCTTGACGGGTAAATACACCAGGGACTATTTCATCGGTGCTAAATAACAGTTGTGCATCAGTATCACCAACCATATCCATTAACGTTAAATCAGGCCAATTACTGGCAACTTGTTTTAAGACTTCTTGGTATAGACCCGCTTCCGCATTTTGTTGGCCAATTTGTTTTAGCAAAATCTTACGTGTGGTGTTCACTAAAGTCATATCGGGCTTTAGGGCTAATTCAGAATGTTTGAGAAGATTGTCTGCCCAGAACTGAAACAGGGGTGGTGCTAAATGCTGCCATTCCGCTTTTGGAACACCACTACGCTCAGGCCAAATCGTTAAGAGATTTTGTGTTAGCCAAGCGGTATCAACGTGATCGGTTGAGGCCAGCATCAAATAGAGTTTTAAGGCGTTGTAGGCTTGCTGAGTGTTTTGTTCCCTCGCACTACTCGCAGGAGGTAATGCGACATACGCTGCTAATTGCGTTTTTAACGCCTCCATCGTCGCGGCTTTCATTAGCGCCTGATGGTTTTGTGTATATAGCGGCCAGAGCCTTGCTAAAGTTTGGCTATCTTGATTTAACCCAAAACGAGTGTACCACGGTGCTCCGTGTGTTTGACGGTATTGAAGACGCGCCAAATATTCTTGCAGCTCATACTGATTTTTCAGACGTTCCCCAAGAGGGAGTTGTTTATCTGCGGCAATTCGTGCCGTTTCTTCCGCATGGCGAATAGAGGTTTGGTTCACGATGAATGAGGTGATTGTGCCCGCACACCAAAATAACAATAAGGCGAGGACGGTAACCTGAGCAGCTTGCCTTGCATTCCAGCCTAATTTCTTCGCTTTCAGACCTGATGGTATATTGAAAAAAGTTTGCCAAGCGGGTGAGCGTCCTAACGCATTGGATTGCCGGTGAGAAAAGGCTTGCTCTGGGCTGAGGATCACCCCTTGAACTTGTAATGCCGCATGCCCTTTCATGATGTGTTGGAGTAACCCGCCCAGTTGAGATTGCAGTTGCTTTTGTATCAGTTCACTGACACGTAATAGCCAACCTTGTTGGGGCGATTGCAATAATGCAGACATTCCGACTTCACGCAAAGGTGTGGCTAAACGAGTTAAGTCCGCAATAGCGTGTTCCGGCGTTGCACCTGACTGAAAAATAGCCCCAATTGGCGGTATAGAATGGCTTTCTTCCTTCCACAACGGCTTTTCAATTAACCATAACCAAACAGGGACACGCCAGCCCAGAGACGCATACAGTCGCTGATGGCAACGCAGAACGTTATCGCGCTCAATCTGAGTGGGCAGTGATGGTAAGTCAAACACAAGAACGCAGCCATCTAATGGGCGCGCGGGGCTCACGGCTTGAATAGCGGCAAGGTATTCATCGGGTAAATTTTGCTCCGGTGCACCACCGTAAAATAACAAAATACCCTCATTTTCTTGCCAACTTTCCTGTTTTAATCCCGGTGTCGCCCGTTCAATTTCCGCATCTTGCCCCTGCACTAGCAATAATTTGACCTTACGTCGCCAAAAGCGACCATAGCGTAATCGAAGATGTTCTTGTACCATATTGACATCAATGACTGCCTCGCCTTGTTCATCACCGAACTCAAGCACAGAGCCATTTTGTGATAATTGCTGTTGCTTATTTTTACCCCATTGAACATACAGACCTGATTTTCCGGAAATATCAAATAGCTTTTCGGTGATCCAACCCAACAGCAAAACAAAGATAGCCACCAAACAGCTTACTGTTAAAATACGGTCGCCCTCATACGGGCCTAATCCGAGTGATGATGCCATCGATTCGGGAAAGGCGTAAAATAAGAAAGCCACAATAATCACTAAAAAAATCAACACGACGGCGGTAGCACCCATCACTGTTTTTACTTTCACCTTAGACATGCGTTACGCTTTCCTTACTTTCTGTGTGGCGTGTAATCACCGTTATCCAAATGTCGTCATTTTCTCGTTGAGGCTGAACCGCAATAAGCTGAGCGTCGGGAGAATGCTCTTGATCCATATTGGCCTCGGCCAAGGCCGTGGCTATCCAAGGGGCGGTTTTTCCTGTATTCCCTAAAACCGGAACAATCATTTTATTAGCCTTCGTCATGCTAAAGTGCAACTGATTTTGTTCGCAGGCTTGGCTCCATCCCCCGCCCTCGTCAACAGCCTGCCCGGCAACCCACGCTGCGGTTATCGTTTCAGGAGAGATGTTCCCCCAGAGTATGGCTTGTGATAAGCCGTGCGACAGATTGTCAGGGTGACTTTTTTCTGGACGATGGAAGCGGGTTATACAAGGAATATCGCGGGTGGGTCGATTACTCAGAAGAATACTGCCGATGGCCTCACCGTCATCATCCACAGGCGTCGAGTTATAGCCAATAGATACAATCAACAATAGGGAAGGAATATCCCAACGGGTATCTAACCATGCGTCAATGGCCTCTAGTCCTTGCCCCGCAATGAGACGAAAAACGTGTGGGCTTTGTTTTTTTAAGGTATCCAGCAGGATTGGCTCAGTTAGTGGCTGTAACGCACTATCGATTTCCAATACGCAGTAACAAGGGATATCATCAGGGATTTTTTGTAATATCGGTTTAATTTTTACTGCGATGTTATTAAGACAATCGGTGAGCATCAGCGTCGAGTCGGGTTGGTCGAATACGGTTAAAGGCGCATAACGTATAGGTTGAGACCCTGAACGAGAAGGTTGTAACGCCACAAAGGGAACCGATTTGTTGATCGCATAAAGGCTGCGATTTGCACCTTGCCCCGCCGGGGTCTCAATATACGCATCCAATAAATAGGCAAATCGTTGACCGCGTTTGATTTCAGATTTAATCAGTGCTTCGCGTTCGCTATTCCACGTGCTTGCAGAAACTTGCTGCATTTTATACGCCATCCGCCGAGCACCGAATGCTAACCCCCAACCACAAATAGGGAGCCCCACCGCGGTAAACCAAAAAATAAACCCCGTTCTGTCTTTTGTCCAAAACCATAAGGTCAGCGCAAACCCCATAAATATGATAATCAACAATGCCACTAACCAGCGGCGTGTATTGGGTCGAGGTACTTTTGCAGCAGCAGGCGGAATGGTATTGAGCCAAACTGGCATATCAACCTACCTTGGCGGGAGAAAAGGAACTGATTAAGGTACATCCGCAACCGCATTTATGCCCTTGAAAAGCGACAGGTATTCCGTTATCGAGGTAGTTAGGGTTCCCTTCAATGATGGTGGTCGGGCCGTGCCCTTTTTTCGGGCAAGAAACCTGATCGCCTTTGCGTGCTACACCGATACCCCCAAATTTCATGGTGTCAGAGCCTGTTAGCACGGTTCCCCCATGAGTGGTTTTATCCCCTTTACGAATAATTTGTTGCATGGTTTTAGTCCTTTAAGATTTCAGTTGGTTAATAGCCCGTTTCTTCAATAAGTAATAAGTGCGTTTGTGTCTTCATTTCTTCAAATAAATAGGTTGATGACTCCATTTCTTTTTCCGCAACTATTTTAATTCTCTTGTCAGTCATCCATTGATAATCGAAGGTTTCCTCGCCTTTCGCTTTACTCTTGATTAGATAGCTTAGATTTTTAGTTGGCAATTTATTTTTAAGTCTAGCATGTCGATAATCATCGAGGTTTATTAATGTGTTATAAGCTTGTGATAGGGTTTGGTTAGAAAAATAACAGGTATATTCTAAAGTACCGTCATATTCCTTTCCTTCGTCTAACTGTCGGCAATAGGATGAAAATGTTGCATTCTTTGATTGAAGTTACCTTATTTCAACATTATTACTAGCAAAAGCGTGTGGTGGAAAAATTAATATATAAAGAATCTGGATGGATTTTTTAACGATAAGTTAATGATTTCCCACCTTCATACTTAATTAGTTTATTTCAATACCCCCTTGGGAATAATTTATCTTTCATCAAGTGGTTTTAATTTTTATTAACGTAAATTTTGGCATTAGCAATTCAATTTATTACACTTTTAAATATAAATGAGTTAATGCATGCACCCTAACGCACTCCCCTTGTCACATTCTAGAATATTTAATAATTCATCTAATTTATCGATATGTATTTTATTGCAATCATAATTATATTCTTTATTAACATTTAAATCTGTCACTTGTAACCCGCTATTATATTGACCATCTTCGTAATTTTTATATATTGCATAATCCACATTATTACTTGAGTAAGTAATCCTATAATACTCTGTATTAAACCGAGAATAATGATTATATGAGTACCCCCTCCAATAATTTTGAAGAACATTCAATAAAAATGGAGTTGTTTTTTTCATTGTTAACTTTAAGTCTTTACCAATTAACTCTAAGTTAATCGTTCCGTCTTTAGTGGCACATTGAAAGAAAGTTTTACTATTTGCAAAAGTACTTAGAAGCAGCAATATCATAAGAAACGATTTTTTAAACTTCATGATTATTATCACTTGATTTTCAACTAGTCAGGTAATATTAAGGACTCATCACTATTATGTCTAATTGATAAGATGTTGTATTTTTTTATCATCACGGCATTGTTTTATTTTCAGCAAATCAAAAGAGTATATATTTATTATTGTTTTTGATTTATTATCAACTTCTATAGATAAACAGGCACACCTGATACCATAGTTACCGTTAGTGTAAATTATCTCTGAAGAGTCAATAGAATTATCAATAATTTTCTCAATTCCTTCTGATTTTCGTCCTCCTTGCTGAGATATATTCCATTCAGCATCACGATCGATAAGCCAAAGATTTCCTGGTGTAGGATTATCTAACCAGCCACAACGAATTTCTTGCCCCTGCACAGAAAATTGTATAAATAGAAGGAGACATATCAAATATTTTTTCATGACAATAAACCATTGTTTAGTTTTTCCAAGTAATCCTCTGCAAAACCTTTTATTTGCTCCGCTTGATCCAATCCATTAATACACTTTCTTGCATTATAAAAATCAGTTTTAGACTCATTAACATAATCGGTGATTATCTTACCTGTAAATTCACCATATTTAAAACCACCAATTAAAATGAAGAATGAATATTCTGGATTTTGACTAAATTATAGATATATTTCATAGAATAGGTTATCTATTTTCATCAGAAGGCCCTATCCCTGTTCCTGTAGGAGTTAACCGATTTGACTTTATCCAGCCATCAATAACTTGACCATTTTTATTTAAGTACATTATAGAAGTAAAATCATCGTAAACAATAGATGCATTAACGAGGTCATCTTTGATTAAAAAAAGGTTTTTTTCTTTACAATTAACGTTAGGCGAATAATAAAAATGGGCTCTTCCATTGCCGATCACTTTATAACCTGACTTAAATGAATTAATAATAGCGCCTTCTTGCTCGGATATTAACTTGGACTTTTGACATATATTTTCATCTGCCAAGTTATTGAAAGAAACAAAAATCAATGTCAATAGTATAGCTCTTATATTCATAGTCGCTTATTCATTACACGGGAGTGTACTGTATTTAATATGAACGTATATTTACTCGATTAGCGTAAATATACGCGATATATGGCAATAACTACAACTCACTTATTTATAAATAGATATCAATTAGTTCACTGGGTAGCTTTCAAATAAAATGGCTCGAACTTTATCCGATGAGTCAAGGCAGAAACTGAGTTTCATATCAAAATATTGGTAGAATCGGCACTCATTCTCAGGATTCAATCTACTTTTCGTCCCATATTTTGCAGTGACTGTACTCCAGTCATCTCCGACTTTTATACCACGTGCAGTTTCATATTTGTCATCAACAAATGTAATTCCAGAGACATATGTGTCGTTAAAACCTAATCTTTTCTCAATGATGTCATTTGATTCAGATATTGTTATCATTTCATTTAGGATAGTTAATGTCCATGATTCGAATTCATTATTAAAACCGTGGTTTTCAGGCTCTGGGAGTTTTAATCCTGATTGTTTAACCCATGTATTTAGCTCAGGAGTTGCCTTTCCGAGTAAATAGACATTTTTTCCATTTATCTTCCATGAAAAATCCGAGTACGTAAGCCCATTTTGCTCAACATTATCGGAAACAATCTCGTCACTCCGAACCCATCCATCAACAACAGCGCCATTCTTATTGATATAATTGACAAACGAAAAACCATTTACCACTCTATATTTAAGTAATTTATCATTTTTTATTAAAAAGACATTTGTCTTACACTCATCTTTTGGCAAAGAAAAAAAATAAACTCGACCATTTGATTGCACCTTTTCGGGGGTTGGATCTTGGTTTGTATTGTAGGGATAATCTGTGCTGCTTGGTGTGCAACTTATTGTGGCTAGAGAATTTAATGTGAATAAAGATAGCGATAATAAAACTATTATTTTCATCTTAAATTTATTCATTAGCACCTCCTTTGTAAACTGGAATATCAAAAATTAACTCATTATCGAAATCATGATAATCACCACAAATTTCATACATCCTAGCAGAAATATGTTCTGCCCAGTTTACAGCCGTAGCGTATTGGTAGGATGCCGGATGAGCAGGGTTCCAGCGCATTTTATAAAGTGTATTTTGGTTCTTGTGCACAAATTTCTGCGAAATCCACTCAGCACCTCCCATAATAGCCAATTCTGGGGTAAACCATCCACGAGAGTAAGCCGCTGCTTTCCCACCACTAACAGCATTTCCATCTACAGCAGCTATCCCATACATGTTATAAACAGTTCGTGATGGCTGATTATTATAGGAAAATAATGACCCTTTACCGAGAACACTCCGGCCATTTCCAGTTTCGATAGCGGCGTGAGCTGCAAGATAGCATTCATTTATACCATAATCATTAGCCGCCTGAATAAATGCAGCAGCAGTACCTTCAAGGGAACCTTTTCCTCTCAAAAATTCTTCTAATTTTTCAAAGGAAATTCCCATTGGTTTATCTATTTCTAAAAATTGAAGCATATTACTATTACTAGTTAAATTTTCGGGAGTTATACACTGAACAACTTCGCTTCGAGTTGCATTTCTTGATATTCCCCATTTAGGTGCTGCACTCCCAGGGATAGACATCTGCTTATTAATGACTTCTTCAAGTGTATTGGAATATTGCGTATAATTAATAATATATCTTTTTTTTGACTTAACTGTATCTAAAAATACCAATGGATGCATATGCCACACTTCAGGACCTAATTTTTCATTAGTTACATCCTGCATCCAAACCATACCATCAAGAAATTCTTCGCTGTAAGAACGCCATAGTGGTGCTTCTTCACTTAATCTATTTAAAAAGGGTTGCCAGATACTGTCACTTTTTTTGTAATACCAATCACTAGGGTGTTTAACAATGGTTTTATTCACGATATGGGAAAACATGGGGTTGTGAAAGGCTCGGCGGTATTCCTCAGGCGAGTAAGTTTCCTTTTTGTCCGATTTAATCTTATTGATTAATCGCTGGTAATTATGAGCAATAATCCCCTTTTGTGGCACAGAAGAACCCGTGATTTTAGCTTTAATATTTTCATAAACTGAGCTAATAAATTCGACTTGGGGTTGTACATAACCATTTAAGTGGTCAAATGCATTGGCATTGGCAACTAAAGCTTTAAATCCTAGCTCTGCAAGGTCGTATTGGGAAAGAAACTTTGAGTATTGGGCGATATTGTCTTTAATAAGTTGGTCTTGATGCCCTATAGCCCCGAGCTCGTTTGTTTTTTTGCCTAACACTCCGAAAGTAGACTCTTGTGCTTTTTGTTTATCAATCTCGTTGAGTTCACTTAATGCCATTTTGGGTATTGCCGCAATAGATTCTGGCACTAACACATATTCTGGAAATAAATAAAATTCGTTATTATTCTTATCTTTTTCTATTTTTAATTCACTGAGCTTAAAGATTTTCTCCCACTCAACAACCCGTTCTGTTTTTATAAAATCATCACCTTGCTTATTCCATAGCATTAAACCGGGTAAACATTTTAAATACTGAGGCTTATCATGTCCGACTTTGTCAGGGTTCTGCAAAAACTGCGGTAAATTATCATCGGCACTTATGCACTCAATATGCACCTGATAACGCGAATCAATGCCCTGTTCTTTAGGGGCTTGATAGAAGCCCATATGGCCGATATTGTCACCTGCTTTAATGGCTATTGGCGTCGTTAAACTGACCACTTTATCAAATTGCATCATTTCTTTAGCGGGGCTGGTTAACTGTTTCCACCAACTCGGCTCTATTTCAGACACAATATTATTGTTATCCACCAGAGTCCAACATTGGTCTCCGACGTTTAATTTTGATGTACCGGCTAACTTTTCAATCGTCACCAGCCCATACAACCGTCCATTCGCCGCCTTGAGTTGACGTTGGCTATCCTTTTTATCCCAAGCGATGATAGAGCCTTTAGGGAGCGCGTCTAGTTTGTTTTGGTCTTTATAAGTATTCGTGCCTGCAACCACTTTCCATTCGGGGGAGTAAGTCGGCAATTTATCTTGCACAATCCATGTGGGATTCGCTTGATAGGCAGAATACGGTGCCAAATGCATATACAGCGTATAAAAATGCAGTCCGCTCTTTTGAGTTTCACCCACTTGAATGTAGTGGCGTACCAATACAAACGAACCGGATAAATTTAAGCTTCCGCTTTTCCAACCTAGAGGTAAATAATCTTGATTCATTCGGTAGGCAATGACTTCACCATCCGCCATGCAGCGAATAGCCTGCTGCCCTTTATAGGGAATAGGAAAACTGGCCTTCTCTGTGATGGAGCTTCCACTTAAGGCACACCAGGGCGTAGTCGCATTGGTAATATGGATACCGCTATGCCACATTCCATTACGACCCAGCAAGTAATTTCCTGTTGATTCCCCGCTCACATGTGCCATTATTTCATCAAGGTTTGAGAATTCTTGACCACGTTCGTTCTTAGGGATGGGATACACAATTTTAATTAGCTTGGCACTGCTTTTTTCTTCTTTTTTTTCGTCTGCGGGTTGATTACCAGCGTAGCGGTATAAAACAAATGGAGTACTCTCATCTCGATACTCTTGGTTTGGATAAAAGCCTCTTTGTTGCACAAAGTCAGAAACCCAATGTTTTCCATCAAATAACGCAATGTGCCCATGAATACTTTCAGGTTTATTTGGTTTTTTGAGTCGTTCAATAATAACAACATCGCCTTTTTGCTGACCCAAAATCGAATAACTAATCCCCTCTTTTTGTGCTTGAGCACCGGGAACAGGTGTAAATCCATTTTCAATTAACCATGGACCGTAGTCTTTAGCTGAGCGTATTGCTGAGTTTTCTATTGAAGCTCCGCCATGGATAAGAGCAAGTTTGACATACTTAGCACATTCACCTTTACCGAAAGCAAAGCTTTTTTGAATTTCAATAGCATTTTGATTTATTTTTTTTATTGTAACATCCATATTGATCATTTGATGCTCCTCAACGCATTGCAATAAGGGCTATTATTGTTATCGGGTTTTACTGAAGTTATCTTCCATTTCTCATTGTTGTATTTTAACGCTATGGTATATCTAGAAATGTTTGGTACAGCCCCTAACTCAAGTCTTAAAGTCGCTTTTTTATTATTAACCTTAACGTTATTAACTTTGATATTACTTATCCAATCCGGACAAAAAGATTGAGCATCAACAAAATAATCCGCGTTCAAATATTCCTTTTTGAGCCCATTGATTAAATTGGGAGATACATACATTAACATCGCTTTTTCATTTTTTTTCAACTCTGCTTGAATATCTTCATTATTTTCCAAAAGATACTCAGTATAGAAATTCAATACCGTTGTTTCAGGTGTTGCACTTCCTTTATCTAAAGCCAACGAAAGAGAAGAAAAAAATAAACAGATTAATAATGTCAAAACTTTCATTAATGTCATCCTTTTAATCATGCAATGGATACTTCGTCACTAATTTATGCGCTTCAATATCCGTCACATCAAACTGCAACGTTTCACACGCGATATCAGCCCCCGAGCCAGGCACCACATAATTTGCAGCTTTGATGATGTAATCCCCTGAAGAACCGTGTTCAACACCTTGCCCACTCAGCTTTAGGTATGAGCCACCACCGTTAAGGGTCAGGGTTTGCGGTGTCGATATCACAATTTCATCTTCGCTGCTGGTGATAGTGATTTGCTGCTGGGCAAAGAAATCCATCGTATTGTGTTGCGCACTGATTTCGATCGCGCCTTGATTCGCAATCACTTTCACTTCATCTTTATGTGCAAATAGGCCTAATGCTTTTTCAACGGCGACCGATAAGTTCTGCATGGCACTCATATCAAGATGCTGCCCTGCATTCACCATAGTATTGCCTTGGCTGCTCATTTGAAGGTGTTCACCGGACGTTAATGCGATCCCTTGCGGCGCACTGGCTAGTAACACAGCGGATTGTAACTGCTGTAAGCGAGAATCTAAGAGGTCAATTTGTGATTGAACATCGGCGGCGAGTGCACTGGCTTTTTCCGCTGTTTGAGACAGCGTTTGCATCTGTTGGTTCGCTTGCTGGATTTGCTGCACCGCTTGGGTCATGTCCAGCACTTCCCCTTGTGCTTTTGATTGTTCATCTGCACTGATAAACAACCCTTTACCCGCACGAATAGCGCCATGCTCATCCGTCCTCAACTCAAACCCTGCTCCGCGTTGTTCTCGTTGTGCGTTAACCAAATGACCTAGATTGAGTTGAGTTTTGCCATACTCCGTCGCCAGCTTGATATGCTCTTCCTGACGTTTATCTTCCATGCGCAACTTGTTATTGGCCGGTGTTCGTAAGATATTGCGAGTATGGTTGTCTCGCGTCACGTGGTCAGGATGTTCGGAGTCATGTTGTGCATAGGCGATATAGGGTCGGTCAAGGTCACCACCGTCAAATTGCACCGACACTTCAGTCCCATCCAATAATGGAGCATGCCAGCCGTAAGTATCTCCAGCGTAGGGCTTGGCTAAACGTAGCCATAAATAAGCAAAGCCCGCCTCAGACGACTCTCTATCAAAATCCAACTTAACACGGTAGCGTCCGAATTCATCGAGCCACGCATAGGTATCGCCTTTTTCACTGCTTTCCACTCGTGCGGGTAACGTCCCTGCAATGACAGGTCGAGGGAGTAAAGGCGGTCTGAAACATAAGGCTTCACGGTAGAGTTGCCCGGTAAACTGTACCTGAAGGCTAGAATCCCGAGCGCCCCGATGGCGAACATGGGTGATTAACACACCGTCTTTCGCCAACTGAGGAAAGACCCCTGTCATTTCTAAAACTTGTCCAGGTGCTAGCATTGGGCTGGTTGAATGCCCTGATACCCACGATTGGGCATTAAGAATACGTTCATGGCGTAGCTGAGCAAAAAAAGCGCCACTTTCTGGGGTATCAATATCACCGACATTCAAGAAAGGCTCTGCGTAGTGGTACACTTCCCCTGTAGTAACTCCCTCAAAACCTGAAATAATTTCAGTACTATCCTGAGGCGTTAATGCCTGACGGTAGTTATAATCACGGGTTGCCACCCCCTCACTGACCACCTGATGCGAAACCTGCAATCCCCAGACACTGTCTTGCCCATTATCACTCAGACCTGATTCATGGCGATAAGGGAGTGACATGCCAAACTGGTAGTGTTCTTGTGTGTCATGGAAAATCACTTTATCCAATTCTAATTGAGTGTCCATTTCCATGCGCCAATAAATACCGACTTCGGCAAGAAGTCGTTGAATAAAGACTAAATCCGTTTCCCGCCACTGTGTAATCAATTCTCTGACCGGGTATTCACGGGAAAGTTGAAACTCAAAGTCTGCCCCTTCCAAACCATGACGGCGCAGTACCTTTTCAACCACTTCTGTCACCGATTGATTTAAATACACTTCACTGCATTTGGTGTACTGAAGTAAGGCAATACGTGGCACTAATATCAAGCTATACCGAGTTTCATCCGCTGACGTTTTCAGGTGTTTGAATTTACTGATAACCCCATACACTGTTCGTATCGATTGATTAGGAAGACCAGGTAATAACGGGGTTTGATAGGTAAATGCGCCCGACTTCAGTAGCATCTGCTCGGGAGTCAGATGTGCATTGGTGCACGTGACTGTCACTTCATATCGCCAAGGTTGACTGAGGGCTTCTTCAGATTCGAAACTGAGTACATCTAAAAAATCAGTGCAGTCTTGTACCGTTAAATGAAAACGGGCATGCGACACAGCGTTCTTCACAGTTTGTGTTAATGCATTGATGACTGAATTAGGCATATTCTATTCCCTCAGAAATGGACAAGAAGTGAAAGTAAAGACGAGGCGATTACACTGCTGACAACAATTGATTGAGCCACGTTTGACCGCCCCAAGTAATGGCGGTAATACCAATAAGCAACAACGCGGTCCAGAAGCTGAAAGAGCGTATCAATTTCAGACTAGATTTTTGCTGATGATGGATGACTAATGGAAAAGCAGATTCAGGTAGAGAAATCTGTGCAGAAAGTTTATCTATCAATGATTTCCGCTCGGGACTCAGCGGTTCCATGGTTGCTGTATGGACGTTAAAACCGAGTACCAAGACGCGGTGAAAGCAGGTTAGTACAGTATAATCTGGGTGAGCCTGCCCCAGCACTGACCGGATACGATCCCATAATGCGTCCCCTGCATCCAACGATGAAAAATAGCGAGCTTGTAAGGGGGCAACTCGCCAAGCATAGAATGCGTCACCTTCTTCATCACCCCGAGCCAAGAGTTCCATCGCGGTTTTATCCAATAATGCACATTGTGCGTAGATAATGTGCTCAATATTCTCGGGAGCGAGTTTTGTTTGGCCCAATGCATTTTTTACAGCATCAATTTGTTGACAGCACGTATCATAAAGAGACCCTGAATCCGGGTCATACCGACCATATTTTAGCTCAGTTACCATCAACCAGGTTTTTGCCATAAGCTTGTCAATATCAATGTATTGGCTCATGAGCGTAATACCGCAAACAGTTCTAACTCTAAGAAACCAAATAAAGAGGGCACATATAGCATGCAAACGCCTTCTTCCAACATTTCACGCATCTCCGGAGCCTCCATATCCAGCGCAAAGTATTGGTTTTCCATGCGCACAGGGAGCGCCGCAGGAACCCGGTCAACGGGTGTGAGTGGAATACCATTTAATGCCTTACTGTAAAGTGTGTTAACGGTATCAGGCGCGCCAATTTTACACAGCGTCGGGAACTTTTCAGCAATTTCCCACGCTGTTTTATCTGAACGGACAGACAGATAAAAATCGGCTTCCTCTCTAAGCCTGAGGTCATGCAATGAAGCTCGCCAGGTTTGCGGATCGGGATGCGTCATATCAAGCGCAATCACACGAGAAGGCAAGCTGGTTTCTAACAAGGTACTGAGCAAATCAAATAAAGGTGGGAACGTATTTTCCAGATCGTCATGGATATAGGCAGGAATGGTCGCAAGGTCATGCTCTAACGAAAAGGTTAATAAACTCCCCGCCAAACGGGTCAACTCAGCCCAAATGATTTCAGGGTGACGTTGTGGGTAGCGTTCATAACCGATGAGAACATTAGCATGGGAGTTTAAGGCGTTTAACAACCAAAATAAGGAAACATCGGCGACGGCAAAATCGGCTAAACGCTCATTGCTTTCACGACGCATTGCCATCAATCGTTGGCAGCGCGAACGGATTTGCCGATTCAGCAGAGCGAGTCGCTCTTGTAACTCTCGACTGGCTGAAAATTGTGTCATTGGAGGAATAAACTTTCTATCTATTATCCACCCTCCCTGACCATCACGAATTAGGCGCGCAATGGGACACGTTTGCCACGCATCATTATTTTCATGTTGAAAACGGACCGTAATATTGAATCTGGCAACCGCCATGGATTCATCATCCTGACCAAATACATCCGGTACATTCACCCACTCTTCCTGATACCGTAATGCACGCTCTGAAAAGGCCCCTTTTTTTTGCACATTTACAATCCCTGATTGAAGGAGCGGTAAAGCCAGAACCAGCACAAGACTGTCTGTTTGTGATAATGCGGTTGAATTCAACTCTCGCGGCTCAGGAGCGACATCACTGACCTGGGTATCCACTAATGTCCCATCTGGCAACCACACCCGTAATTGGTGAACTTGCAAGCGACCTGACGATAAAAGCGATTCATCCAGCTCAACTTTTTCCACCCCCCAGGTAAAAGGAGAAGAGAAACCTGAAACACCTTGGTTTGTGAAGGCTTCCCACTGAGCTTGTTGTTGAAATTGTTGTGGGGAGAGCAATGCCCCTTCATTCCATAATGGGCGATAAATTTTCATTCGATGATCCTTTTATTTAAGCAAAGGCAATTGGCGTTGTGACTTTTTTCCTAAAAATACGGTGGCGATATTTGGCATTTAATGAAACGTGAAAGTAAAGCATTTCTAACGATTTGGTACGCTACCGCCCTTAGCCGTAAACCAAGGCTCATAAGGTAAAACGGTAAATTATTCCAAAGCAAATCCGTCCTCAGAGACCATCAAAGACAACGAAAAACTCGCTTTCACATCAAACAATATAAGTAACTTATCTTAAATAAATAGTTTGAATTATAGGTAGGGTTAAGTAACACAGCAATATTTTTTATCTATTTATTTTAAATAGATATGAATACTCACATATAGAGTTATCCGTACCCTGTTAACAACAGATAAAAGGTGGGTATTATGCAACTTAGGAGGATTTTCATGTCCGTGGATTCATTACCCTCGACAACAGCATGACTTAAGCTACTGAGGACGGTTGTACATATAGCAGTGGCATCAGTTTGCCTGATTGATTGCCATCCGCAAGGCAATTACAAAAGTGTCTGAAGTGAAAGCATAGCGTTATCAGATATGAGGTTTGTCATGAGAAGGAATATCAACACAGTGAGTAGCACGCGTTAACGATATTAATCCTTTTGATCCTCCATATTACTTTGCCGTGCTTATCGGCTGAACAATACATATTCATCCATAATAGTTGTTAATCCCCCATTTTCGGCTTGCCTATCAATCACCCATTCCACAAGTTGTTCTTTGGATTTCAACTTAAGTGTATGGTTCCAATCGTCTAATGGTGACCCTAACAGCAAATCATACCAACATAACCAGACCAATTTCGGGCGTATTTCCGGATCATTAAATTGCTGAAATAAACTGATTAACTTGTTAGCAAAGGAGTGCTGTTTAAGACGCGCACATTCACTGAGCAGTATCCCTTCCAGCATAGGGTGGTAGCGTAACAGCCGTTCATCAATATGAAAACTCAGGTTTAAATCCTCTTCTTCGGTGAGTTTGTCAGGGTAGGCGTTACCATACACCAGTCGATAGAGACGAGCAGGAATAACCGCCACCTGGCAGGCTTCATGACTCGAAAAACGAATGTACGACACCATCAAATAGTGACTGTTTTGAATGAGTGAATGACACATCCCCTGGCAAATGGACAACTTCGTATACCCATTTAACCAACGTTGATAATAACTCAGTAACTCTTGATAGCGAGCGGGCAGCTTTTTCATACTCTCAGTACTCCATAAATTAATTCGTAGAACAAATCGGGTTTAAATTGAATATATTGACTTCAAAAAGGGTTAATACCGAGAAGCCACAAGACGCGCTTGCAGCCATTGCTCCACTTCACTCTTTAACCAGCGAGAGCTACGCCCCAGTTTGATAGGTTTGGGAAACTCCCCCTCTTGGATTAATTTGTAAAACCATTTATCCGTCAAACCGGTTAGGCGGGTTATAAACTTCATATCAACGAATTGGTCATCTAGTAAGGGAATAGCTTGAGTAGTCATTATTGAACTCCTGTCTTTAACGTTAAAAGGCAGAAGGGATATCGATAAGTGTTTAGGGATATCTCTCTTCCAAAAGATATCCCCCTCATGTTTTTTATTAGCGACTACACCCAAAAGAACGCTCACCATCACTGTAATCTTTCGAGTACGTTTTAGCTAAGTAACGACAACGTTGGTTAAGCTTCTCCACCGCAATGTCATTGTGAGGCGCGTTACTGTCTAACCAGGCGCACCCATTATCCGGAAAATGCACTAAATAGCGCTCAGCAGGGTAATCGACATCAATAGCACTACACCACGCTTGTTGCACGAGAGCACAAAGCGTATTGTCTGTTTTCCTGAAATCACCTAGCCCGCAATAGACGTCCTTATTGACAAGCAGTAAAACGTGATAGTGCTTTTTGTGATTAATCTCCCCAAACTCACGAACCCACACATAGAATAACGGGCAAGTATGATTACGTTTCCACGCCTTATTTTTGCGTTTTAAATCCGCCTGAATTTTGGCTTTGAGTGAACCGAAAAAACGCGTGATAGCCGCAGAGTCTTCACGATGTGGTACGTCGGAAGCCGGAAAACGTAAATCAACCCGGATTGCCGTGAGTCGATGGGTGATGGATAGTGCACGGCGGAGAGTACGGTCTATCTTGCAAAGATAATCTTCGTTGTAGGTATAACGGGACATGGTGTGATCCTCAAGTCTGTGTAATGTCATACCCAAGGCATTCGTTGTAAAAAAGAGACGATTCACATTTTTCCCATCACAAAACGTGACAGTGTCATGATTAACAATATTGATGAATGATACCGATAGAGCACGCTGATTTTTCCTATCAAGAATGATATCTATCGAGTGACGATGAGAGGAGTAGTTCTATTGGGTTAAGTCGATGAGGATGTTGATACCCCATAATACTATACCAACGTATATTGTCACAAAAAGAGTGAGAAGCACCCGCGAGTTATCACACCTTCAGTCCATTTTAGCCGCCATTTTTACTCGGAGATTAGCCCTTTTTCTTCCCTGATTTTTCCCCAAAAAACCGTCCTGACATTTAACTTTTCTACCATTTTGACTCCACACGGCAAGCGCGCATCACCTCAAAATCGATGTTTATAGACTAGCGATAACGGTAATTTAGTCAGTCTATTGCCTAACAAAGCAAATAAATTGGCAATTTTTAGCGTCAAGTTGGCATTCATTAACACTTGTTTTATTTTTTATTTATCTTCAGAATGACGTAATATCACATTTTATTTTTCTTTATCTGTTATGATATACTCTCATTTTGTGACTTAGTTTTTAGCTAAGTTTTATATGGAGAAATTATGGTCAAGGTGATTAATTGGATAGACAAAAATGCAGACATTCGCATGTTGCGATTTTATGTTCGCTTTATCATGGTACAATCGCAAAATTATTATGGGTTTCCTAAACTAACCCAGAAGCTACCCGATATTTTTCACAGCAAAAACCTATTAAAACAAGAGATCAATCACTACTTCAGCGCCATTGAATCGAGCGAAAAACGGCAAGCAGAAAGTGAAAAAGCCGAGCGACTATACCATAAGAATATTTTATCAATATCCCTCATTGAGTGGCTAAAAAAAGACAAGGAAGCCTGTGCATTAATTTGGGGTCTGCTGCACTTAGGCAGTGATCCCTTTTTAGTCTTGCAAAACATTCATGACACCGCCTTTAACCACCAAATTATCAATACCACCTTCCCCACCTCGCATGAAGAACGATTCAGCCTCATCGTCATCTACCTGGATTTTCTGTATTTTGATGAGTTTGACCCACCCAAATCGGAGTACAACGATTTTTTAAAGCGCCAATGGCTCCAGCTCAGTGACGGGGTTAAGCCGTTTAAATGGCTCAATGAAACATCAACTGAAGGGATAGAATGGGCTTGGCAATATCTGGTGGATTATCACAAATCTGAGCATTTCGATGCAGGACGAATGGGAATTGACTCACTCCAATACTTTAATCCGATAAACCCAGAGGAAAAATACTTAGCGATATACAGCGTATTAAAGCTCTGGAATAGCCATCACTTCGAAAAAAAAATGCTGATAAATAATCTGAATCGTGCTTGGCGACAACGACAGTTAAGAAGAGAACGAACAAATAAGAAAGCGATTAATTGCTATCTTGATATTACCGTTAAAGAAAAGCTCGATTTTTTGGTGAAAAATAAACGATGTCAAATAAATGAACTGCTAACTGATTTGATTAATGAAGAATATGACCATGTTAAAAATCTAAAATAATCTCAAATATATATTATTAACTTGAATAGCCACAACCATTCTTTCAAGGAAGTAATATGAACCACCAATCTGAATTAGGGAGGGTAATTTCTGCCTTTCCATTTTCATTTAAAAATCAATTTTTTAATCAACTCAACCAGCTAATCAGTTACTCCCCTACCATCGGCTTGATGGGGAAAACGGGAGCTGGTAAATCCAGTCTTATCAACGCACTATTTCAATCGTCACTATCGCCTGTGAGTGATGTTTCAGGCTGCACACGACAGGTTCAGCGCTTCAGTATGACGATGAATAACCATACACTCACCTTTGTGGATTTACCCGGCGTGGGGGAAAGCCTTGAGCGAGATAGAGAATACCACCAGCTCTACCGTAACTTATTGCCAGAACTGGATTTAATTATCTGGGTACTCAAAGCCGATGATAGGGCATGGTCTTCTGATGAACAGTGTTATCGCTTTCTCACGGAGCAATGTGGTTACCAATCTAAGCGATTTCTCTTTGTGCTGAGCCAAGCCGACAAAATAGAGCCCTGTCGTCAGTGGGATGAGCTGTGCCACCAGCCATCCCATGAGCAAGAGGCTAACTTAACATTAAAGCAACAAGCCGTCATAACCGCCTTTAAACCGCATCATCCTGTGATAACAGTTTCTGCGGTCGAAAACTATCAACTGACTAAATTAGCAGAGCAGCTCATACAGGCGCTACCGGTGCAAGCCAGTAGCGGGGTAGCTAGGCAACTGAACAGCCCTTACCGGACGCAATCGGTGGAGAACGCCGCACGTAACGATTTTGGTCAATGTGTCAGTGATATTGTGGATACCTTAATCGATATCATTCCCTTGCCGCCATTGATAAGAAGTACGGTTAACACCGTTAAAAACAGTATCGTATCCGTAGCTAAATCCCTGTGGAGCCTGTTCTTTTAACTTCTTACATTACCCCATTAATTATTACTCTCAGCGCCAATCCTGTTAAGGATTGGCGCTTTTTTATTTCTTTTTATTGGATATTTAATTTATGACAAACACCACTGAATGCACTATCACAATGGCATTAGTCCCTGATGAACAACGCCTTGATTTTTGGCTCAATCACTTCGGAAGCGTGAAAGGCTGGATCACCTTTGAAGTGGTCATCTTTACCACAATGGGGCAGTTTTGTGATGACTACCATGGCGGATATTGGGAATATTGCACCTTATCCAATGGTGGCGTCTTTATTTATCCCGATTTACCTCAAGAGACACTGACGCTGTTCAACCCACATAACGGTAACGAAGCCAACGTCAGTTGTGAAGCGGCAGGCATTACCGTGTGTTTGATGATGTACAGTTTATGGTCATTTCAAACGGAAAGTGACATCCTCGTCGATCGCTTTTATCAATTGCGTGATTATGCGGCGCAACACCCAGAACGTTCCGCCATTTTCCATCTAATCGATTAACCACGTCCTTATTTACGCCTTCGTATTATCTGATTCATTATAAAAGCATCATCAGACTAACCCATTAATTAACTTACATTTATTTTTATATCTATATTATTTTAGTGAATCAATCATCAGAATGAGTCACTAAAAATGATACTCAATACACCTATCATTTCTAGAAAGCTCTGCACCGCAAGGTGTAGGGCTTTTTTGCTTATTACTGTCTATCAATATCGACTGAATTGGAGTTCTATTATGTTTACCTTACAAGAGCAAGAATCAACTGTTATCAAAACCAATCTCGTTCACTCCAGTGGCCGTCATATCTTCTGGCGTTTCTACTTTGGGACGGTACCCGATTGGCAACGTATCGAGGGCGATATTTTTAACATGATGGCGAAGCTCTGTCATCGCTATCAGGGCGCGTTTTGGGAGTTCACCATGTTATCGAATGGGGGGCTTTTATCTGGCCTGAGATGATTGAAATCACCTTGCCGATGTTTAACCCTCATAATGGTAACGAGGCTGAGTTAAGCCCTGAAGCAGCCGGTATCGCAGTCTGTCTAATGGTGTATAGCATCTGGTCGTTTAAAACCGAGAGTTCTGTGCTGGTAGAGTATTTTTACCAACTTCGTGACTATGCGATGCAACATCCCGAGCAAGCACAAATCTTTCACCTAATTGACTAAGTTATTGATAACGCTTTAATACAGCGTCCACCAGCTTATCACCTCACTTATTTCCTTTATCTTATTTTAATTTATCAGTGTTATCACTGAGGAGGCCCCCTATGTCTCGTTTAGCTTCTCGCTTTGGTGCGGCGAATAGCATTCGCCGTGACCGCCCGTTAACTCTCGAAGAGTTATTTCGCACAGTACCCAGTGTGTTCTCTGAAGAGAAACACGATTCTCGTAGCGAAAAGTATACTTATATTCCTACGATTACCTTATTGGATAGCCTGCAAAAAGAAGGCTTTTATCCGTTCTTTGCCTGCCAAACTCGTGTGCGAGATGACAGCCGTCGTGATCATACTAAGCATATGTTACGGCTCCGACGTCATGACCAAATTACGGGTAGCCAAGTACCTGAAATCATCTTACTTAATAGCCATGATGGCTCCAGTAGCTATCAGATGTTACCGGGCTTTTTTCGTTATGTTTGTCAAAATGGACTCGTTTGTGGCGATACCTTTGGTGAAGTACGCGTGCCGCACAAAGGTGATGTAGTGTGCAAAGTGATTGAAGGGGCTTATGAAGTATTAGGTACGTTTGATGCCATCGCAGATAAACGCGAAAAAATGCAAAGCTTGGTATTACCGCCACCAGCACAGAAAGCCTTAGCACAAGCAGCTTTGACGTATCGCTTTGGTGAGGAGCATCAACCGATTACCGAAGAACAAGTATTACAACCTCGGCGCTTCGATGATAAAAAAGACGATCTTTGGACAGTGTACCAACGTTTGCAGGAAAATTTAATCAAGGGAGGATTATCAGGCAGGAATGCCAAAGGTAAACGCGCTCGCACGCGTTCAGTGAATGGAATTGATGGGGATATTAAGCTCAATAAAGCGTTGTGGGTACTGACAGAACAAATGCATGCTCATTTTGCTGGACGCGAACAACTATAGCCACAGTATACGTTAAATAATTGGATCTTACGGTGAACGCGATGAAATTATCAGAACGGCAACTAAAAACCTTGAGTAATGTGAAACTCAATTATGGCTCACTCTGCAACAAAAGGACACTCAACTCGCTGGAGAAAAAAGGAATGATTCAATGGAATACATCAAACCATTGGGTCTTAACGGAGTTCGGTTTTCATATCTATAACATGAGTAAACGGCGTTGCTTATAAAGCGTTAGCGCTAACATAAAGACTTATCCCGTATTTTGGTGCTTGATAATATCGAGCACACTAATCTATTCAAGAAAGGAGAGCATTCTTTAAACATCATTTTATTCCCTTCCATTTTGACTCACTCTCTCATCAACTCTTTTTCTTATTTAAGCACCAAAACAACAGTTGATCGATTACGCCGATCGATAACCGTTTATTGATAGTTGCGATCGATATTACCGATCGTATTTTAATTATTGATAGGTAAAACAGATCGATTAAGTTAAACTATCTCACGCTAAATTATCTTTATGTCAGTGATATTAAGGTGATTGAGTCAAATCTTTCATGCCTTCCACTGACATAACGCGATTCAACCATACTTAATGTGATATTGATTAAAAGGAAATCAATCATGAAAAAAGCGTTTATTGTTTCCGCCCTAATGGGGTGCATTTCATTACCGGCATTCGCTAACACGGATGACAGTAAAACGGGGCTTTATGTTACGGGAAAAATGGGCGCATCTATTGTGCAAATGTCCGGCCAGCAATTTGTCTACAGCGGCTATGCTGATGCCGGTGATAATGGCACCAAAAATGGGGATAGCCATCGTACGGGGGTATTTGGCGGTGGACTTGCGTTGGGTTATGACTTTTCCAATCAGTTTGATATCCCTGTTCGAGCTGAATTGGAATTTATGGCGCGTGATAAAGCGAGTTCAACCTA
>NZ_JBIXLP010000015.1:0-28346 GCF_053543535.1 Providencia sp. AGC89
GCACCTTCTAGCAGTAAATCAGCAAAAACCTTTGCACGCTCAGAACGCTCCCCGACCACAATGCGGGAAGGGTGTAAGTTATCCCACAGAGCACGGCCTTCACGTAAAAATTCAGGGGAGAAAATCACGTTGGTGTAACCAAACTCTTCACGTAAACGCTCAGTAAAGCCCACAGGAATGGTGGATTTCACAATAATCGTCGCTGCGGGGTTAATGTTATTCACGTCATGAATAACAGATTCAACCGATTGAGTATTGAAGTAATTGGTTTTTGGGTCGTAGTCTGTTGGCGTCGCCACTATCACATACTGCGCGCCCGTATAGGCTTCGTTTTTATCTTCTGTGGCACGGAAATTGAGCGTTTTCTCCGTTAAGAATTGCTCAATTTCAGCGTCAACAATCGGTGATTGATGATTGTTTAACATTGCCACTTTTTCAGGGATGATATCGACTGCAACCACTTCGTGGTGCTGTGATAGTAACATGGCGTTAGATAGGCCGACGTAGCCGGTCCCTGCGATTGCTATTTTCACAATAATGACCTTTTGAATTAGAATATTGAGTGAAACTTTTATTAAATATGGTAATAAGAACGATACCATTCAACAAAGGATTGAACACCTTGTTCAATAGATACTTGTGGGCGATAGCCTGTCACATTAAATAAGTCTTCAGTGTCCGCCCAAGTTGTATAAACGTCCCCAGCTTGCATAGGTAAGAAGTTTTTAATGGCTTCTTTACCGAGCGCTTTTTCCAACGCTGAAATAAATTCAATCAACTTTACGGGTTGCCCATTACCAATATTATAAATACGGTATGGCGCACTGCTTTCTGCTGGTGAAGTTGAAGGGTTATTCGGGTCTGTTTGTGGAATTATATCCGAAATACGGATCACGCCTTCGACAATATCATCAATAAAAGTGAAGTCACGGCTGAGATTGCCGTTATTATAAACATCAATAGGCTCACCCGCCAAAATAGCTTTAGTGAACTTGAATAACGCCATGTCTGGTCGGCCCCAAGGGCCATAAACGGTAAAGAAGCGCAGCCCTGTAGTGGGTAACTGATATAAATGTGAATAGGAGTGCGCCATCAATTCATTGGCTTTCTTAGTTGCTGCATACAATGAAATTGGGTGATCGGTTGGCATGTTGGTAGTAAATGGGACCTTATCTGTCACGCCATATACGGAGCTAGAAGAGGCATATACCAAATGTTTTACTTTGGTTTGGCGACAACCCTCTAAAATTGATAAATGTCCTTTGAGATTACTATCTGTATAGGCAAATGGATTTTCTAACGAATAACGTACGCCTGCTTGAGCGGCTAGATGAATGACTCGGTCAAATTGTTCTTCTTCAAACAAATTATTAATTTTTGACTGTTCAGTTATATCAACTTGTTTGAATTCGAATTGTTTACATTTAATGTTTTCAAGACGTGCTAATTTTAAATTAAAATCATAGTAGTTATTTATATTATCAATACCAATAACATGATGTCCTAGCTTTAATAATTTTTTACAAATGTTGAATCCAATAAATCCGGCAACTCCTGTTACTAAATATTTCATTTTTATACTCTACTTATTTATTGATATTTTTCTAAAATGAGTAAAATTTCATTCTTTTTTTTATTCATTAAAGAATAGTTATGTTTAGATTCTACGTTTAATCTTATCAGTGATTCTGTATTAGACTCACGCAAATTAAATCGCCAATCTTTAAACTCCATACTAAGACCATCGATATAGCTAATATTTAAAGCATGGTCGGCATAGTAGGATTCGATAAATATCATAGATTCTTTGGCATTTATTATTTTTAGATTTATCTCTCCAGAAGATGGATATTTTTCAATTTGCTTACTAACCAATTGCGATAATTTTTTTTCTCTTAGCGAGATTAACTCTATGACTAGAAGCCAAGGGATCATTCCTGAATCACAATAGAAAAAATCACGAAAGTAATGATGAGCACTCATTTCACCACCATAAAGTGCATTTTCTTCTCTCATTCGTTCTTTTATGAAGGCGTGTCCAGTTTTAGATATAATTGGGTGGCCCCCATTTCTATTTACAATATCTATAGTATTCCATGTTAATCTCGGGTCGTATATTATTTTTTCGCCCGTATTTTTTTTCAAAAAAGCTTCTGCTAGTAAGCCAACAATATAATATCCTTCTATAAAATCGCCATTTTCATCAAAGAAAAAGCATCTATCAAAATCACCATCCCATGCTACACCAATATCCGCACCATATTCTTTCACTGCATTTGAAGTTTCAAAACGACATTCCGGTAACAATGGATTAGGAATGCCATTTGGAAATGACCCATCTGGTTGATGATTGATAGTAATAAATTCAACGGGTACTTTTAGCTCAGTAAATTTTTGGTTAATTTTGTTAATAACATGCCCTGCAGCACCATTTCCTGAATTAGTGACGATTTTTATAGGAGTAATATTTTTTAAAGAAATATAGGTTAGTAAATGTTCTACATAGTTATCTAAGATTGATTTTTTTTGATAGGATCCTCGGGTTTTAGATAGTGTTCGGATATTTTTTTCTGCAAGGTTTTGGATTTCGAAAAGTCCGCTATCACCACTTATAGGCTTCGAATTTTCACGTACTAATTTCATTCCATTATAATTAGCAGGATTATGACTTGCAGTTATTTGAATACCACCATCAGTATTCAAGAATGTAGTTGCAAAATAAATTTCTTCTGTACCTGTCAAGCCTAGGTCAATTACATTCACTCCTGCATCAATCAGTCCATTAGCTAAAGCAATTTTTAATTCATTGCTGCTTAGGCGAACATCACCACCAATGACTATATTTTTAGGTTGTAAATATAGGGCGTAAGCTTGACCAATTCTGTATGCTATATCAGAATTTAGTTCTTCTCCTATTTTTCCTCTAATATCATATGATTTAAAACAAGTTAGTTTGTTCATGATTATATTTCCATTAATATCATTTAGGTATACGGACAATGTCAGATTCTGTAATTGCACTTCCTGTTTTTACTTCAATAAAAATTAGAGGAACTAAACCTGGATTTTCAAAATAATGTTTTACACCCTTTGGAATAAATATAGATTCATTTTCATGTAGAATATGAAGTTCACCATTTTTATAGATATGAGCCGTACCTGAAACAATGATCCAGTGTTCGGCCCTATGATGATGGATTTGTTCTGAGCTTTTAGACCTCGGATTAACAATGACCTTTTCCAATTGATAATTAGAACTTTTTGAAATATTCTCATGTTTTCCCCAAGGTTGGTGTACTGGCATAATAATATTAGCGTTCGTATTGTTTTGTATATTTAAATCTGGCAATATACTTTTTATCTCTTGATCTCTATTCATATCACAAATAAGAATTGAATCATTAGCATCAACGACTATAAGATTATTAATACCAATCGCTGTAATAGTGTTTTTCTTAGAAAAGAAAAAACAATTATGAACATCAAGAGATATAGTATTTCCTTTGAAAACATTTCCATCAACATTTTTATTACTAATCTTCCATAAGGAACTCCAAGTTCCTATATCACTCCAACCTATATCAATAGGCATAACAACAGAACTATCTGTTTTTTCCATTACGGCATAATCAATAGATTCTGAAGGGCATGAATTAAAATAAAATGAATCCAATCTTAGAAACTCTAAGTCTCTTTTAGCATTCTCTATAGATTTCTCACATGATATTAAAATATCAGGTCTATATTTTTTTAATTCACTTAAATATGTAGATGCTTTAAATAAAAATATTCCGCTATTCCAAAGGTATTCTTTTGAGGCAACGAGATTTTCTGCTATATCTATAGTAGGCTTTTCAATAAAAGAGTCAACTTTATATATTTCGTTACAAAGTTTATCTCCTTTTTTAATGTAACCATATCCTGTTTCTGGGCTATTCGGAGTGATTCCAAAAATAACCAGTTTATTATCTCTAGCAGATGGTATAGCTGCCGTTATCGAATTTATAAAGGACGTATTATCTTTTATAAAGTGATCTGAAGACATCACCAACATTATAGGGTCATCATGAGTCTTGACGGCTAAAAGTGCAGCAATACATATCGCTGGTGCAGTGTTCTTTCCTACGGGCTCAAGTATAATTTCAGATGCAAATATATTTTTATCTTGCAGTTGTGTAGATGCTAAAAATCGATGTTCTTCATTACAAATTACTATTGGAGGTAAATGTTCAATATTTTTTAATCGCCCAATAGTTTCTTGTAGCATTGAATCTTGGGATGAAATACTTAGAAATTGTTTAGGTAATTTTTCTTGTGATAGAGGCCATAATCTAGTTCCTGAGCCTCCAGCCATAATTATAGGGAGTAACATAATAAATCCTATTTTATTAACGATTAAAAATTTCTAAATAGATACTTTCAGTGTCATTAATCATTTTGTTTTTTGTGAAATGTTTAACGTATCGATCTTTAGCACCGATAGATAATTTTTTTCTAATATGATCATTATTTATTATTATATTTAAATGTTCAGAAAGAGACTCTATATCTTTGGGCTCGCATATAAAACCGCTAACATTATTTTTATTGACCCAAGGAACACCACTACCTTGGATATTAGTTGAAATAACAGGTGTTCCAATAGACATTGCTTCAAGTTGAACAACACCAAATGCCTCAGACTTTTCGATGGAGGGAAAGCAAAATAATGTGCTAGCTCTATAGTAGTTAGCTAAGTCTTTTTGCTCAATGCGTCCAATTAGGAATACTTTTTTTTCTAAATTATTTTTTCTAATTAACTCTCTATATTTTTCAGTATCTGGACCTGAGCCTCCGATTAAAAAAATGGCGTTGTCAACATTTTTAGCTGCAAGAATAAGGTATTCAAATCCTTTATAGTAAATATGCCTTCCCAATGAGAATATAATTTTACTATTATTATATTTATTTTTTATAAGTTCGGTTCTTTCTTGAGAAGATAAATCTATTAACGAATCAATACCAATAGGTACTACTTTACATTTATGCTTAAACATAGATAGCTGTTTAGAACAATCTAAATATACTTTGCTAGTCACAATAATTATATCTGCTTTATTAAGCAACCAATTTAAAAGAGGCTTGTAAAGTATCAGTAATTTTTTTTGTTTTATAATATCACTATGCCAATGAATAATCAGTTTAGGTTTTCTTTTATTTAAAATAAATGCAACTAAGTAAGCAATATTAGCTAAAGGATTAGGTAAGTGCAAATGAACAATATCACAATCATTAAAATATTTAGTGGTTAGCTTAATATACTCGAATGATATAGAGGTTTGTGCAATATTAAAGCATTCCTTAGCTCTAGTTACATGTACCCCTTTAATGATTTCCGGTTTATTGCTGGATGAGTTTCCTATGGCCAATACATTAATAGTATGACCTCTAAGTATTAGTCCTTCTGATAAATCAGCGACAACAGATTCTACTCCACCACAATATGGTTTGTAGTATTTACTTAATTGAAGTATGTTCATATTAATAGTTATTTATTCAAGTTTAATATATAATCTAAATATTGTTGACAAATCACTTCGACTGAAAATTTTTTAGCATGCTGGATAAGATTATAAATATCATTCTCTGTATAATTGCTTCTATTTAGCAAGGCATGCTGTATCGCCAAAGAAAGTTCATCAATCGAGCAATCGAGGGGAACTAACGATATCATTTTTGAGTCATCGGGGAAAATATACTGGGGTCCACCTGGGCAATTTGTTGATATGACGGGAAGCCCTGCTCCCATTGCTTCTACAAGAACGTTACCAAAACCTTCCCATTTCGAGTTTGAGACAAATAAATCATACTCAGGATAACATTCAATTATGTTTTCATTATAAGGGAGTATTTTTATACTATTTTGACATTTTAATTTTGCTATCAATTTTTTCAGCTCACTATTTAAATAACCTTCACCATAAATATCTAAACTTATACTTTCTCCCTTATTAATCAAATTAGAAATTGCCATTATAAGCTGATGAAAATTTTTTTGAGGAACTAAGCGGCCTACAGCAATTAATTTTTTACTTGTTTTTTTTAAACAAACTTTTTTTCTGTATTGAGAAAGTAACATGACAGGATTGGGAAGTACTTTAATATCTATTTTTTTTAAATTAAAGCAGTTTCTAATCAAATCATTTTTTGTGTCTGGAGAGTTAGCTATTATATAATCAGCTCTGTTGTATGTGATGTAGCAAAAAAAATTTATTATTTTTTCTTTAAAGTTTTTTTTATGGTTAGGGTTAGTGAAAGTATTAGCCTCTCTTAAAATCCAAATATGTTTTTTATATATGAATGTTGATAATGCAGCAGCTATATTAGCTCCTCTAACAGTAGAAATTAAATAGTGGATGTTTAGATTTTTTATATAGCTTGAAAGTTTTATAAATGAAAATATTATATTATAACTTGATAATTCGATTAATTTAATTTCGTTCGGTATTTTCTTTATATTAGGACCCGAAATTTTATTGACAAATAAAATTATATTTATTTTTTTATCATTCTCATTAATATATCTCATTAAATTAGTTATTACTTTTTCTGCACCACCACCACCTAAATCTGGTAGAAAAAAGGCTAAATTAATCATTTCTATTTCCTTTTTTTTAAAAAGTATTGTTTTTCTATCAATACTATATCTGATTTTTTATTCTTCGAATTAGATGAATAGATGAAATCACTCTTAACTTTGGCCAAGTAATTCTCTAACGTATCAATTTTTCTTGCAGGATTACCTGCATATACATAGCTAGAATCAAGATTTTTAGTTACAATACTACCACTACCTACAATCACATTACTTTTAATTGTAACTCCAGGCATTATAATTGTGTTCATGCCAATAAATATATTATCTTCGATTGTTATTCTTGCATATTTATAGTATCGACCAGTTTTTTCTCTAAAAATCCACGGCGAACCATCATGAGTTATAAAAGTTACATTTTTAGAAATGGTCACATTTGAACCTATATCGATTAGAAATGGTTCACTACCCCAATCTGTATTATAAATCCTACATTTTTCTCCTATTTTAACCCCTAAGAGCCTTGCATATTTTTCTGCGCCGAAAATCTTTAAGTATAAAAATAAGATTAAATTCTTAATTTTAGTTATCATTTTTCTGAGCCTTATCTACAAAAATAATTTTTTGATAAAAGTGACTTCTCTGGGGAACTATCTTAGATATTGAATATTCTTTGGCTGTTTGGAAGTTTATTTTTCCTTGAGTGAGCATATCTTCTGCCGTCATTCTTTTTATTAATTGGCAAGCTAATTCTATATTATTAATTGGAAAAATATAGTTTTGAGGAATCAATTCTCTAATGCCTGAAACATCACTGCATATGCATGGAAGGCTATTTGCCATTGCCTCAATTACAACTCTAGGTAAACCCTCTCTTCTTGAAGTCAAAACAAAAATATCTGATTGAAAATAGATGTTTTGTTTTTCTTCCTCATCTGATATATAACCAAGAAATGTTGTTCTATCAGATATTTCAAGTGTTTGGGCTAGCTCTTTATAACTATTTAATAGTATTCCATCACCAACAACTTTCGCCTTATAGTGTTTAGGTAGCTGATGCAAGATTTTTAGAAAAATATCCAGCCCTTTAAAATCTCTATCAAGTACTCCAACAAACAACAAATTTATATCATCTATATTTCTCGGTTCAATATTTTTTTCTCTGTAGAAATCATCCGACAAATTTATACTACTATATGAAGAATTAAATTTTTCAGATTCAATGTAGTTGGTTAAATATTTATCTTGAATACTGTTCTTTGTGACAAAAGAGGCAAATTGACAATTCTTAAGCTGAAACTTAAATATTAATGGAAATACTTTTCCTAATACCTTATTTAATATAGAGCTACGAGTTGAATTTATAGCTTCTTCATAAGGGTCAGTCACTACTTCTAAGTTAAATTTAGCTTTAAGGAAAAAACAATACAATGAAAAAGAATAAGCTAATAATCCTGGTGTTCTAATAATAATTTTACAATCATGATTTCTTGTTTTTTTTATAATACTGGAAATTACCGATAATTTTAATATACCATAGCCTTCACTATATATAGGTAAAAAAATAATTTTATTAGAATTTACTTTTTTAAATCCAATGGGATATGTGTTTACCTTACTAACTCTTGCAACAACATATACTTTTTTAAAATCGGTTAAATATCGCTTGAAAAATATATTATCTTCAATTCCCTTCACATAAAAATCATTATTATATTCTTTATATCTGCGCTCTACTGTTACTAATAAGTTCACAATTGTTTTTCCTGATTAATTTTTTATTATTAAATAAAATATTTAATGAAGCCAGCATTAGCATGGGAAATATGGGTATTTTTTTTCGATGGTAGTTTTCAGTAATAGTATCTGCTGGAAGATTCCAACTATAAGTTAATCTATTATCAACCATATAGATACATGATGCATAAATGGAAATACAGAATACTACATTAAGAGTGAATTTTCTTCTCTTTATTAATCCATAAGTAAATATTAAAAATATGAATACCGCTTCAATAATTTGGGTACCCATAACTAAATCATAGTTATCTAATTTTAATGGGTTAGGACTGATCAGAAAATAGCCAAAAATTTTAAGGTATTTGGTTATTATTCCAGGGTATAAAAATAAACTTATTATGAATGAAACTAATGCGCAGATAAATGTAATGTAAATATTTTTTTTCCAGAATAAAAAGTATATGGCAAAAATAACAATAGAATAAGAACGAATACTTGTAGCTAACAATATTAGAATAATAAATAGGAAGAATTTTTTATTTATGAATAATACTAGAGAATAAAAAATAATTAAAAGTGATATATAATCTTTAAAAAAACGAGTGCCCCAATAAGAGAGATAGGGAGAGAAAATAATCCAAGCTAACAAAAATAAGTAAATTCGGTTGTTAAATTCTAATTTTGAGGAGTATAAGCCAATGGAAAAAATAATTATAATTAAATTTATTATGTAAATAAAATAAGGGTTATCACTATTAGATAAAATAATAATACTTGAATAAAAGTATCCAATTAGTGGCTCTACAAAAGCAAATAAGTCAACAGCTATATTTTTATTAAAATGATTAGCTAACTCATCTAGCATATTTTGTGAGTTACTGAAACTTACAGCATAGTTATAGTAGTTTAATTCATCGCTAGTAATTATTGGTTCTAAAGATAAATAAAAGAACACCTTTAATATTAGTAGCGGGATAATAAATAAAACTAACTTTATATTATATTGAATCAATATTATTGATATTAGTGTTAATAATATTGATAATATCATAAATATAACAAGATTAGGCGGAAGTAAATAGCTAAAAACAGGGTAAATAATAAAAACAGAAGTTAATCCTATAGCTGAAATGAGCCAGTATAAATCTAGTCCAGTGTACCGTAACTTTAAAGTTTTCATCATTAGTTAGTCTTTATAGTGCTTTCCAGAAAAGTATGCCTTCAAAAGATCTGCATAGTTATATTTTGATTCTTTTGAGAAAAAATTATTTTTTATAGATGTGAGAATGGCTTTAGATAGAATTAATAACGAGTAGGGTTTAGTGTAATAATATTTTAACCTTAAGGCTAAATCATATGAGCGTTCTTTTCTTCTGAAATTTTTTATTTCTCTACTTTCAACTTCCATTTTTGATAATGAATGCTCAAAACCGTCAATTATAGTAACTTGAAATTTTTCATTTTTTCTTATTTTATTTATTCTATAGCAAAATGTTATATCTACGCCATAAAACCTAAACCTTTCATCAAATACATTGCCAAAATAATTATTTAGAGCAGAAATAGTTCTTTTATTGATGGTCATACCGCTGCCAATTGCTAATATATTTTGTTTTTCTGATACAGTACCAGTGTTAGATTGTATACAGTTATCTATTATTGGGCTCCTAGCTTTTCTTTTGCATGTTATTAATGGAAAAGCAATATCACTAAGTTCCAATGTGTTAATAGCTTGGATATACTCATTTGTTAATTCTGAATCATCATCTAGAATGACATATTTATTACTGTTATTATTTTTTATGAATGTATTATACACTTCTGATAAGGCAGTATTCTGTATCGTTTCAATAATATTTATTTCGCAATCTCCTATTTTTAAATCATCATTTGGAGATGTAGATAATGGAAGTATAGTATTTGGACCATTATTCCATATAGTAATTGAACAATTATTTAAATTATTATGATATTTTTTTAAACTATTAATGGTTCTTGATTCGAATGGTTTTTTATTATATATCAAGACGAGGATGCAAATATTAAACATAATTATTTCTTCTATGGTTTTAGAATAATATATTGATTTCTTTATTTTTATGTGTGTGCAGTAATAGTATGAATATTAGTATCTCAGATATTAATACAGATATTGCTGCTCCAATAATACTAAAATTATATATCAATGGATATATAAAAATAAGAGATGTAATTCCTCCGATACAAACTATAATACTAAACTGTTTATGGTATTTTAATGGAATCAGTGTTTGGGTTCCCAAAAATTGATTTAAAACACTAAATATAATAACTAAAGACTGTATCTTTAATACAATACTTCCGGGTAAATATTCTTCTCCTGCTATAATTGTTATGATATTTTTTGAATATATAAATAATATAGACGCACCACATATTGATAAGATTAATGAAAATCTAAAATACTTTTTTAGAAAAATCCTTGATTCATTTATATCTCGGTTGTATAAATTATTGAACCTTGAGTATACAGCATTAAATATAGGGCTCATTAAATTAAGCGAGATTGCTTTTATATTATCTGCTACTTTATAGTAAGCAACATATACTGGTCCTAATATTAACCCAATGATAATAGGAACCGCAGCCATATACATATTAGATGCAAAGTTAGTAATGAATATTAAAGAACTATCTTTTAATGCGGAAATAATGTTGTTAAATTTAAACTTATACCTTAATAAATATTTATTTTTAATTAAATAAATGGTGCATATAAAACCTGATATTAAGAAAGCACTACTTTGAATTAACCCGGCTATTAGGATGTCATCTGGTCCTTTTACGAAAAATATAATTAAGGGAATGCTGATTAATCTTCCTATAATCGTAAAAGGTACTAATGCTTTTATTTTTTCTATTCCTAGAAATAACCAACTTGGAGTGAATATTAAACCAAAAGAACTTAAAGATAAAATTACTATAAGATATAAGAAATCAATGGAGAATGGGAAGAATATGTATGAGATGAAAACTAATATCATAGATGAAAAATACAGTATTAGTTGTGTTGAAAATATTGTATATATATATTCAGATAGATATTCTTTATTTTCTTTTAATTTGCTCGCATTAATAACGGATATCTTATTAAATCCAAACTCGACTATAAGTGTTAGATATATGATTAAACCTGAAGCATAGGCTAAATTTCCAAATGCTTCAACGCCTAAAACTCGAGTTAGATATGGAAATGTTATCAGTGGCGTTACAAATTTTAATATTTGAATAATCGCCAAATAAAAAATATTTTTTTTCAACTGTTAACTCATGATTTTATATTTTAAGCATTAAATAGTGTACCAATTCTATCTTTATCTGAGATAATTAAACCTTCAGTTATTGGCCATATTATTTTTAATGTATCATCTGCCCAGAAAATATTTTTTTCTGACTTGGGATGATAATAATTTGTTGTTTTATAAGAAAATTCAGCACTGTCACTTATTACAAGGAAACCATGAGCAAAGCCTTCAGGTATCCATAATTGACGTTTATTTTCGGCTGATAAATTTACGCCTACCCATTTACCAAATGTTGGTGAATTTTTCCTAATATCAACAGCAACGTCAAATACTTCACCAGCTATACAGCGAACTAACTTTCCCTGAGCATAGGGTTCTTCTTGATAATGTAACCCCCTGAGTACGCCTTTTACTGATTTTGAATGATTATCTTGTACAAAATTCACAGGATAACCTACGGCTTCATCAAATTGTTTTTGATTAAAACTTTCAAAGAAAAAACCTCGTTCATCTTCAAATACTTTCGGCTCAATAATTAATACATCAGGAATCTCAGTTGGGATAATTTTCATTTATTTTTAACCATTTTTAGTAAATATTGACCATATGAATTTTTGGATAATGGTTTTGCCAGCTTTTTAACATCATTAGCTGTAATAAAGCCTTTTCTGTAAGCAATTTCTTCAGGGCAAGCAACTTTTAATCCCTGACGTTCTTCTAGTGTTTGGATAAAATTACCTGCATCAATCAAGCTTTGATGGGTTCCGGTATCTAACCACGCATAACCTCGACCCATCATTGCGACTGATAAGTTGCCTTGCTCAAGATAAAGGCGATTAATATCAGTGATCTCTAATTCTCCGCGTTCTGATGGTTGCAGGTTTTTAGCAAGCTTAATAACGGTATTATCGTAAAAATATAAACCTGTAACCGCATAATTGCTTTTAGGTTTTTTAGGTTTTTCTTCTAAAGAGATAGCGGTACCAGTATCATCAAATTCAACAACACCGTAGCGCTCAGGGTCATTCACATGGTAAGCAAAAACTGTCGAACCAGATTCTTTTTTAGTTGCTTTTTCTAGTTGATTTTGTAAATCGTGTCCGTAGAAAATGTTATCACCAAGAACGAGTGCACAATTATCATCACCAATAAACTCTTCACCAATAATAAATGCTTGTGCTAGCCCATCAGGGCTTTCTTGTACTTTATACTCTAAATTTAATCCCCATTGGCTGCCATCACCTAATAACTGTTGAAAGCGGGGAGTATCTAGCGGAGTACTAATAATTAAAATATCTCGAATGCCAGCTAGCATCAGTGTGCTTAATGGATAATAAATCATTGGTTTATCATAAACAGGTAACAATTGTTTACTTACTGCCATAGTGACTGGATATAAACGAGTTCCGGAACCGCCTGCTAAAATAATACCTTTATATGTCTTTTTCATTTTTATATTCTACAAATCTTTATTTAATTGATAATTCTTTAATTAAGCGTTTAACACCTAACTCCCAGCTTGGTAACTCTATATTGAATGTTTTTTTAAATTTGTTGTTATTCATCTTTGAATTATATGGGCGTTTGGCTGGTAGGGGATAGTCGGTTGCTGGAATAGCATTTAATTCCTTTAATGCTAATTCAATTCCATTATTTTGTGCTTCATGTGTGACTAATTTAGTATATTGATACCAATTTGTTGAGCCAGAAGAGACTAAGTGGTATACACCACATTTGTTTTTATCCTGTAACGTTTGAACTAATGCAATAGCAGTGCAGTCAGCGATTAATTCAGCACTTGTTGGTGCACCATATTGGTCATCGATAACTGACAGTTTTTCTCTTGTTTTGGCTAAATTAAGAATTGTTTTCGCAAAGTTATTACCAAAAGTAGAGTAAACCCAACTAGTTCGTAGTATTAAATGATTTGAACAATAAGTTTGTATATTCTGCTCACCTTCTAGTTTAGTTTTTCCATACATATTTAAGGCTGAGGTTTGATCATCTTCGTTCCAGAAATGCTCACCTTCTCCGGAAAATACATAGTCAGTTGAATAATGGATTAAAAGAGCATTAATTTTTTCAGCTGATTGAGCTAAAGTCTTTACTGCTTCACTATTAATTAGTCTAGATAACTCAGCTTCATCCTCAGCTTTATCTACAGCGGTATAAGCTGCTGCATTAACAATAACATCTGGCTTTAGTAACTCGATGGTTTCTGATAGTTTATTAGGGTTAGAAAGATCACCACAATAATCTTTTGAATGGCGATCTAAGGCAATTAATTCGCCTAGTGGTGATAATGCTCGTTGTAATTCCCACCCTACTTGACCATTTTTTCCGAGCAGCAAAATTTTCATTCTTTGCTATTCCCATAATGTTGTTTTACCCATGACTGATAGCTACCATTTTTAATATGGTCAACCCATTCACCATTTGCTAAATACCATTTCACTGTCTTACGAAGCCCAGTCTCAAATGTTTCTTCTGGTACCCAATTAAGCTCATTTTTAATTTTTGTAGCATCAATGGCATAACGAAGGTCATGACCAGGTCTGTCAGTCACATAAGTAATTAACTCTTCATAGCGATTAATACCATTTGGTTTATTTGGTACTAATTCATCAAGGGTACTACAAATCGTTTTAACCACATCAATATTGGCTTTTTCATTATGACCACCGATATTATAGGTTTCACCAATTTTACCCTCTGTCACAACTTTATAGAGTGCTCTTGCGTGATCTTCTACATATAACCAGTCTCTAATTTGCTGTCCATTGCCATAGACAGGTAATGGTTTGCCTTCTAAAGCATTTAGAATAATAAGCGGGATCAGTTTTTCTGGGTAATGGTAAGGACCATAGTTGTTAGAACAGTTAGTCACAATGGTAGGTAAGCCATAAGTACGTTGCCATGCACGAACTAAATGGTCACTTGATGCTTTAGATGCAGAATACGGGCTATTTGGTGAATAAGAAGTAGTTTCAGTGAATAGGTCTGTTGTTGATTCTAGGTCACCGTAAACTTCATCTGTTGAAATATGGTGGAAGCGGAAGGCTGATTTTTTATCGGTAGGTAATTGGTTCCAATAATGACGAGCCGCTTCTAATAAAGTATAGGTACCGATAATATTCGTTTGAATAAATTCATTTGGGCCATCAATGGAACGGTCAACATGAGATTCAGCTGCTAGGTGCATCACTGCATCAGGTTGGTGCAAAGCAAATAGTTGTTTAATGGCAGCGGAATCACAAATATCAACTTGAGCAAATGTATAATTAGAGCTTTCAGAAATCGATGCTAAAGATTCTAAATTTCCTGCATAAGTTAATTTATCAATATTAACAACACTGTCGTTAGTATTATTAATAATATGGCGAATAACTGTAGAACCAATAAAGCCTGCGCCACCAGTCACGAATATTTTCACTGAGAACCTTGTTATTAAATAAGTAATAAATTAAAAGTGGTCTATAGTTAACTTTAAAGGTGTTAATTATTAATAACACCCATAGCTACCGCACTGGGTTGTCGGGTCCCAGAGCACCATTGAAATTGTAAGTGCATACTTATCAATTGAAAACGTTACATTTTTTGCTAACCTGTTCAATTGATAAGCACTGCTTATCGTTTTTTGACCGACCAAGGGTATGCTTCGAGCCCTGTCCGGTCAAGTAAAAGCGCCTAATAATACCACTAAATATATATAGTGACTATCACTGTGATAGCCTTAGAGAATAGTCCTAATAAGCGTATCCATTGAATAAGTTATTTTAAATTATCAGGTTATAATTCCATTATCACATTCTGAGCACGATTAAATATTTTAGTTAGGTTACTCCTTATATATCATTGCTTTCGATATGTAACAAATTAATTTACAATGGAAATATATCTAAAATTATCCGAATTAAGAGTGTTAACAGATGAATAGTATGGGTAATTGATTATATTAATTAACTGAATGGTTAGATAACATCTAAGAAGTTAATGTATATTTGTTTGAAAATAGAAATATTTAACATATAAAAAAGGGGTTATGTATAAAACATAACCCGTTTAAAAGAAAGTTACGCGAAATAGGTGTGTTTTACCATTTAAACGGCACGTTTACCGTAACAGCGGCACCTAGGTCATTACGAGTTTCATAATCTGTTTTAGAAACCCACACTTTGGCATCTGTGCTGATATCATTCTCAAAGTTATGCCACCAACCTAAGTCTGCACCTTTGATAGTTTCTGATTTAGGGAACAGTTTGTTACCATTGAAATTAGATTTATTCACCTTCGCATACATTAGGCGGGTGCTAACACGGTTATCATCATCAAGGGTATATTCCACTTTGGTGGTGAGCATACGGCCGTCACCGCCCATCGCGTGGCCTAGTGATGCACCTTGTTGGTAATAACCATTTTTATAAATAAAGTGGCGGTACATTACGCCGTCTTTATCCCACTCTGTATGGGTATTGGCGCCTTCAATGTACCAATTTAATGGTTGGCCCCATAGGGTGTGGTAGCCCTCAATACCGCCCATAAAGGCATTTTTCGATGGGAAAAGGTTAGCTTCATCTTCACCGACCATTTGCCCGTAAACGCTGACAGGGAGGTCAATTAATGGGTAAAGTTTTAGTTTAAAGTCTAAACCAGCTAATTGGTTACCGGGGTCATCATTATAGTCGCCAGTATTATCCCTACCACCCATAGCGTTCCAGAACGAGTTCCAATTGTTAGGGCGGCCATCGCCTCCCCACATCACGACGCGTGAACCGCCGAGTTCAAAGAAATCAGTAGGGTTCATGGTCATACGCAAACCAATAAGTTTGGTATTGGGCTGGGAAGAGTATTGCTTAATTTGCCCAGCGGTTAATTGATATTGCCATGAACCAATCCAAGAAAGCCATGGGGTTTCAAATGGGCTTTGGTCAGCACGTTGCAGCAAAAAGCCCGTGACAGGGCGAGCGGCATCGGTACGAATTAAGCTACCATCATGACCCGGCCCCCACCATTGAGGGATCTCACCAAAGGTGACCCATTGGTTCCAAATTTTTACGCCACCATAAGAGCCATTCAGGTTATAGTCTGAACCGTTTTCAACACGTAGGGCGCGTTCACCGTTGGCGGTGAGGTTTAAATCTACATCGTCAGTGCTATAGTTGCCTGAAACGGTATAACGGATGTCGCTATATTCGCTTTGTGCAAAGCCTTGCGGCATAGAATTGTGGCTAGATGCAAAGTGCGTTTCCAACTGAACACTGTTTTTAGTGCGGTTTAGGTTCTTTTTAATACGTTGAATAATCGCTTCTTGTTCGCTGTTAGTAATATTCGCATTATTTAAAGAACGTGTAATTTCTTCTTGGGATAGTGGCCAAGTTGATAAACTAATCTGAATAACGTTACGCTCTGAAAGCCAAGCCAAATCACTACGTAAATTGTTATCCGGTAGTACTAATCCCCCCGCAATGCTGTGTGTACTTATGGCACTCAGTACAGCAAGCATAGCCAGCTTGGTGAGCTTGAATTTTTTCATTGATAAATCCATTTGAAGTTGAGTTCGCCTAATATTGAACAGGTTAATAAATAAGAACCAATAAATTAAATCGATTTAAAACGTGATTAGTATCAGCACATATTATAAGTATCTTAATTTGAAGCGAGTTGGGCTTCTGTGCCTTCTTGCCGCTCTATTAAACACCACGCGTAAATCACGTAAAATAGAATATCAGATTAATATATTAGGCATAGGAAGTAATAACACATTAAGATATATAGCGATATACATTACTGCGATTTTATATCTCTAAAATCTTCCTTATTTCTCAATAATATTCTTTCATTTATGTGTTTTTTTTGATAAAAAGCATTTTATATTGGTGGCGTGTTTAGGGATTGTTGCTTTTGCATCCAATATAAGAATATTCCATAATAGTTTTTGAGTACATGCTTTGTGAGTAGGAATAAAAAAGCCCTCTATTTAAAATAGAAGGCTTTAAGGTTCAAACTA
The DNA here is from genome assembly GCF_053543535.1 of Providencia sp. AGC89. NCBI lineage: Bacteria > Pseudomonadati > Pseudomonadota > Gammaproteobacteria > Enterobacterales > Morganellaceae > Providencia > Providencia sp. AGC89. Next base: position 17,606 of record NZ_JBIXLP010000015.1, read on the forward strand.
AGCGTTAGGTTAACGGCCGTGTTCAGGTAACCAAATTTGTAACCTTAAACCACCAAGTGGGCTATCATCGGCTTTCACCCAACCTTTGTGTTGTGTTATGGCTGTTTCAACAATAGCAAGGCCTAACCCAGTACCACCAGTTTCCCTGTCCCTAGCTTCATCCGTGCGGTAGAACGGGCGGAAAATATGTTCACGGTCAGCAGGGCTAACACCGGGGCCGTCATCATCTACAGTGATCAGAATACCGTTGTTTTCTTCTTTAAAATCAACAGCAATATGGGTGTTTGAGTAACGCAAAGCATTACGCACGATATTTTCAAATGCACTACCCACCGCGGAAGGGTTACAGTACAACGGCCAAGGGCCTGGATGAGAAGTTACATCAAGCGTTTTGTTCATTTGTTCCGCTTCGAAACTTGCGTCATCTAAAATATCACCCCAAAGTTCATCTGCCTTGATGTTTTCACGGAGGATTTCGTTTTTGTGCTGGCTACGAGACAGAACAAGCAAGTCATTGATCATGCTGTCCAAACGGTGAGTTTCTGTTTCGATGCGTTCAAGTTCTTTACTTTCACCATGGCGACGACGCAGTAATGCGGTTGCCAATTGTAACCGTGTCAGCGGAGTGCGTAATTCATGGGAGATATCAGAAATTAAACGTTGTTGAGCACTAACCATGCCATCAAGAGCGCTGATCATCTGGTTAAAGCTGTTCCCCGCAGAAAGGAACTCTTGTGGACCGGCTTCCAGTTCAGGGTGGGGCCGCAAGTTCCCTTTGGCAACGTCATCTGCCGCCATTTTTAATTTACGGGCAGGGCGTGCGAGGCTCCAAGATAGCCATAATAAGAGCGGAGCACTGATTAGCATTGTGGCAATCAGTAATAAGAATGGCCTATCAAATAATAAGTTAATAAAGTCAGATTGCGGGCTGCTAGATGGGCGAACTAAGTACAGTTGATAGTGGTCTTCTCCATCACGGATAGAAAAAGGCCCTAAAATTTCAGCGCGACCGTATTTTTTCTTTTTGGGGTGATCGGCGTTATCTGATTGCCCAATGAAGTTACGAATAACTTGCATTTCACTTGGCATTGCACCGATAACACGACCTTCGCTGGTGACGATAATCAACCGTTGCCCAGGCGGTGCCCATTTTTTGATGGCATTAGAGATGCGACGCCACCAAAGTAAGTCATTCATTGGAGCTTGCGCAAGTTCTGCTTCTATATGCTGCTCAAGCATTTCCCCTTGGCGTTGTTCACTTTCCATAAGGACGGTGATTTGCCGAGAATCGAGCTTGGGCACCATCAGCACTAGCATTAATACTAGTGCGAGGGTGAACCAGAAAATCGCAAAGATCCTGGCGGTTAAGCTGTTGATCATGTGGCAGAAACCATTAAGTACCCTCGACCGCGCAGGGTTTTAAACCATGGCTGGCCATCAGTACGTTCAGGAAGTTTACGACGTAGGTTTGAAATATGCATATCGATTGCACGGTCAAACGGTGTTAAGCGTTTCCCGAGAACTTCTTGGCTAAGATGCTCACGAGACACTACTTGGCCTAAATGCTGTGCAAGCAGATATAACAAAGTAAATTCAGTCCCTGTTAAGTCCAAAATTTCGTTATCAAAGCTAGCTTCTTGGCGACCAGGGTTAAGCTGCAGCTTATCAACTTGCAAGACAGGGGTATTGCTGTTGTCGCCTTGCGTTTGTTCGCTCCAATTTGAGCGACGTAATAAAGCACGAATGCGGGCAACCAGTTCGCGGTCATTGAATGGTTTTGGTAAGTAATCGTCTGCACCTAATTCTAAGCCCAGTACTTTATCTAGTTCACTGCCGCGGGCAGTTAACATGATCACCGGCGTTTGGTGTATTTGACGCAGTTCTTTTAATGTCTCAATACCATTTTTTTTCGGCATCATGACATCAAGTAAGAGTAGATCAATGGATGAGTCAATTTGTTGTAATGCTTGTTCACCATCATAAGCGATGACAACATTGAAGCCTTCCATTTCTAGCAGTTCTTTTAATAGCGACGTGAGTTCACGGTCGTCATCAACTAATAGGATTTTATGCATTTTATATGTCCTCCAACTGCCAAAATACGATAACAATCTTTACGATTCCATCACTTTACGTTCTTTTACATGCTCTGACGCTAGTTTGCAGCCACAGGTGTATATTCATTCACATTGAATCACGAGCACAGTTCATAGACAAGGAACCAAATGCTGAGAACAACACATAGCAAAGTACATAATACAGTACATAAAACCGCAATGTTAGTTTTAGCTTCTGCATTTGTGTTTGGCCCAACAGTTGCTTTTGCAGAAGTTTCGCAAAGTGCGGCAAATGAAAGTTCGGCACCTTTGATGCTACAAATGCAATCTGAGCAAACTTCATCAACAGGGCATGCCGTTGTGCCATTTCAGCATCATGAAATGTTTAGCAGTGAAGAACGCGCCAGCACCTTTATGTTTAATGGTATCACGTTAAATGAGAAACAACGTCAGCAATTACGTGATTTAATGGCAACGCAGCGTCATTATCATGTTGATAACACGGCTTCCATTCGTGAACGTGAAGCACTGCACAAATTAATTATAGCGGATAGCTTTGATGGCAAAGCGGTTCGCGAGCAACTTGAAAAACGAATGCAAAGAGAACTGGAACAACGTGTTGAAATGGCACGAATTCATCATGAATTATACCAGTTGTTAACGCCAGAACAGAAAGCAGAACTTGAGCAAATTCACCAACACAAGATGGCTGAATACCAAGCGATGCAGTTTCAGTAAGTATCGTAGTAATGCAAGTTAGTTAGTTTTATATTTTGAGTTTTTATGTAAGTAGTGAAGTAGCAATAAGTGAAGTTTTTCCTTGCCATAGACACCATCCCTGTCTTTTATAGCCCCTGTTAGGGGCTTTTTTTTCAATAAGTTATATTCTCAATCCTTTAAAAACAGCAACTTATTAATTTTTAAAAGGCTATGAAAGTTCATCAAAGTTCGCCGAGGTGGACGGAAAGTGGACGGTCGCCCACCTCGATTTAATTAAATTTTCATACCATTTAGTGGATTAAGTTTTATTGCTAACTGCAAATAATCAGGTGCTAAATGAGCATAGGCCATTGTCTGGTTAATGCTCGCGTGCCCTAATATTTCTTTTAGTGCAACAATGTTTCCCCCGTTCATCACGAAATGGCTAGCGAATGTATGTCGTAAGACGTGTGTTGCTTGTCCGCGTGGCAAATCGGGTTTTATTTCCTTTAGTTTTTCTCTAAAGGTGTTGTAATCCACTTTAAATAATTTTCCTGACTTCTTCGTTTTGATTTGTTCTATCAATTCATCAGAAATAGGAATCACTCTTTTCTTACCGTTCTTAGTCTGTAAGAACGTAACTCGCCCATTCTGGACTTGTTCACTATGCAGTGTTTCTGCTTCACTCCATCTCGCACCAGTGCTTAGGCAAAGTAGTGCTATGAGCTTATAGTCACCAGATACAGCATTAATCAATGTTGCTATTTCTTGCTCATTTAAAAATGTAAGTTCTGGTTGTTTCTCTTTAAGTGGTGGTAAGCCATTTATTGGGTTTTTGCTTTTGAATAATTCTAATTTTTCAAGAGCAGTGAACATACCCGATAAACGATAAAGGTCTCTGTTAATTGTTGCAGGGCTAATACCGTCAATTAGCCGAGAGCTACGATGTTCAAGTAGTGCGTGTTTATCTAATTGGTTCATCGTTGGATTACCGAGGGCTTTTACTGTTTTGAGTAAGTGCCTTTTTTCGATAACACCGTTTTTTAACGTTTGGCCATGATACAACCACCATTTATCAAGTAATTCTTTCAGTCTTACCTTTCCTGCATGCTCTATGTCACCTGAGAATTTTTTAGCATTTGCAATCGCGTATTTTTCAAATGTGACAGCTTCTACTTTCCGATCAAATATCCGTCTTAATCGTTTTCCATCTTTCCCGTTCGGGCGTAAATCCACTTCGTATCGACCATCATTGAGCTTCTTAATTGCCATAAGTAAGCCCTCCGATGTAGCTGACTGACTGTGACCAGCAGTAATCAGAATATAGATATAAAACGTCTAACCAGTTTTCTTCTCTGATTGGCGTGAGGTTGCTTTCTCTAGCCCATTGTGTGCGAGAGTCGGTGCTATTTGACCAACTTCAGGGGCTGTCTTACCTGTCATTAGCCATAGGCTATATTTTTCAAATCTGGGGTGCTCTGTCATTTTCAATAAATTCAATCCGCTAGGTTCATATACTCCAGTTTCATATTTACCTAGTGTGCTTATAGATAAATCAATCATTTCACATAACTGAGTTTGGCTAAGACCCTCCGCAATTCTGATGGCCTTAACTTTTTCGCTCAATTTCATTTGACACCTTCCTATATAGGATGTAGATTTATCCGAAACATTCCTATTTAGGATGGTTTCGGGCAACGGAAAACCCTTTAAAACTACTTATGAATGGTTTTAAAGGGTTTGATCTAACGAGGGTAGCAAATGAACAAAGAGCAAATCAATGTCAAATATCCGGTTAATGCAGTGCCATTGGCAAAATTTGCGGAGATGATCGGTAAAAGCAAAGGCGCTGTTGAGTCAATGGTAAAGAGTGGAAAGTTACCAGTCGTAGAATTTCGCGACCCAACGAAGCCAAAAAGCAGAGCTGGAGAAATTTGGATAAGTATTACTGCGTTTAATAAAGGCATGGATGAGGCTCATACAAATAGGCCGAAAGAACAGCGCGACGCATGGTTATTATGGTTGGGGCTGTAATATGCAAATATTGCAGCTTAAATCTCATTGTTTTATTTATCGTGGTTTCACGATAAAAAAAATACCGCGGAATAAATTACGCCAGATAACGCGCTATCAAGTTTCACAGAATGAACAATCATTCGGGTTATTTGATGCAATGGCGGAAGCAACAAAATATATAGATAAGCTTTACGGTAGGAGAGACCAAAGTGAACTATATCAATAAAGAACATAAGAATATTCAAGATCTATACAAAGATACTTTGAACTTTATATTAAATGAGGGAATTTCAGTAGACCTTACTTTAGATAGTAAAAGAGTTGATTTTTTAATTGAAAGTATTGATTTTTATTTTTCCACATTAGTTGAAAAACAAGAGTGGGCTAGGTTTATTCTTCCATTAATAAAAGAAACAGTTCTCAAAATTAGATGGTATTTAGAAAATGAGAAAGAACTAGCAGATGATGTTGTAAAGGGTAAGGAAGTTATTAATAACGTTATTGCTTCTTTGGAAAAGAAAGGGTTAGTAAGTATTTTCTTCAGCTAATTTATAGAGAGGCTTTAACATGGGTAACACTGCTATGAAAGAAATAGATAATACAGGCAAGAAAGTAAATACAGCCGAGATTATTAGTTTTCAATCAAAGCTGGCTGATGCCCCTAACATAAAAAGAAGGTCTTATGATCGGTACTCTAATGATGGAGGAACTCTCACAGAGCGCACCATAGCGCTGAATAAAGCGGCAGAGCTGAGAACTCAGTTACTACAATGCCGTAATGAAGAACCAATAAATCAACAATTATCAGGTTTCATTGATTACTTACGTAAACAAGATAAAAGAATATTAGATATGATTTTTCATCTTGCAAATCTAAGTGATAAAAAAGAAATGAGATTTGACGATTTAATTATTAGCGAACAAAAACAGTTTATTAATGCACTTAATCAAATAAAGGCATTAAATGCATTGTTACCAACACATATAGTAATGCCAATCTAATTTAAATTTAGTTTTTAAAAATAATGACGTTTATTCGTCAGGGCTTTTTACAATCAAAATATAGGTAATGAACATGAGAACATTTCCTGATCCAATATTTACCCCTGTAGCAGAAAACATAAAAGCTAACCGAGAAGATGAGCGCAAATCACTTATTGGCGGGTTTGCTGATCGCCAGCGTTCACTAGCTTACAAGGTTTTAAGTGAAAAACTGAGTTATGGAGAAATACATCAGTTATTGATGAGTGAAGCTGACTATTTGGAAAACCAAGCGGCGGAGCTAAACCATGTCTAAAGAAATTGACCGCGCTAGCGACCACGAAATGTTAATCCGAGAACAACAAATAAAAGCGATCACTGATCGCCCGCGTGGGGTGTCGGCTTTCTTTTGTGAATGTTGTGGAAAGCCAATCCCAGAAAACCGCCGTATTGCATCCATTGGTTGCACATTGTGCATTGACTGCCAAACGGTATCAGAGCTTAAAAGCAAACATTATCGGAGTGTGTAATGGCAAGGGCGTATTACAACGAAATAGATCCGTATGCCGCGTAATGGTTGAGAAATCTAATTGATGCAGGACTGATTGCCCCTGGTGATGTTGATGAGCGAAGTATTGAGGAAATAAGACCAGATGAACTTAAAAAATACACACAGTGCCACTTCTTTGCAGGTATCGGGATCTGGTCGCTTGCATTGCGACAAGCTGGATGGCCAGACGATAAACCCGTTTGGACAGGAAGTTGCCCTTGCCAACCTTTCAGCGGCGCAGGTAAAGGAAATGGGACTACTGACGAGCGGCACTTATGGCCAGCGTTCTTCCACCTCATTGAGCAGCAGAAACCTAACACTATCTTTGGTGAACAAGTTGCGAGCCCAGACGGACTTGGTTGGCTCGACATTATACAAACTGACTTGGAAGCAACGGACTACACCACAGCAGCAATCGATTTATGCGCTGCGGGCTTCGGTGCCCCGCACATCAGGCAACGCTTGTTTTGGGTGGGCTACTCCGACAGCAAGGGCACATGCAGACAGGGGCAACATCCGAAACTCATTCATCAGAAAAGATGGAAAGATCAGGAGCGATACGCTGTATCGACAAATGTGGCTACATGCATTTGGGATGACTGGCAACCCAACCAAGGAGCAGATGAAAAAATTAGAGTCATACCTGCCAATTATGGCGTTGAAATTGATGGGATTGCCAGCCTCGTGGGACGAGTGCGCGCCTACGGAAATGCCATCGTCGCGCCAGCCGCGAAAGAATTCATAAAAGCTTATATCGAGGTTGAAAATGGCCAATAAAACTATTCTCAAATGGGCTGGTTCAAAAGTTCGTATTATTGAGCAGCTACGCCCGCACCTACCAAAGACCAAACGCTTAGTTGAGCCGTTCGCTGGTTCATGTGCTGTGATGATGAATACTGATTATGAGCAGTATTTAATTGCTGATGCAAATATAGATTTGATTAGGCTTTATAAACAAGTAAAGGCGGATGATTTCGGGTTTGTTCCATCATTAATAGATTTTTTTATTCAAGGAAATGATGAAACATTATTTTATCAACGGCGAGAAATTTTCAATCGCCGTGATAAAGAGTCAGATGCTCAGCTATTTGAATCAATAGAAGATTATAATAAGGCAGTTGAACGCAATAAAGCAGGATTATTTTTATATCTAAATCGACATTGTTATAACGGGCTTTGTCGTTATAACTCAAAAGGTAACTTCAATGTACCATTTGGAAAATACAAAAAGCCGTATTTTCCTGAAAACGAAATTATTGCTTTTCATCATAAAGCCTATAGGGCTGAAATAGTAAATCTTGAGTGGCAAGATACACTTTCATTAGTTGAATATAGTGATGGTATCTATTGTGATCCGCCATACATGGGCGGGCGTGATTGTTTCACTCAATATCATACTGCTGGCTTTACCGATGCTGACCATGAAGCGTTAGCTATTGCATTAAAAGATATTAATGATAGCCAAGGCAATCCGATCACCGTTTCTAATTCCCCGCAAGCTAAAACACTTTACGCTGACCTTGGTTTCACTATTCATGAAATAGAAGCACCGCGCACGATAGCGGCTAGCGGTTGCCGTAAACCGGCAAAAGAAATTATTGCGGTTTTAGAGGGGGTTAAGTAATGATGCTTGATCCCATTAATGGCGTTTACATTAGCGGCACTCGTTTTGCTATTCAGCGACATGTTGATACTGAAAACAATAAAATTATCTGGCGGTTGTTGTCATATAACCGTCGTACTCGTTGTTATAGCCTCGTTTGCTGTCATTCTGATCCGTGGATGCTGGCAATTGATTTAATTTCTTATCATGTTCAAAACGTTAAAGGGCGAGGCATTAAAACATTAGATGTTTATCGTGAAGCGGTAGATATCATTTCTCGCCGGTGTGAAACCGCGATTAATCTTTTAAGACCTGAAACATTAGGCGGGGCGCTTAATGTCTAAGGTATTAGATTTCACCACGCTACCGCTGACTTATACCGCGGATATGGTATTTCCTTATCCGTGGAATAAGCCAAAAAATAATGATTACTATAAATCCGATATAGAAAGACCGCTTACCCGTGAGCAAATTGTTCAGGGGCAAGCGATTTTAAGTGATATTCAAACCTTGCCGCGCGTTCTGCGCTATCGCTATCAAAAACACTATGACAACTTATTAAAAGAAAGTGGGCTACGTAAAGCCTACGACTTTTTATATTACCGTTTTCATGAGCAGATATGGCAAAGATTGCTTGTTATCAATGCACGTTATGAAATTGAAACAAAAGCATTATTAACAATATCAACTCGTTTATCGCCTGATGTTAGCCAATATAACCGATTATTTGATTTGAATGATAAATCGGTGAAAAAGCTATCTGAAATTATTGCTGTCGGTTTCTCTAATTTGTATGAAACCTATTGCGATAAGTTTACAGAACAGAATAACGGTGATCGTGAAGTTATCTATCAAGATTCAGTACAAACAGAAATTTACGCACGTTTGGCTGAGTTAGTGAAAGGGCTACATGTTGTACCGCTTCATTATAAAGCCTACTGCCGAGTTTTGAAAAATCGCAAAAAAGGCAAAGGTAAACAAAATCTAGAAATTCGAAAAGTGATAGCGGCTGTACAGCGCTTGGTTAATGCAGACTTTTGGTGCCGAAAGTTAAAAGCCCACAGGACTCAATGGCTAGAAGCCTTAATGATTGCCAATATGGATGTTTGCCAAAATCGTAACCCATATGCGAGTAAACAAGCTATTCGCGCAGTGCAAGCGCAGCGTTTATCTAATATGCAATACCTGCAAGGCATGGATATTCAGGATGTTGAAACCGGTGAACGCTTTGATCTGTTCGATAAAGTTATGGCGAGTGTTTCAAATCCTGAAATTCGCCGCATGGAGCTTATGGCTCAAATGGCGGGGATTGAACGCGTAGCGAAAGAGCGTGGTGATATCGGTATGTTTATTACCATGACTTGCCCGTCAAAATATCACCCAACAAAGCTACGTAAACGCAAAAAAGATGTGATCGCAGTACTTAACAGCAAGTGGAAAAATGAGGCTTACACACCAAAGGATGGGCAACAGTATTTAGTTAAAGTTTGGTCGCGTATTCGTTCGGCATTTAATGACAATAACATTAATGTTTATGGTGTTCGGGTTGTCGAACCGCATCATGATGGTACACCACATTGGCACATGCTGCTTTTTGTTGATAAGGCAAGTAGGGCTGATGCCATTGATATTATGCGCAAGCGTGCTTTAAAAGAAGATGGTGACGAGGCTGGCGCACATAAATACCGTTTTGAATGTAAACACATGAACCGCGGTGGTGCAGTAGGCTATATCGCAAAATATATCGCTAAAAATATCGACGGTTACGCCCTTGATGGTGAGATAGACCACGAAACCGGTAAAGATTTAAAAAGTATGGCGGCGGCTGTTACTGCGTGGGCTTCAACTTGGCGTATACCACAATTTCATTTCTATAAACTCCCATCAAAAGGCGCTTATCGAGAGTGCCGTCGTTCTTGTTTGCGTGGCGTCTCTATTGCTGATCAGCTTGGTGAAGTTGCAGAGCGAGTGCGCGCAGCAGCAGATAGCGGTGATTTCTTTGAATATGTTATGTCACAGGGTGGCCCATGTATTCGCCGGCGCGAAGAAACAATACGTGTTGCCCGTGAAGTCAGTGATGTAAATGTCTACGGTGAAGATGTTCAGAAGGTTGTTGGTATCTACAACCAATTAAAAGCCGGCGCCCCAGTCATTAAAACGCGCGACAGAAAGTATCAAATCGTCAAGAAAAGCGCCGTTGACGTTGATCTTAATCTTTTAAGAAGCGACAGCGGAGCGCCTCGGAGTCCTGTCAATAACTGTAGATCGCGGATCACATCTAATCTATCAGATGTGCAATTTTATGAGCCTGAACAGGGTTCAGGTGAAGTATGCAACATTAAGGAATACGGTTTCGCGTTTATAGAAACAGACGCTAATAACGCCGCAGGCAGCGAAATATCACAGGGTAATCAGCAAAGACAGGTATCAAAAATTGAACTAAGCGAGAGTGATAAAGAAATTCAGTCTGAAATAGTCACTTTTGCCAATGAGGTCGGTATTGATTTTGATATTCCCCACGTTGAAGCCATGTTTACGAAAGGCATGGGGGTTAGTGATGGTAACTATTATCTGAAATTAGATGGGGAACGGCTGAGGTTAGAGCTGACAGAGGATGGAAAAGAGCAAAGGAAACAAGAAATAGCAGCACAAAATGAGGCTAGGATTCGGAAGTATAAACAACGGTGCGCTGATGTGTTGGAGCGTATTAACAAGCTTAGAAAAGATGTATAAATTCAGGATTCTATCGGCGGCAGCTTGGAACTTTACTGGCGGCAGCTTGGAACTTTACCGGTGGCAGCTAGGAACTTTACTGGCGGCAGCTTGGAACTTTAC
>NZ_JBIXLP010000016.1:0-9588 GCF_053543535.1 Providencia sp. AGC89
TCTTTGCCCGCTAAAATCGTCGTGAGGATTTGCTTTTCCATCTCCCAGGTACTGGCCGTCACGTAGTGTTGTTGGGCCGCCCCTTTACCACTGGTCACGGGGATGATGGTTTTTTGGGCGACTAAACGGTCAAAGGCTTTCCCCAGCGATTGACTGTCGAGCGAGTTGTGTAATGGTAACGCTTTGGCAATCGCATCGATGCGCGAGAAAAAAACTTGACTCTCTTGCGCTAATGTCATGCCTTGTTGCAGGGCTTTTTCGGGCTTAGACAATAACGCTTCCGTGGCTTTATCGGCCGCTTGTTCAATGGCTTTGCTGTCTAATCCTTCAACCCCCGCTAACTGTCGCGCTTGCTGATAGACTGGCGAACGCGATAAACGACGCTCAGTTTCCATCTTATCCAGTGGCGTATACACGGTAATATGTTCACCACTGCGTGCAGCGGTATTCAGTAAGGTCGGCTGCGTATCCCGCGCAGACGCGGCCAATAACACTGTGCCCGTATCGTTAGCCTGTTGCCCTGGCGCGGTAACATAACCATAATCGGCCTTGATACCGTCCCGTACATCAATACGGTGCGTTTTGCCGTTGAAATTGACCATAATGGCGTTTGGCATAAACCCCGATACCGTGACCCTGTCACGTGCAGAGAGCTTATTTTGCTTCGCCAGTATGGTTAACTGTTCACCTTGGGCGATTTCCATCGTTTGACGCTGATACGCACTCCACTGACCATCAAATTGCTGCGGTTTCATCACCTGTTTTTGCCCTTGACTGTCAAGCAAGGTGACGGAACGGGTTTCAGGGGTGACGCGGTCAATGGTAAAACGCTCAACCTCTTTTTTGTCCGCATTCCAACGCTCCATCACCATGCCTTCACGGTAGCTGTCGATTTGCTTGCGAGAATGGCTGTCGAGCCACACGGGTTTGAGCTGGGTCAATGTCACCGTTTTTTCACTGAGCATTCCGCGCTCGGTGAGCGTTTGGCGAATGGTATCGGTCACGATTTTTTGCTCCCGAATTCCACTGACCTGCGCAACCACGGGTTTCATGTCGCTGTGCAGCTGCGCGTAATCCGCCGCCAGTGCCGCATAACGATGATTTTTATCGGGTATATGCGCGGTTTTCACCGTCAAGACAGATGAAGCCTCGCCTTGAAAACGCGGCACTCCCGCATCTTGTAACGTTGCCAACACGTTTCCCGTGCCTTTGCGGCCGCCACTGTCCATCATGAGCACTTGCACATTGGCAGATTGCGCACTTTCCAGTAGAGATAAGGCCGATTTCAATGACAGTTTTTCGGCATTGGCAACCACCAAAGTACTGTTGGGTTTAAGCGGTTGACCGTCACCCAGGGTCATTTTCGGAACATAAGCAAAACGCTTATCATTGGCAAAGGCTTGACGACTGGTTGTATCAAGGGTCATCACCGCCACGTCACGCCCTTGTGATTGGGCCATCGTGACACCGTCTAATACCCCGTCTCGCTGAGCTTTACCAAGCCCTTGACTGGCCACAATCGCAATACTGGGTAACGTATCGGCTACTTTTTCCATCACGGGACTGAGGGCCTCTGTCCGCGCCTGAAAACTGACCGTGCGGTTATGTTGCTTCATGTCGGTGGCGATTTGTTGTAACTTCAGCTCGTCCATCAAATGAATGGACGAGGTAAACAACCCTTTTTTCTCATCCAGTGGAATAAGTTGACGCTGTTCAATCGCCACATCGATGGCTTCACGTACCTGCGCTATCATGCCCGCACGGGCTTCTAAACCACCTAACGATTTGGCGAGCACTTGGCTGTAGGTCATGCTAAGTTGCTTATCACTGAGTAATGCGATGGCATCGGTGACGGCGCGGGTAATATCGGGCTGTATCTCCCGAGAGGCATCGCCCATCTTGCCTTTGGCAAGGCGCTGCTCGGCTTCAGCGTAAAACGCTTTGCGTTCTTCAGGGCCAAAGCCATTTTTATCCAAGCGGTCAAACCAGTCAGTTAGCAATTCACTTTTTTCAGGGGTTGTTTTCGCCTGACGGGTATCGAGGGCAGCCACATCACGAGATTTGAGTGAGGCTTCATGCCCCACCGCATCAAGGATTTGCTGACGACGTTGAGAGAAGGGCGTTACAGGAACACCATCCATTTCCCACAAACTATTACGTCCTGCGTTGTGGGTTTTAAATCCCATCCCTTCAATCTCTTTACGCAGTGTATTTTGATAGATTTCCCCTAATGCGATCCGTAAATCATACAATGCTTCACTGAACCCCATTTTGCTTCGTGTATCGCTGGATAACGTGCGCCACTCACCATTGTGTTCTGTCATGTTCATCACAAGTGCATGCGTATGGAGCTGTGGATCATGCTCCCGAGACGTATCATGGTTAAATGCCGCAACGACAAGGTTTTTGGTCATTTCCAGTGATGTTTTACCTTCAACCATCATCCGTGTAGAGGCAAGAGCTTCTACTTCATGGAGCGCAACCTCAACGGCACGATTATGAGCCTCTATCATCCGTTTATCGCCCAGTACAATACCGAGAACCGACACGCTTTTAGGGGCTGAAAACGTTAAGTCATGCCCTTCACGGTGCGCATTTTTACCGTTTTCCATGCGTTCAAGACTTTGGCCATTGGGTAAGCGCCCTTCAAGGATCTCACCTAATTGGTCTTTAGTGACTTCGCCTTCTAATCCCAGGGATTTAGCACCTTCACCCATCCAGCGGGCTTCAAGGTTGCCGAGAAAATAATAATTGTCTTCATGGGTATAATAATTTGCCGCATTATTGGCAATCGGTGCAACAGTCAGCATCACCACATCTCCGGTTCATCATGATCATCATTTATGTGTTTTGGCTTTTCTTGGGAAGGTTTGGGTCGGTTAAAAATTTCCTTTTCGTCCTGCCGCATGCGCGTGTAACTGTCATACAGGTCTTGTGGGTTTTGTTCCTCATCAATAACGCGTCCGAGAATCTCCCCTGTTTCGGTGTTCACTTTGACGCTATCAATGATGACCTCCTGCCCGCCTTGGTTTTCCGGTGAATTGTCGGATGCTGCGGTTTCCGTTGTTATCGGCGTGGAGCTTTGTGTGACTGACTGCGATGTGAGCTCAACGATAGACTGTGGTTGAGTCTGAGCCACTTCCGGAGCGATATTGTTTTGTGCCGTATCAACGTGTGTTTCAATCGGTTTGCCGCTAATTAAGCTATCAATGGTCTGATTGACCACGTCAGGAAGCGCTCCTAGGCTTAACCGCTCGTCAATTTCAGCTTCAATCTCTTGGTCTAAGCTGTCATTGATTTGTCGGGGAATAAATTCTTCCGCGATGACTTTCAGCTTTTCGTATTTCATAGCAAGTTTAATGACCGGGTAGTCCCCAGGAAGCGTGATATAACATGTTAAATCGTACAGTTTTTGCACATCGGAGTAGTTAACTAAATCCACATCTTCTTGTTGCTTACTAAATGACACCCCGTCCCGCACGGTTTCAGGACCAAAACTGTATTGCTCGCTCGCCACTTTTTTACGCGTTTGCCCCAGCTGCCCTCGTACCCAATTGGCGATACTTTCATCGGGTGAACGAAAGAAAAAACGGGTATTGAGTAAATCCATCATCGCATCAGCATTTTCATTCCCATAAGTCACATTCAGTTGAGCCTTGTTCTGAAAACCAAGGATAAAACAACCGCCAAATTTACGACCTTGCGATAAGATAAGGGGTAAATTCGGTAACTGATGCAAGGAAATCAGCTCGTCATAGATAAACCACACACGGCGCTCTCGGTTATCGCCCATTTCCAATAAGGTATTTGCGGCTTGCGATAACCACATGGAAATTAACGGTTTTAGTGACTCATGCTCCCGCTCATTACTGGTGACCCACAACCAACCGTGACGTTTTTTCGGTTCATTGACGGTTTTCATCCATTCACGGATAGCAAAAGGGGGTTTGCCATTACGCTCAATTCCTTGTAGGTAACGCAGGGCTTTGACGTAATTGGTCAGAACACCGCGAATAGAAATCGCGGTCTTTTCTACCTTCTCTTCCATCAAATTACTGGCTTCCGTCCCCGCCACATACGCGCGTAACGTTTTGAGATCAATGGCCAGTAACGTCCGTAATAACTTGTTATAACTGCGCTTTGGATCAGCGCCCAGTTTTGAGGCCACCGTAGTGAAAATAGTACGCGCTGAGCCCGTCCAAAACGGATCTTCCGAGGTGCTTTGAGGTATGAGCGTATTAGATGCACTGTCAAAATCGGGTGTCGTGACACATTCACTCCATAAATCCCAATTTTCACATCGTTTATCAAGCGGATTCAGTAACTTATCGATATTTTCATTGTAATGCTGTTTGATTAACGAACACCCTTTATCATAGACAATCACCATATCGCCTCGCTTACGAAGCTGAATAAGTAATTTATTCAGGGCATTGGACTTTCCTGACCCTGGCGTACCGTGCATCAACATATTTTGGACTTCACTGTTGAGCTTCAGGGGTAATCCGTCAAAAGTAATAGGTGACGCTTCGCGTCGTGCATGAAGCAGGTTACGAACGGACTTAATATCTTCAGTTAATGTACGCCCACCAATCACATCATCATTCGCTTGACGCTTACCTAAGCCATGAAATACTCGGTAGATGACAAAAAACAGCACAATAATGACAATACACGCCCATAATAGGGATAATCCCAATTCTTGTAGCACGATATTACCGGCATAGATCATGTAATCGTCTTTTAATATCGCATCTGAGGTAAACCGATAAAGTTGACCATCAAAATCCACTTCATAAATAGGCGCCACGCGATATAAGGCTTTTTCACCGCCTGCGGTTAAATATAACCACCAATATAATCCACCATTTTTAATTTCTTGTAGTGGCACTTTAAAATAAAAAATAATCGGGAAGATCATTAAGAAAAGCAGAATAAGCCAAAAGGATATTCGCTTATTGACTTGCATGAACATGCCGAGCATATAGCTAAAGACTTGTCCACCCTGCGTAATATGCTTGGTTGAACTCATAATATAATCACTCTGAAAGTAAAAGGAAACCATAGAGGATAATGAATAACCTCTTCATTATTTCTTATTTGACATTATCGATGGAGAATTAGATTCTCAATTAAATAAAACGGTTTTTTTCAATTTATTTAACGTAATCATTTCAATAAAAAAATATCACACAAAGAATTTTGCGTTATAAAAAAGAATTGAGTTTAATTAAAAATGAATTTCACTCAATTTCATTGAGATTTAATTTTTCCTTTAAAATAGGTAGATGTTCCTGAGTTTGAGTCGCGCACAATGTCACCCCAAAATCACGCTCTAATTCAAGTAACGTAATGAATTGCCCGATATTTTCAGATGACAACAATTTAGGGCGTCGGGTGAGATAGTCACTCATCTTAGTCGAATTCAAACCGTGCTCACCAAAATAGGTTAGGTACTCACGAATATAAGCCTTATCAGACTGATTCGGCTGTTGATGACCAATAACATACCGTGCACATTGGGTAATAATTTGTTCGGAGTAGGGACTTTTCATTTCATGACTTAATACGGTGTGGGATAATAGTAAAAGTGAGCTCAAAAGCACGACTTTATTAAACATTAATTTTTTCATTATAACCTCGGTTTTTATAGGCATATCAAAGAATGGAATAATTCACAAAATTAACTATCGGGGACGGAACAACTCTTGGCGTTCGACACAACACACACAGTGCTGAACCCCAGGTAACGCCATCCGACGAGCCAGCGGGATATTGTCACCGCACTCAACACACACTTTTGCACTCTGCCCCTGATATTGAGCACGTTGACTCAATCTTAGAGACAGCAAAAAATCGCTCTCAGCTTGAGAGACATCAATTTCATCAGCCATTGGAAACCTCTTGAGACGAGACAGTCTATTCCCCTGAAAAATTTATTATTTAGGGGAATAGACTGTTAACAAACGAAGTGCGTTAGGATTACACAGATTACAATTGATCTATTTCCTTAAGTTTTCGTTGATTTTCTTTCTTTTTATCTTCATCGTCCTCCATCTTTATATTTTTATCTACATAGGCAATAAGCATGTTTTCAGATTCATAATTTGAATTCAAAATAATTATTACATTATCTTTTTCAAATTCTGAGTAACGTGCTCCAGGTGATGGTTTCGTTTTTTTTACCAACTTATATTTTTTATTTAATAGATCAAAAAAATAATCATATTTACTATTATTGTGACCAATAACTAAATATTTAACAACACCACTTTTTTTATCGAAGCCAACCCCAGCACTCCTTACCCCCTCAATTGGCACTTCACTTGGATTTAATATGAAATTCCCATTATTGTCTTCGACTACATTATATTTTTTTAAGACATCCTCTTTTCTGTCTTCATTTATCGTAATACCAATCACAGTAACATTGGCAAACGAAAAAAATGAAATAAAAAATATTAACAGTATACTTATCGGCTTCTTTATCATTTACGCTCCTTATTATTGTTAATGGCAACGGTAGGTGGCCAAGTCGGTTGCAATTCAACCCGCTCTTTTAAATTATCATGATCGGGCAGTAATTTTTGATTTTCTTTTTCCTTAGCAAGTCCTTCTTCGTGTTTTTGTTTCTTGTCTTTGTATTCTTGCTCGAGTTCAACTTGTTTTTGTTGAATTGGTCGTTTTCCTTTATCGATATATTCTTTTGTGGATTGAATATCTCGCTCAATTTGATTTTGTTTCGTCTCGACACTGGATTTCACATTATGTTTAACCTCCGCATCATCCGCTAAACCTTGAATAACCTCATTATTGGCATCATGTTGATAGCGAATATCCCCTTCTGACATCCCGCGATAACTCGATTCGGTATTGTCCATGGATTCAATTTTGCCATGGTTATTCGCGTAATCTGATTTCAATTTAGGGAGCAGATTGGTATCGACAAACTGTTTCGCCAAACCATCCAACTCTTTAGCAACCATCGGGTCACTGGTGTTCCCCAGCAATTCATCCGCGCGGTCAGGCGCATATTGGCGAACAAAACTGGCAAATTGCTGATCAAAGACACGGTCAATTTGTGCGCTATTATTTTGGGCCCAGCTCGCCATATCGCTGTATTCTTGGCTCTTCGTTTTATTCAAGGCATACTGCTCATGATAAGTGTCTGCAACATTGAGCGAGGCGGCGAATTGTTGGATATGGGAATTTGCTTCATTGTCATTTTGGCTCGCACCGGTTGTCACGCTGTTGCGGTCAAAATAATCCCTTGCCTCTCTAAATTGCTGTTGTAACTGTGCATTTTGGTCATGACGCATGTCTTTACTCTCATTACTGGATTCTTGCGTACCGTGTGAAGACCCCGTTGAGCCGGAAACATTGGCATCCCCATAAACACCAACACCACCAATAATTCCTTTAAATGGTGAATTTAACTCCCCCTTAGTGCCTGCTGTTATCGTTCCCCTAGATGTTTTGTCCATCAATTCATTGAATGACGCTTGTGTCGTCAACCCATTCGCTTTGCCATAAGACTCAGCAATACTCCAAATTTTATCCATGGCAGCTTGACGATTAACACCTTCCCCACTATCACTTTGCTTCGATAAGGTTGCACTATTGCCATTTTGTGTATGAAACTGCGATAACATATTCCAACTGCTGTTCACCGCATGTTGGTTCATTTTCTGAGCATTCATTGCTTGCACTTCGGCATGTTTAGCACTTTGTTGTAACGAACTTACCGCGGCGTTACTGCCTTTAATGGATACAGCCAGTCGCGACATCGCGCCACTAATATCCATGACTTCTTGGCCACTACTGGTTACCGTGCTGCTTGCCCCACTGGCCAGTTGCCGTGTCATCTGACCATCACGGAAGCTGGCATTGGTATCCCATTTATTGCCAGCTACGTTGCCTGATTGCATATTATTAAATGACCAGTTTCCGTCCGCTGCTTGTGAGGAAGTGGCTGTCGCCGAACTGTTGATGGCGGTGCCTAAATAATTCCCCGCTTGTGCGATTGCAGGACCTAGCCCTCTCACTATAGCAACGGCAATAAACGGTATCGATATAGATAGCCAACCGGCAATTAACCCGATATCGCTGTGCATTTGTTGGATACTGGCTTGATTGGCCAGATTAAAATCCAATCCGCCCGTTTTTCCTCGCAAGTAAAAACTGGTCGCGTAATTTAAAATGGCAAACATCGGTGGCCAGGATTGCAGGTAAATAATGGACATGATGTAGTTGAATAACATTTTGACCGATAATGAGTGAATGACCGCCAGTAAGATAAAGATAGGAAAGAGCGCAATCACTAACGACAATAAAATGGTATTCAATATCGGCACAAAGGAAACCGCCACTTGGGATGACGTCGCCCAACTTAATCGCATTTTATTGTATGACGACGTGGATGCGAGGTTCACTAAACTGGCGGTATCGCCGCTTTGCGCACTGTAAGCACTGATACCGTTTTTAAGCGCGTTCATCACCACGGAATTTCGCATCAACTGACTGGCGGTTTCTGACCCCTGGTAATAAAAGTTATAGCTATCGCCCATCATATTACTGTACAACACATTAGCATCAGGACGGCCACCAAAGATTTGTTTCACCATGTAATTCCAGGTTTTTCCGCCCGTTTGTGTATCGATATTGAGTTTTGGCATTAAGACATGTTTTGCTATATCTGCACACGTCCAGAAACCACTTTGTGCAACACCATTAGCGCCAACGGCAGCAGTGTTACCGTAGGGCACAATAATGCCGCGTAACGGGCTTGGTTTTTGGAAAATGAGCGTGTAAGGGTCACGGCTACTCATCAGCTCTTGGAATGAATATTTATGGTTAATTAAAATATCCCCAATGACACAGTTTTTGGTGTAAAGCCCCATCAATTCCGCCAAATCACCATCAACCATCATCGCATCACTGAGATTTCCGACCAGATTTGCCCCAAATAACATGCCGGTTTTACTGTAAGTCAATGAATCAGGGGTATGGAATATCATGTCATACAACTCAGTCAATCCCGTTCCAATCGAGGTAATAAATTTAGCCGGTGCCGCTAACCCTAACGGGACATTATCGACTAAATAGACCCCCGTCGGGTTGGTACGGTCAATAATTTGCACCGTCCGTTTGGGTACTAACAACACACTGGAGACCAATACAATCATCGCGGTAAATTTAATTAGCTCTTTCGGGTCATGGGCTTTCATAAACGATATCAGTACCGATACCGCAGAAATCGATAATACAATGCGGAACATGGAGTCCCACGTATCAGAGCCTATCAATGCAGCGACACCGTTGAATACTTGCATCATGTATTCACCGCCGCCGAGCACATAGACGGTATCTATCACGGCCATATTGCGGCTCCTTTATTTTTGGGTTTCAGGGGTGACGATATTAAAGCGGGTGTTTTGCATAAAACGTTCTTGCAGCTGACTGGAGGTTTGTTGACGCAAGTAACTCATTTGCCGCTCCAGCTCAATCAAGACATTGGCTTTGGTATTGACCATTTGCTGCAGGGATTCCAATTGGCGTGAGGCTTCAGCGATATTTTCCCGTAGCGGT
>NZ_JBIXLP010000017.1:0-9132 GCF_053543535.1 Providencia sp. AGC89
CCTCATAATTCTCGACCTTCTTCTCCCAACGAGTCAGGACACGACGGTAGCGATTCATCCAACTGTGTGTTCTCTCTACAACCCAGCGGTGGGCCTTAAAATCCGTGTTTTTGATGGCTTCTGATTCATCCTTCCGTGACTGAATATGAGGTTCATCGCTGAGCCATCATCTGCTAACTGCCATATTTTCACCTTCAGAAATTACCCGTTATGACATTCTGACAATCCCTTCTGGAGTTAGTTCTTAGTTATCTAGGACAGCACTTTTTTTCTTTTGTTTATTTTCATATAATATATTTTCAGCTATATGTAATGCTTTACGTAAATTGTTGATTTCTTTTTCTGGCTTGCTTATAAAAAGACGAATATTTTCAAACTCCTCTCCTGGAGCTTGAAGGTAGTCATATAGAATTGAAAGGCAGCCTATACAGTTGTACAATGAACAATCATTAAGAATGTTTATTAGATTTTTATTAAGATTTGAATACGTATATATTTTTTTCTCTATGATTTTTTTTGCGATAACATCATCTTTAATATTGAAATTTAGAACGTGTTTAATTAATTTTTCAAGTAATTTATCAAGGTGATTCAGACTTCCATTGATTGCGTGAGGGAAAACTTCATCAAATTTATAATTTTTCTCATCGGTTATTTTACTTATCATGAGGTTATATCTTGCTATTGATTGCATTAGTATAATATTATTTGGGTTTTTTATAATGGGATTTTCCCTGATTTTATTGTTTTCAATGTGGTAAGCAATGGGGTAGTATTTTATATAAATGCTATTGGTGATTAAAATTGAATTAATCAAAGGAATTAAAGAACCATTTCTTATCGTTTTTTTCTTTAATTTTATTTGTAAAGCCAAATCAATAGTTGAAATGGCTGAGTTTAAAAAACCTAAGGGTAGGTTTTTTTTATTTATATTTTTAATAAAATTAAAGGCAGCATCGATTTTTTCATCTTGTAATAATAGTATTATGTCTATAAATGTTAAGTATGGTTTCAATATATTATTTTTGTCGTATTTATTGAGATGTCTTTTGAGTAGGTTAAAATAAGATTTTGAATATGGCACAAGATAATCTAAATTAAATGTAAAACGCTCTATTTCGTAAATAATATCTTTGACAATAGGATTATTCAATATAGGAATATCTAAATAACTAATAATGCTATTAATGACTTCAGTTGAGTTTTTATCGACAATTTCGTCCTCAATTCCTAATATAATTAAGTGATTTTTCCCATCATACAAATAATTGTTTAACTTTGATATTGGTTCATATTCTTTTATTTCTTTTTTTATGATTTTTTCATAGTTATTATAAACGAAATCAAGTAAATTGGTTTCTTTTTGAAATAATAGCAATGTATTTATTGAAGTGTAGGCTACTCTAAGGAGATCAAATTTATAACTTTTTTTATATCCCATCAAGTTGGCGATTGAGAGGCATTGATCTATTGCTGTATTAATTGATGCTGTTCTCTGTTTAGAACTTTTTCTAATATTATCAATTAATGAAATTATTGAGCTGAGATCAATGGAGGGCTCAAAGTTCAGCGACTTTATGTATTTTTTTAAATATTTTTTTGCATTCTGATATATTAATTCTTCATTATTTTTATTGTATTTTTCGCTAAGTAAAAATTTACGTATGTGATAATAAAAATTGAATGGATCTTCTTTTCTATAGCCACGAAGTGTTATATGTATATCTAATGCTATAACTGCAGGTATTACAATTTCAGTAAAACGTATCATTATCTCTTTTGCATTTAAAGTCGATACTAGATTAGTACTGACAAATTTATTGTATAGCTGTTCATATTTGTAAAACAAGACTAATCTGATTTGTTTGTCTAGGCTTTCTTGATTGTCGATCGTATCAATTATTTCATCTAAAGCTTTCGCAAAAAACATTTGGTGAGATGAAAAATTGGAATGATTACGTAAATCTCTTCTATTCGTGTTTTTTTTAAACAGTCCAAGTATTTCATAAACTTTATACAGCATTTCAGCAAATGTGTGTGTAGGCACTTTCATCTCCTTTTGGTCTCCATTTTACTACGGGATATTTTCTCATTGTTTATGGCAAAGTCTAGTTAAGTCATCGGATCAACAAAGGAAAATGAGATGTCCAACCAAAAAGAAACTAGAAATCAGACAAATTCACCATTACGTATTTTACGTATGACTGAGTTAACCGTTATTCTGGGGATATCCAGATCCAGTATTTATGAAAAATTAAACCCTCGCTCGAAGTATTACGATGAGGATTTTCCTAAACCGATTAAGCTGGGGATATCATCAGTTGGATGGCTATACAGCGAGATCGAAAAATGGGTTGCTTCACGTGAAGTTTAATTGTCTATCAAATTAAGGAGCAAGAAAAATGTCAAATGGCAATCCAGAACTATGTTTGCAGTTGAAATTTTTACCTGAATTTTTTCAGCAGTTGATCGGGCACATACACGCTCAAACAGGGGCTAGCACAGATATTATTTTACCTACCCTATTAGGAGTTATGGGTATGGGATGTCACGATAACTTTGATGTTCAACCTATCCAAGGGATTCGCTATCCCACTTCACTTTATACGCTTGTGCTCGCCAAGTCGGGCAGTAAAAAGACGACGGTATTCAGAATGTTGATAGCACCGGTTATTCAGTGGGAAGAAGCACAAAAAAGAGAATATGGTTCAGCACAGGCGGAGTATCAACGGCATGAGGCTATTTGGAAAATAGAGCTAAAAGCTCATGAGAAACATTATCAAAAAATGTTTAAGGATAACGGTGATGTGGCTGAGGCTCGTCGTCAGTTAGATGAATGCCTACAACAAGCGCCTGTTAAGCCGGTTCAAAGGCGTTTAATTATCAATGATCCCACCAGCGAGGCATTAACTCGGGAATTAGGGCAAGGGTATCCAGTGTTAACACTGGCCTCAGATGAAGCAGGGGCTTTGTTTGACGGCAATCTATTTCATAAAATTTCGTTATTAAATTCACTCTGGTGTGGAGAGAGTATTTCGGTGAGCCGTGTTTCACGCGACAGCGACTTTATTTCAGATGCCCGTTTTAGCATCTTGTTAATGTTACAGCCGGAATTGTTTAATCATTATTTGAGGAAAAAAGGCACGAAGTTTCGATATTCTGGTGGGCTAGCCCGTTTTTTATTCGTGGATTTGAACAATTCATTAACTAGGTTGGATGACCTGAACACTTTACGATTAGACGCGCATGCATTTGATGCCTTCTCTTCCGTTTTGATCGCGCACTTAGACAAGTCTGCATTGCGAAGAGAGTATGGTGGTGAACGTCAGTGTATCACATTAACGGTGGAGGCACAAAAATACTGGTATGAACAGCAGCGAATCATATCAGATTGTATAAAGCAGGACACGGCATTTTCACATTATGAGGATTTTATTGCGCGCTATATGGAACATGCGTCGAGAATTGCGGCAGTGATGCAGGTTTTTATGACACCGAATTCAACGCTGATCACAAAAGAAACCTTGAATGCGGCATTTTATATCACACAGTGGTATCTCAATCACTTTATCGCTAAAACTGATGAAACGAGGGAGCCTAGTGATGCTGAAAAACTCCTGTTATGGTTGGAGGAGCATCTTGTCAGTAATAAATCTTATGATTTTAGGCGAAATGACATCATTAAAAATGGCCCCTATTCACTGAGACGCTCTGACCGTTTGCGGCCTGCATTAGAAAAACTACAGCAGGAAGCCAAAGTTCAATTATTCGAAAAAAATGGGATTAACTATGTCAAGTTTACGGGGGCAAGAATGACACCTGAAGAGCTAGCCGAACGATTGAATATTCCGTTGAGTAGCAGAGGAGTATTCATACTCAATAACTCACCAAGATAAGGATAACTTCAGAGTTATTTTTAATAATATCAGTGAGTAGGATTATATCACCAAGCGAGATTTATTGCGGCTTTGGGGAGGGTTGAGTCTGTCTTTTATTAAATGGAATGATGTCGGTATAGGTAATATATATCATCTTACTAAATACAATACTAATTTATAACAATAACACCTATCAATCAACAAAGCAATGTTTATTTAATCACCGTACCTATTGTGTCTATAACTCACTGTGTTATGGATGCGATAGGTACTTAAACACGAATACAGATATCGCTATTTCTATGATAGTAAGGTAATAAAAATGTCAGATTATACATTAACTAAAACAGAATTGGATCAACTGATAACTATCGCGAGTGATCGCTATGATTCCTCGATATCGTATTATATCCTTCGTCGATTACTGGC
The DNA here is from genome assembly GCF_053543535.1 of Providencia sp. AGC89. NCBI lineage: Bacteria > Pseudomonadati > Pseudomonadota > Gammaproteobacteria > Enterobacterales > Morganellaceae > Providencia > Providencia sp. AGC89. The sequence goes on from NZ_JBIXLP010000017.1 coordinate 4,308, forward strand.
AGTGGTTGAGAATACACTAGAACACCATAACCGAGTATTTGCAATCCGAGTTGATTTACGATTCGCTCAGGATAGTAGTCCTGATGCCCCGGATATGCCTATATGTTTTCAACGCACGGATGAGCGAGCCATTACCCGTTTTATCGAGTCACTGAAAAGCCAACTGAGAGCCGCACATCATCGTACGGGGCGTTCAGGTACACCAGCACTCCCTTATTATGCTTGGGTAAGAGAACGTAATGAAAGTGAATATCCTCACTACCATTTAGTTTTGTTATTTAATCGAGATATATACGGCTATTTAGGCAACTATTTACAAGATGATGCCAATAATATGGCGACTAGAATACAACGGGCATGGTGTAGCGCCATTGGCTTAGCGTACCCAGACTATGCACCATTAGTTAACTTTCCAGAGAACCCCGTATTTCGATTTGATAGACGAGATGCTCTGACTCGTAATTCTAATTATTTTGATTTCCTATTACGCATGACGTATCTGGCTAAAATGAATACCAAAGAGTTCATGACTGACTTTAGAAACTTTGGAACCAGTCAGGTTTAATTGAGAGGCATTAGCTCAGACTTGAACTAACAGGTTTCGTTGGGTAGAACATAACTAAGCCTGACCGGCTGGTCTGAGCGAGATGCCGACCTTATCATGTTTATCTATCGTGACGATGTCTACAACGAGAACAGTCAGCACAAAGGGGGCAGAAATCATTCTGGGTAAGTAGCGAAATAGACCTATTGGATCGGTGCGCCAGCCTTTCAATGGCCAGTGGTTACGATTTGATAACTACAGTGGATCTCAATTCGAAGAATATTACCCCTGAAAGCCAGGTTGTCCAGGCTTACTAAATTTCCTCTCTCAGATTGCTCTCATTACTTACTCTATATATATCCCATCTAAAAACTTAAATTTAATGGCATTTCAATCTTTAAATTCCATTATAATGTTTTCACTATTTTCAGAATTAATAAAGGAATGTCATGAAAGAGGATATTTTTTTTGAGCGTTGTGGCAATGGGCAAGGGGATACCTTGAATATTTTTATTCATGGTTACTCTGCCGCTTCAACTGAAAGTGATAGAGATAAGCTAAAAAACCATGTAGCTAAAGTAAATGCAAGTGATTCTAATATCTTCGCATTTTGGCCTAGCGGTTCGATATTGAATAATTTCTCTAGCGCAGACCTTTTAGGGATTGCCTTAAAACCAAACCCCTATCTTTTTGCCGTGAATGCCATATCATCTCAAATTGGCGGATTTAAAGCAGTCGAACAAAGTATCAGTAACTTGAAATATAAATTTTACGTTTTATTGGTTCGTTTTTTAAAAAAAAATAGCAAGAAATATGAGGCTATAAATATATATTCTCATTCTCTTGGTGCTAGATTAATCATTGAATCTATTTTAGCAATGAGTGATGAATTTAAAATTATAAATATAAATAATTTAATACTCATGGCAGGAGCAAGAAATCTAAGTAATGCTGAATGCAAAAAATTACTAACCGTGATATCTGGGAATATATACAACATTCACTCAGATGCCGATCTTGTTTTAAAAATCAAGCCTGACTTTGAAAAATGCATAGGTGCACATCCGATTGTGATTGATGAGGAACTAAATGGAAGAATTATGAACAGACCGTTTCACTCGCTAGGTCATCTTGATTATTGGGATAATGTTCATAAAATAATTAATCATTTGGATTTTAATAACAACTCAAGAAAAGAAGTCATGGTTGTCAGTAGTAACAAACCCATTGAGTTCTGCTTGAAAGATGAATCTCTCTATAACGTAATATATTACTCATCAAACAAGGAAAGAGAGGTAATAGCTAAATTATTAAATAAAAGAAATAGTGCCTTTTCGGATAAAGAGCTTGAAACCCAGGCTTTAACAAATGAAATACAGTTGATGGGTGGGGATTCCATCGTAAACAAACTAAGAGGGAATGGTGTTAAATACAATGAAATATTGCTAGATATTTCCGATGAAATTGGAATAAAAAATATAAAAGAGAAAGCAGATTTCGAAATAGAAAGTATGATACTTGATGTAATGATGAATGATTTCAAAAAGGAAATATTAACAAACGGCATGAATAAGGATAAGTGTGAGACAATAGTTAATGCTATTGATACTTATTTGATTGGTAGTGGCAATGATTTTATCGATGTGAACGTTTTCAATGATATTTATGATGTAACAGGTGGTTTTAGAACTATCCATTTTACTGGCCCTGCAACCCAGGTGTTGATTCCAATAGTTATTTTAATAAAGATCCTCAGAGATCGCATTATTAAAAATAATGACTCTTTGATTAATTTTGTAGGATAATTTACTGAGATATTTGAAGTGTAATAAATTCTGACCAGTCAAGCTCATAAGAAAATCACTTGTAAATGGAGCCTGCTAAGTGTAATACGTGCATAAAGGGGAGGAAGCTCCCCCCAGAGCAAGCAACATAACGAGCATGAAGAACTGTGCAAGTGACCTTCAATGGCTACAGTTTATCTATTATTCTGTACCACAATACAACTAGTACTAAAATCCAGCAGCCAGAGAAACTTCCCAACAGCCACCTAAATATTACTGTGCCGCAGATGAAGGTACTGGGCTATGAATGAGGTTTTTAGCAAACACCAATTCATTTAACATTTTCTTTGACCCCGTCACGAGAGATATTTCATTTATCATGCTCAATATTTCCAGCAAAAACAGCCTATCTATAAATTGAATTGGAATAATATTCTTTGCTGAGACTGTAATTTTAACTGACCAATAGCCCAGTATCCTGCAAAATCATTGTTACGACTGACAAAGCTTCCATTAATAGCATTAGCTATGCCACGAGGTTCAATTCTACGCGCCATAATCCCCCCTCATTGCCTACAAAAAAAAATTTTTGAGTTTATTCTTACCCGTTACTTCCGCTTTTGGCACGAAGCGGACCGTCTGACACACTGCGAGGTCTGCTACGAGCGAGGAGCGGACAGCCGGGTAAACTCGTTTTTGGACATTTCTGAGTTACGAATGCCATCAGTGTCTGCCTTGTTCACATAAATAAAAATATGGGAAAACTCTATATCAGTGGCCAGTTTTAGTGAGCCACTACAAGCCCAAATATGGATTCTAATGTAATGAATCAAAAAATACTGCATTATTCACTATTTCCTTTTACTGCATATGATATGATTAACTTTTTGATATTAAACACTTTGTAATGTTTAGTGTTGGGAGTGAAATGAACTTTAATCAAACCACAGTATTGGCTTTCTTTGAACCCTCCAAGGTTAGTTACGAGATCCCTGTATACCAGCGGGCTTATGCTTGGGGAGAGAACAACTGGAATGAATTCTTGTCAGATCTTTATGAGCAAGTAGATGGGGAAAACAACTATTTTTTCGGGAATATTCTTCTTGAATGCGTTGAAAAGAACAAGTTATACGAAATCATTGACGGCCAGCAAAGGGTCACTACCATTACTATATTTGTTCGCTCTCTACTCAATGTATTAAAGACACGAGATGACCTGTCAGAGCATAATTTTGACATTGAAGACACTGAAGAAGCTTTCATCAGAGATAAAAATATTAAACTCCGCCCAGTTGAATATGATCGAAGTTGTTATGACTGCTTAATTGTCGAAAATCAAGATAAGTTTGATGCTTATTCTCCATCACAAAAGAAACTACTTGAAGCGAAAGCATACTTCACTAAACAACTCTCTAAACTTGATACCGCACGCCTTGTCAGTATCCAAGAGAAGCTTGAAAATACCGACCTTACCATCATCGAGTTGGAGGGTAAGAAGGATGCGGCTCTGATGTTTGAACTGGAAAATAATAGAGGCAAAGAATTGACCAATATGGAAAAGGTCAAATCGTATTTCATGTATCAGATGTACGTGAATAGCCCTGCTGACGATGTTGATAACAATATCGAATTTGTATCGAACATATTTAAACGCATTTATCAGGTAATCAACAACATAGAGCGGATTAATGAAGATAGTGTGCTGATTTACCACAACAATGCGTATATCAAGGGGTATGCCTACCGCACTTTGGATGACTTGAAGGAAGCTTTCCGTAACAAAGATGACAAAGTTACCTGGATAAAAGAGTACGTTCGAAGTTTAAACGATTCATTCGTGGCCATAGATAAGTTACAACATGAAAAGAGTATGTATGCGAAAAGGCTGTTTAAACTTGGGATCCCCGCGTACATTTACCCATTCATTATTAAGGGCTACCGTTATAACTCCTCAGATCTCCCAACTCTTTTCCGCATTCTTGAAGTGATAACCTTTAGGGCTAAGCTCATCAATAGTCGGGCAAATATCCAAGAGCGTCTCAATGAAATTCTGCTCTCCTACGATGGCAACAATGCTGTCTTATTAGAAAAAATAGCAAGTAAGCTCAATGATACATGGTATTGGAGTGATACAAATATGAAGAACTATCTACATGGCGGGATGTACGGAAATAATGTACTAAGCTACCTGCTTTGGAGCTACGAGAGTTATCTTCAGAGAGCTGGATATTCAGTCGAAGGGTTTAAGATTACCAACCAACAAATTGAACATATAGCACCGCGCACGCCTACTGATGGAAGTCCTCTCGAAACAGGATATGAACTCAATGAGCAGGGTGAATATTCCGAAGACTTTAGCTCTGAATACCTCAATTGTCTTGGCAACCTGATGCTCATATCAGGGTCGCACAATGCGTCCATCGGAAACAAACCATTTGCCGATAAGTTAATGTCTTACAGAAAGACCCCCATTCTTAACCAACAGGCTGAGATTGCT
>NZ_JBIXLP010000018.1:0-56129 GCF_053543535.1 Providencia sp. AGC89
ACGACTGGAGTCATGGTTCGCCATATGAATATTTTGCTCTTTTATCTAATTACCATAAGGTAATTAACCTCTGTGAGCATATTGAGCGTATTTCTCAAATTAACGAAGATAGTACTAAATTGATTGAAGCATTCTGCGCTGATGATGCCGAATGGCATAAGTTACTTGATACAAGGGAGCAAGAAAACTCAAAACTAATCCGTTTAGTAGTTAAGTTAGCTGATAAATACTCTGAAATACAAAAAGAATTAGAGCGTATTAATAACTTGCAGCCTGTAGCTTGGATGTACCCTGTATTTCATGATGAAAAAATGCAATTCACAACTGATGCGGTTGCATCTGAAAATATTGATATCCATTTTCAATCTCATGGTTCACCACTTAAAGTCACACCACTTTATAAATTAGATAAATAAGGACTAACAATGAAATATAAGCACTTAATGGTAGATCTGGAAACTATGAGCAATAAAGGTAATGCCGCTATTGTTTCTATTGGTGCTGTAGCTTTTGAGCCGTCAACGGGTGAAATTGGTCCTACTTTCTACCGCACGGTTGATTTAACGAGTTGTGAGCGCGTTGGGCTTCATATTGATGCCGATACCGTTCTTTGGTGGATGAAGCAAAGCAGTGAAGCAAGAGCCGCTATTGTTGATGAGCGCGCAGAGCCTATTATGTATACGCTTACATGTTTGTCTATGTTTGCTGAAGAGCATTTATCGAATAAAATTTGCGTCTGGGGTAATGGTAGTGATTTTGACAATGTTGTTTTAGCTAATGCCTATAACGTATGTGATTTAGAGCCATTCTGGAAATTTTATAATAACCGTGATGTTCGCACCATTGTAGAACTTGGTCGCAGTGCTGGTATTGATCCTAAGCGTACGCTCGAATTTGAAGGAGAACAACACAACGCATTAGCTGATGCAATCCATCAAGCTAAGTATGTGTCTATTATCCACCAGCATTTGATTAAACCAGTTAACGACGATATTTAATTTTTAAATCTGTATGCGGCAGATATGTGGGGATAAATATGAACACAATGTTTTTATTAATGGCTGAATGTGGAACATCTCAGATACCACTAGAGATAGTCGCTGAAAAATATTTAAATTTGACACCAGCATATGCAGATAAAAAAGCAGCTTTAGGTGAATTACCATTTTTAACATACAGAGATGAAAATAGCCAAAAATCACCAAGAATGGTTCATATTAGTGACTTAGCTGAATGGATCGATAAACAAAGAAACATCGCTAGAAAAGAATTTGATAAAATTCAAAGCTAAATAAACATGCTAGCTACAAAATGCTATTACTATGTAGCTAGCATGTATACATTATGAGCTGAAAACCTTATAAAGTGCGATACCTGCGGCAACTGCAATTCCTATAAGCCATCTAATATTCGCTGATTGATTATCTTTTATCTTGTTAATAACAGTTTGTTCTGACCTTAGTATTGATTCTCTTAGTATGTCATTTTTATCATCTATTTTTGTTAAAATAGTGTCATGCTTATCTGCTATTTTTTGATTTAAATTATCACACTTGTCATCTAATCTATCTTTAATAATTTCATGATTTACTTCTACTTTGTTAGTAATAGAAGTTATATGATTTTCTAAAGTAATTTTGATAGCACTGTGAGATGCCGATAATCTATTTAATTCCTGCATAACCCATTGCAGTTGAGAGTTATCAGATGATGAACTAGGTGTGCTATTTGGGTTTGGAGTGCCATTTAAGTCCATTTTTTTACTCATATACTACCCCTTTTTAACGCTTAACCAATCCCACAGTTCCCTATTGTGCCTTCCCCAGTATGCGGTAAAAAGAGTAACTATAGTATTGTTGAGATCTACTGTATGAGATTCCAATAACTCATAAAATTCTTTAGGGGTAACAATATTGTTAGGACTAGATACAACCCAAGCTTTGGAGTCAATTTTATACCTATCTCCTTGGGGAACTATAGCATTAATAGCTTTTTCAACCTTTTCTGGACTACCTGAGGTTTGTACCATAAATACAGGCATACAAGTTTATCTCCCTATTGTTTGCTTACCTTGCTAGTTATTTTGTAATGATAGCATAAAATATTTTTATTCATTAGCATTTGAATGCTTATCTGAATAAGAAAAACAAACTTAGCAGGACACCAATAGCGCACCATGATTTTATAACTTATTGATATTTAATTGTGGTGCATCCCATCGAGCATTGGCGCAACGGAAAAGCGGTTTAGGTTATGGTAGCCTTGTTTTGGGGTATTTTGATGCATGCTGCTCTTTTGTGTTGATGTTGAAAGCCATTGAATAGCCCCTAACAATGATAAAGGGCCAATAATAAATAAAGGAGAGTATTATAACATAGACCGTTTGGGATGCGATGTATTCGCACAGATATCAATTAAGGCGTGGATGATATAACAATACCCCGATAGGGATTTCTCCGCTATCAGGGGGCATGTCATTTTTCAGTTGCAATCTTTAAGTAAAATCCGAAATTTTGGACAAAATATTTAATTAAGATTAACAGCCCAACATATTATTTAGTTTCTGCGCTCATTGTGACAAAATTACCCATACGTGCACTGGTAATGGTGTAGCTATCTGCACCCGCAGCTTTTGCTTTTGCCGCAATAATCGCTTCTGCTGAGTCTAAGGTATCGCTAGTTGCAGTTAAGGTTGCAGCGGAAGCACCAAAAGCCATTACCGATAATACAGAAGCTGCCATTAAAGTTTTAAACATGTTCATAATATAATTCCTTCGTTCGTTATAGGGGGAGGCAACCCGTGTTGCCTTCGATGGAGGTATCATATCGCCAAACCATATTTAAGTTAAAGCTAATAATATCGCTGTTCATATTCAAATTATTTGAATAATAAAAACGCAATTAAATAAACTCGTTGAAAGAGAATTAAAGTGACCTATCACGTTTTGTGATAGCCTGATTAAATCGTCATTCAGGGTAATAACCCCCTATTCCATAGGATTTTTATATGTCACTTGGTAATCGAAAACTTCCTCATTTTAAATACCACCCAAACCCTATTGAAACCAAAGCGTTTCTCACTGACAAAACTGTCACCTGTGATTGTTGCCAGCAACTTACAGATATTTATTATGAAAGCCCTTTTTACTCCGTTGAGGATATCAACGCATTTTGCCCTTGGTGTATCGCAAATGGCTCTGCTAGTGCAAAATTCGATGGAGAATTTCAAGACCCAGAAAGTGTGGAAGGGATCGATTGTGAATATGATAATAACGGCGAGTTTTTACAGACTATCAACCCCTATCCAAGCGAAATGTTTGATGAGCTAATCAAACGCACCCCTGGTTATCATGGTTGGCAGCAAGAGACTTGGCTGGCTCATTGTAATGAACCCTGTGAATTTATAGGTTACGTTAGTTGGAAAGACATCAAAGATAGGCTCGACGAGTTTGTTTCCCTTGCTGACGATGTGGCTGATTATGGTTTTTCAGTGGAAGAGCTAGCCACTATTTTAGATGAAGATGGAGCCGCACAGGGCTATTTATTCCGTTGTTTACACTGCCAAAAATTACGTTTGCATTTTGATTTCAGCTAATCAATAAAAAGGGCTGCACGAGGCCATATTGACCTCGCATTGACCTTTAAGGAGCCATCAATTCTACGATTTGCTCTGCAAGCTCTGGAGTTGCAGTAGAGAGCAAGCTTCCTGCAAACATGGCTTGTGTGCGTTCACCATTCAGCCCACAAACCTCACCTCCTGCCTCTCGAATACAGGGAATGAGGGCAGCGCTGTCCCATGGTTTCATTATGGTATCAATCGCACCATGAATACGACCAGATGCAACCATAGCATGTTGGTATGCATCATTTGCAAAAATAAAATCACGCGCTTCGCCCACGATGGCATCAAGATGATAAATTTGCGAGCCTTCAGAAGAATTATAATGACTGCTGTGGATCCCAGATGCACTGATTACAGCTTCTGATAATGATTTAGGGGATTGTTCGCCCAATTTCAGTTGCCGTAACGATTGCCCTGAGCTTTCCAACCAGCAACCTTCCCCTTGAGATGCATAGAACATCGTTGATATAGCAGGGAAACTAATGACACTTAGGAGTGGCTCCCCATTTTCAACATAAGCAATTAACGTACTAAAAAGCGGCACACCATAAATAAATGCACGCGTTCCATCAATTGGGTCGATAACCCAACCCGAACTAAACTTTTGCTCACCTTCAAAACCAAATTCTTCACCTAAAACTAAGGTATTAGGTGTACGCTTCGCAAACAGTTCCCTGATTTCTTCTTCAACTCGGATATCCGTTTCAGTCACTACCGAGCGATCGGCTTTATAGTCAAATTTCCCCGCGCTATAGAAAGCTTCTACCGTCATTGTTTTGACTAGTTTAGCGGCTTCAAGTGCGATATCTAACATGAGTATGCTCCTGATTGAAAAAAGAAAACCAGTATAACTGACAGGTCACTCAACCAAAGAGGGTTTAAATGCCTTGTTCACTGCTGAATAAGCCATTCCCGAGCTAAATTTGTTGTAGTGAAACATCACCAAAAGTCATAAAAACCAACGTGTGACCCGCGACACCTCGGTAAACACCTTGCTGGTTGTTTAATTCGCAAGCTAACGCGGTGAGCTGCCAAGCGTCATATTCTTCAATGTCGCTCACTCGTGCGGTCAACAACGGGTTATCACTGCGCTCACCATAGGCTTTAACTGCAATGGCATCATGTGTAAGCGCGGGTTGGATCGAACTATTTGCCCAACTCCACATCCAACTGCCTTGGTTTTGGTCATATGTTCCAACGATTTGTACCGGTGCAGTCGCCATTACATTGTCTGGAGCGTGAAAAATAATCGTCCCTTCGTCTTGGTCTACCGACCAATCGGCTTGGTCCAATTTCCACGTGTCACAATGAAACTGATTTTTAGCTTGTAAGGCATTCATACTGCGTTCAATAAGCGCCTCGTAAGGCATTTGTTCTAATTCGTTATTCATGAGTTACCTAATATTTTTTAACGCATTGATGACCAACTGCCAAAATTTATGGTGGTCTAACTTAACTGCGACCTGTGTATGGCAGTCAGCTGGTGCTGGGTGACGGAAATCAGCTACCGTCATACCTAATGTCAATGACCCTGTTAATTCGATATCAATAGGAACTTTTTGTGTAGTAATAACTGAAGGATCAATCACATAAGCTACAGCGCAAGGGTCATGAACCGGAGGAGCATCAAAGCCTTGAGCTTGTTTGTACATTTTCCCGAAAAAATCCAGAAGTTCCACAACAAATTGCGAACAATCACTACCTATCGCTGCAATTTCATTTACAACATCCGGGGTCGCGAGGGCTTGGTGCGTCAAATCTAACCCCACCATGGTCAGTGGCCATTTTTCATTAAAAACAATATGGGCAGCCTCTGGGTCAATTTTGATATTAAATTCCGCAACTGCGCTCCAATTCCCCACATGGTAGCCACCGCCCATCAGCACCACTTCCTTCACCCGCTCCACAATGCGGGGCTCTAGACGAGCAGCAAGCGCAATATTGGTTAATGCCCCTGTTGGTACTAACGTTACCGTTTTAGGGGGGTGTGACATAATGGTATCAATAATCAATGAAACAGCATGTCTTTCATCTAATTTAAGTGTGGGCGTTGGTAAAATAGGGCCGTCTAACCCTGAGTCCCCATGTATGTCTGGTGCAACTTCGCTATTACGCACTAATGGGCGAACAGAGCCCGCGGCAAAAGGAACCCCCGTGATCTTAGCCATTTCAGCAATCGCTAGAGCATTATAAGTGACTTTTTCGAGGGTTTGGTTACCTGCAACGGTTGTTACAGCCAATAAATCAATGTCTGGGTTGCCGTAAGCCAGTAATAATGCAATTGCATCATCATGACCAGGGTCGCAATCAAGAATTATTTTTTTGCTCATACCTTACCTTATCAATAAATGAGGAGTCAGCTATGACTAGTCTGACCCCAATGTAACGAGCTAATAAGGTAAAATCTATGCTTACTATCTGAATAACTACAAAATTACTTTAAAACATGTGCATAGACACGTTTTTTCTCACCTTCATTCTTGGAAATATAAACGCCTTGTAATTCAGGAGCAAAACCCGGTAGAGCGTTGATCCCAGCTTCAAGAGCTTTGAAGTAACGCAATACAGGGCCTGACCAAACTTCCCCTGGCACAACACACAATACCCCAGGAGGGTAAGGCAAGGCTCCTTCAACGGCAATACGCCCTTCTAATTCATCCAAGGGTAGTAACTCACAGTTACCCCGAATAAATTCAATATGGGCTTGCTGAGGGTTCATTTTTACCTTAGGGAAATGTTGCTTACGGAACATTTCTTTTTGCAATTGCTTAATATTATCGTCAACGCTGAGTTGGTGCATTTCTTGGCACAGACGGCGTAACGTATAACCATGGTAATGGCTTTCATAGCGCTGATAAACCGACGGTAATACGTCAACTAATAATGCATCTTCATCGAGTAATTGCTCAAAGCGAACTAAATGAGACACCAGCAATTCCAGCTTTTCGCGCGTTTCCGCTGGTGTTAATAGAAATAGAATGGAGTTTAAGTCGCATTTTTCAGGGATCACACCATGTTCACGTAAAAAATGCGCCAAAATAGTCGCAGGTACACCGAAAGCCTCATATTCACCACTTTCGACGTCGATACCCGGTGTCGTTAACATTAATTTGCATGGGTCAACGAAGTATTGATCCTGTGCATAACCATCAAATGCATGCCAACGTTGCTTAGGGATAAAATTAAAAAAGCGCTGCTCACTCGCAATTTGCTCAGTAGGATAATCCTGCCATAACTTGCCATCAACCATTTCAGGAACAAAGGGCTTAAAGTAACGGCAGTGCTGAAGTATGGATTTTCTGACTTCAATGCCCACTTTTACACAATCCATCCACATCATATTGCCGGCAGCGCCTTGATGTATACGTGCATTGACATCCAGAGAAGCAAATAGTGGGTAAAATGGGCTCGTAGAGGCATGCATCATAAAGGCATTATTGAGTTTTTTATGAGAAACAAAACGCTCTTGACCTTTGATGTGATTATCTTTTTTATGGATCTGTGAGGCTTGAGAAAACCCGGCTAACTGCTTATGGACGGACTGAGTGACCATAATACCAGGGTCATTTTCAGTTAATTCGAGCAGTAATGGCGAGCACTGACGCATCATCGGTATAAATTGCTCATAACCAACCCATGCAGAATCGAATAAAATATAATCACATAAATGCCCAATTTTATCGACCACTTGTCGTGCGTTATACACTGTTCCGTCATAGGTGCCTAATTGGATCACCGCCAATCGAAACGGCCGTACAGCTTGCGACCGTTCTGGCATAACATCTGTAATTAATTCACGTAAATAAGTTTCTTCAAAGCAATGTGCATCAATACCACCGATAAAGCCAAATGGGTTACGCGCCGTTTCAAGATAAACCGGTGTCGCCCCCGCTTGGATCAATGCGCCATGATGATTTGATTTGTGGTTATTACGGTCAAATAATACGAGGTCGCCCGGTGTTAATAAGGCATTTAATACCACTTTATTCGACGATGAAGTGCCATTTAGGACAAAATAGGTTTTATCTGCATTGAACACTTTAGCCGCAAATTTTTGGGCTTCTTTCGCAGCACCTTCGTGGATCAGCAAATCCCCCATCGCAACATCTGCATTGCAGAGGTCGGTACGAAAAAGGTTTTCACCATAAAATTGGTAAAACTGCTCCCCCGTAGGGTGACGACGGAAAAATTGCCCCCCTTGGTGCCCAGGGCACGCAAAAGTCACATTATGACCCGCAGCATAATCCATCATTCGAGCAAAAAATGGGGGTAATAACTGCTCAAGATACTGATTAGCAGCATCAAGTAATTGGCGGCTATTTTCTTCACGCTCAGCAGGTGCTGGCGGCAAAATGGCCGTTAAATAAGGAGGTATTTTTTCATCCGTTGGTAGCTGTTTATCACTAATGATAAACAGCGGAATACTGAGCTGACTCTCAGCAACCCTTTTCCACAGCCCTTGGTTGGCATCTTGTTCAGATAGCACAACAGCAGCAATATTGTTTAACTGTGAATCGCGAATATCTACCCACTGAAATTCACCAGTAAAATAGATAGCGACCCCCTGGCTACATGCCACATTGATTTTATTCATAACAGTCTGGCTCTTAGTTAGCTGAGGAAAAGAGGCGGCCAATATACTTGATAGGTAGGGGAATTGGAATGACCTGCGCCTTGGCAAAAAAATCAGCAAAACAAAAAGTCGATTATTTTTTATAAGCCTCTGGTTAATAGCATAAAAATGCTAACAGCTAGCAGCTCAATTACCGAAATTTTATTTTTACATTTCAAAGATATAAAGATAAACCGACTAATTAATTAATAATTAACAATCAATTAGTCGGCTAATTTATCATGTGCGGAACGTTAGTTGTTTTTTTCCACATACAATGTTTGAGATGGGAATGCGAAGTCAGCATTATGACGTTTTACGATATCGATTATCTTTAAATATACCGCTTGCTGCGCAGCTAACCACTCTGCCCATACGGTTGTTTTCGTAAAACAATACACCATAATATTTAACGAAGAATCGGCAAAGGCATCAAAATATACTAATAATGTTTGCCCTGTATCGATATTTTCATCTTGTTTTAGCATCGTGCGTATCTCATCAACAATCGCACCAATTTTGTCAGCGTCTTCATAACGCAAACCAATTTCTGTTTTAATACGTCGATTAGTCATACGCCCAGGGTTTTCCACACTAATTGAAGAAAAAACTGAGTTCGGTATGTAGAGAGGTCGATGGTCAAAAGTAATAATTTTTGTGATCCGCCAACCAATTTCGACCACGGTACCTTCAATATTTCTATCTGGTGAACTGACCCAATCACCAATATTAAAAGGACGATCAAAGTAAAGCATTAATCCCGAGAAAAAGTTACTGAGAATGTCTTTACCTGCCATACCAATGGCGATACCACCAATACCACCAAATGCCATCAGCCCTGATAAGCTCATGCCAAAATGTTCACCAAAAAGCAGTACAATGATAACAAAAACTGTCGTTTTAAATACCCTAGCCACAATACGTGCTGATGTAGGGTCACTCCCTTTTTGAATTTGTTTCTTTTCTAATCGATTCGCTAATTGAAACAATTTTCGCATTAAAATTAAGGCGATAGCTGAAATTGTTAAAAAATTAACTAAAGACGTTGAAATAAAACTTAAATCAAAGTCTGTTGCTGCCATATCCACATACTGGGCCAATACAATCACAATGCCACAGAGTACAACTGTTTGAATAATATGGATAAGAATGCTTTTATTTTTGTGCTTATGCCTTTTATGGAGCACTTCAAAAACGACATACAGTGCAAGGCATGCTGCAATCAATGTCATTCCAATCGCATATTTTTCAAGTAACGCTTCTATCATCTCTAACCGCCCTAAAATTTAACCGACAGGTATTATTATTGTGAGTTAGTTCATTTTTGCTGCATGTTGTTATCAATTCATTTTGTTATTAAGATAACAATAATAAATATAATTTTCCCAATAATTATCAATTACTTTTTCGATAATCCAATAATGAATAACACACTATTTTCCCCTAACGAAAAAGAAATCTGCAACGTCCAGAAGCTGCGACCACAACAAAAATACACGTATTTTGTAGGCAAAATAGCCGATTGGGAGCAAGTTTGGGCAATCAGTGATGGAAATAGCCTTATTACAGTAAGAAACGGTATGCATGACCTTTCCCTCCCTTTATGGCCAGCTAAAGCATACGTAGAGCAGTGCTTAACCGGCGAATGGGCTCATTTTTCACCCATATTATTTTCCCTTGAGCATTTGATGACGGAAGTATTACCAGATATGCATGAAGCAAATATTAAAGTTGCAATAATGATGCAACCTGATAGAAAAAACATACTACTTTATGATGCAGCGAGGCTACTTTCTGATTTACAAGAAGAATGTCAACAATATGAATAAGGCAGCGAATCGCTGCCTTTCATCAAAGATCCCCTGAAAAATCGTCAATGACTATTTTTCAACCCCCGTTGTTACGGTAAATTGACGTGTTTCACCCGCTTGTAACCAAATTAATGTTTGGTTATTTTTTGCCGCCATAAAGCCTTCTGGCCGGCAAGTTGCAGGGAGTACAAACGCGCCAACCTTTTGGTCTCCATTATATAAAATCCAGCGGGTGGCATAATTAAGTTCATTCGAGTTAAAACGTGTGATGAACGTATTCCCATCTGGCGATGTCATCCTGAACTCTGGCTCGGTAGTATATTGGCTCAAGTTATCCATAAAGAAAACAATTTCAGGGTCACACATGTCTGGTTGGTCAAGTTGATTTAACGTCACTTTGCCTGATTTTAAGGACTCATTAAACTCAAGCCACTGCTCGGTTGGATGTACATGACCCGGTATTGATTCACGCAGCTTAATCGCATGTTCTGGGATATTTTGCGTCAATGTTGCCTTATCTACATAAGCATAATTCATATGGCACATATACTGGAGTGGCATAGGAACAGACGCCAAGTTTGTCACTGACATTTGTATATCAAATAACGTACTGTTTTCCTTTAATAAAACTGATGGGGTAGCGCGATAATGATGACCAAAACCCATCACATACTCATATTCACCGACAATTTTTAAGCTATCTTCTGTCAGCTCAAGCCAACTGCTATCCATTGATGCACAAGGCATTTCTCCATGCAATGGGTGAGTATCCTCTGGTGAAGGGCAGCCATTACTGATTAAACCTGAGTGAAAAGCAAAGCAACCATACGTTTCTACGACTGTTGGGACACGTTTCGGGGCTGAAAACATATTTTCCATTTTCAGATTTTGGCCACAAAATTCAGCATCCCAAATCATTTGCCCTAAAAAAGGTAAAATAGTTAAATAACCTTGCTGATTTTCAATACGTAAACCTTCTACGCCCGTTTGATAACGGAAAGCTGTCGCAGAAAATTGGTCATTTTGTAAAATAAGGGTCGGTTTTTCCGTAAATAAGCTTCTGTGAAGTGGTATTAGTGTATTCATTTTCATACTCACGGTTTGATTAAATGGATGGAATTGGGTAGCTCACACTACCCAAATTGATTCGCTGAATTATTTTGCTTCTTGTTTTGCTTTAAAACGGCGTTCACCAACAAAGTAAATACCAACATAAACAAAGCACAACATAGAAACCAAGAATGAAAGCTGTAAAGAGTGCAACATATCAGCGACATAACCTTGTACCGCAGGGACAACTGCAGCCCCAACAATCGCCATCACAATGACCGCACCCGCCATTTCAGTATGTTCATTATCGACTGTATCCAAAGTGCCCGCATAAATAGTCGCCCAGCAAGGTCCAAATAAAATGCTCACCATTACAGCGGCGTACACCGCGGTAAAACTTGGAATAAATGCAACATAAATAAGGAACAGAGCACCAATCACAGAATAGATAATTAATACTTTTTCTGCGTTAAAACGAGTCATTAAGATATTGGCGATAAATTTACCAATAAAGAAACACGCAAAGCTATATACCATGAAGTTCGATGCATCACGTTCATTAATATCGCCCATTTCTAACGCTAAACGAATAGTGAATGACCAAACAGCAACTTGCATCCCAACATATAAGAACTGAGCAATAATCCCTTTTCTAAAACGGCTATTTTTGGCTAAATACTTTAACGTATCGATCGCAGAGGGGCGTTTGTGATCCTGAGTTTCTGCAACTTTACATTTAGGAAACTTAGTAATAAGGAATAAGATCATCACCACGACCAATACCATGATCATATAACGATAGGGTTCGAGTGTATTTTCTAACATCGCTAGGCGGAATTCATGAATTTGTTCCGCATTCATTCCCGCCATTTGGCTTTGCAGGCTATCTCCTTCGGAGAAAACGAGATATTTACCCAGTAAAATCCCCCCAGCCGCACCGATAGGGTAAAAGGTCTGGCTAATATTCAAACGAAGTGTAGCGTACTGTTTTGGACCAATCATCGAACTATAGGTATTTGCTGCGGTTTCAAGGAAACTTAAACCAATAGCAATCGCGAAAATTGCCGCCAAAAACATCGTATAGGTTGCCATATGTGAAGCTGGGAAGAACAAACTACACCCTGCGATGTAGAGGATTAGCCCCACCATAATAGTGTATTTATAGCTGGTTTTTTTGATCACCAAAGATGCAGGGATCGCAATCAAAAAGTACCCACCATAAAACGCACTTTGCACCAAAGCTGATGCAAAGTTACTAAGTTCAAAAACACTTTTAAACTGTGTGATCAAAATGTCATTTAATGCCGCTGCACAACCCCAAAGAGGAAAAAGGCAGGACAGTAGGATAAATTGAAATAGAGGAGTCTTACTCAGGTAGCCATCCGGTAACTGAGTGATGTTCTTAATGTTCATAGTAACCCTTATAATTTTATAATTTATACCCGATGACTTGCTATTCAGTTCTAGTGACTGATTAATACATCAAAGGGTATACAGCTACGTTGACTATTATTATTTAGCTATTTGTTAACTGTGTTGATTTGCACAAATTCCGTAAATTGCTCAACACTTGGATAAGAAGATTGAGTCCCTTTCCCTGTCACACTAAATGCAGAAAACATCACTGCTTTTTTCAGTGCTTCTTCAATATTCCCGGTGTGTACATAATAATGAGAAAAACAGCCAATAAAGGCATCTCCAGCGCCACTGGTATCAATGGCATTTACTTTGATAGCAGGTATATACAACTCACTATCGCGCGTCATCCACAAAGCCCCTTTATCACCAAGTGTGACAATCAGGTTTTTTAGGCCTTTATCCAATAGTGATTGTGAAGCTCGGCGGATGTTGTCCATCGTGTCGACTGGCATATTGGTTAGAATTTCTAATTCCGTTTCATTGGGTACAAAGAAATCACAACGGCAGGCAAAATCTAGATCGAGCGTTCGTTGAGCGGGGGCCGGGTTAAGTAATACGGGTATCCCATGCTTGTTACCAAAAGCGATCGCGTGATACACCGTTTCGAGTTGGACTTCTAATTGTAGGACGATCAGTTTGCATTTTTTTAGATCTTCAGCAGCCCGATCGATATCCTCTGGTGATAAAAACTTATTCGCTCCTTTAACGATCAAAATACTATTAGACGAATTTTGATTAACAAAAATTGGCGCGACACCACTTGAAGTACACGGAACTTTTTCCACATAGCGCGTGTTAATCCCGTAAGATTCAAGATTACGGATGGTGTTATCTGCAAAGATATCATCGCCGACTTTAGTTAACATAATCACTTTAGAATTCAATTTAGCCGCAGCAACAGCTTGGTTCGCACCTTTACCGCCGCAACCAATTTTGAAAGCTGGCGCTTCTAGCGTTTCGCCTTCTTTTGGCATTTGATCGATATAAGTGATCAAATCAACCATGTTTGAACCAATAACTGCTATATCCATAATGTCCCTCGTGTTAAATAAATCACATAATGATATGATACTAACATTATCATGTTGCAAAAATATCATTTGTGATTAGGATCTCGAATAACGAATGATCAAGTGTTACATCTACCACATTTCCTCATTCTTTGTTGTCTTATCCACATTTATATAGGAAAGTTGAAAATGCAAGACTTAGCAAAATATATTGATCACACTTTACTCGCTGCTAATGCAACTGTTAGTGATATCACAAAATTATGTGCAGAAGCGGCAGAGCACCATTTTGCCTCAGTATGTGTCAATACAGGATATGTGCCTTTAGCCAGTGAGCTGTTAAAAAACAGCGACGTTAAGGTTTGCTGTGTGGTAGGCTTCCCTTTAGGTGCATGTTTAACTGAAGCTAAAGCTTTTGAAGCGGCTGAAGCCGTGCGCCGTGGAGCTGATGAAGTTGATATGGTCATCAACGTCGGGATGCTAAAAAGTGGTGATTTAGACTTTGTTCGTCAAGATATTGAAGCTGTTTTTGCCGCTTGCGGTAACGCAACACTCAAGGTTATCTTAGAAAACTGCCTACTAACAGATGAAGAAATTACACAAGTTTGTGAAATTTGCCGCACAATTAAAGTTGGTTTTGTGAAAACTTCAACAGGTTTCAGTACAATGGGGGCGACTGAACACCATGTTGCTCTAATGCGTAAAGTAGTCGGCAACGAAGTTGGTGTAAAAGCGTCTGGCGGCGTTCGCGATCGTGAAACTGCCATTAAAATGATTGAAGCTGGTGCTAACCGTGTTGGCGCTAGTGCAAGTGTTGCAATAGTCACGGGGAATAATGACCAGCCAAGTGACTACTAAATGCTGGGGCGCGGTCTAACCGCGCCAATTTTATGTATTACAAAAGGACTGTAGGGTGATAGAAACTAAACAAAAAGAACGCCTTCGCCGCTTAAGTGAATGTTTAAAACGTTCAGGACGCATTCATTTAAAAGAAGCCGCTAGAATACTCGAAGTATCAGAAATGACCATTCGACGAGACCTTAGCGCAGATACCGAAGGCCCTATCCCAATGTCACTACTCGGTGGCTATATTGTTTCTGTTACCCAACCCGCCAATTTAATCGCTCAAGAACAACAAGCGGATATTTTTACCCCAGACCAAACCGAAGCACTGTATATTCCAAACCTTGCCGCGAGTATGGTTACTGAAGATGATGTGATTTTCTTTGATAATGGTATTGAAATGGCAACATTGATTTCTCTTATCCCAGAGGAGATCAGTTTCACTGGAATTTGTTACTCACATAACGTTTTTTTAGCGTTAAGCCAGAAGAAAAATGCCACCGCCTTGTTATGTGGTGGTGAATATCGGCCAAAAAGCGATTCCTTTTACAACCCTTCATTACCTTCACTACTCGATTCAATTAACCCCAAAAAAGCCTTTATCTCTGCGGCTGGCGTACACGGGAACTATGGTGTGACTTGCTATAACTTGGATGATTTACCCATGAAGAAAAAAGCCATGGAAAAGTCCATTCGTAAGATTTTATTAGCGCCCTATAACCTATTTGATGAAGTTGCTACCGCCAATATGGGGGAATTGTCACAATTCGATGTGATAGTCACCAATCGCCAACTTTCCGATGAATACGAAACTTACTGCCGCAATGGTTTTGTGAAAGTGATTTTTTAAAAAAATTATCATTAAGCGGGCCGTTTATTACCCGCTTAAATTAAATTTTCACGGTTAAATAATCCTCTGCCATTATTGTGGCTGGGAATATTGCTTGGCACTCAGCAAGTAACCTTGGGATATCATGAGTCATATAACGCCCACTCAAATGGGTTGCAATAAAGCGTTTTACCCCAGCAGCACGAGCTAATCGAGCCGCTTGTTCCGTAGTTGAGTGCCCGCGTTCATTGGCTTTTTCCGCAAATGCTGCTTCTAAAGTGGTTTCATGCACCATAACATCTGCATTTTTAGCGAGTGCTAGCCCCTGGTCGGTTGGCTGAGTGTCACCAAAAATTGCAATCACTTTACCAGAGATAGGTTCGCCTAAATACTCCGCGCCATTCACAGTTCGACCATCTTCCAAAGTGATTGTTTTACCCGCTTTTAGGTCTTGCATCCACGGCCCCCGAGGGATGTTATCTTGCGCGAGTCGCTCTGCATCTAAAGCCCCGCTCTTTGCATGCTCTTCAATACGGTAGCCGTAGCATTCCACTCGGTGGTCAAGGGGGTAAGCCGTCACAATCAATTCGCCATCATCAAATAACTGCCCAGCTTGAATTTCAATGATGTTGAGTGGATAAGTCATATAAGACTCACTCACACTCAAAACGGTTTCAACATATTGTTTCAACCCTTTCGGACCATATAGCGTCAAAGGTTCTGTTGCGCCCCCCATTGAGCGGCTGCATAACAAACCCGGTAGCCCAAAAATATGATCGCCATGTAAATGTGTAATAAAGATCTTGTCAATTTTTGGCGTTTTAAATGGGCTATTTAAAATACGGTGTTGTGTGCCTTCCCCGCAATCAAATAACCAATAGCTTTTTCGAATACCGACCAAATTTAATATCATACTGGTGACATTACGCTCTTTCGTTGGCACACCAGCACTGGTTCCTAAAAATGTAAGCTCCATACTACCCTCATCTAATCCATTGTTTTTATTATAGTAAGATTTTTTCCAATGACAATTTTATTGATTTTACCCAGTCACTTATTCGATATTTTTCAATTATCAATAAACGCGGTCATTCCAAATAATTCCAATATAAAAACCGCTTTTCCATATTATTCCAAGTAATTCCCAAGCGTTTTTCTCAATACTTGTTCCAAAATAACGGAAATGAATATCCAATCTAGGAATGTATTTAATGAATTGCCCTAAAGACAAACGCTCTCATCCTTTAGCCTTATTTATGGCAGCTTGGTCATTGACCATTATGCCAATGTTGCCTAGCTATGCAAAAATGCTCGAACCGAAAGAATTACCGCTTTTAGGCAGCACGGTAGAAAACCCTGAAAATAGCACCATGGAACGTGACTTAGCACAATACAGTAAAACAACTGCAACACTGCTATCTCAACAAAAAAATAGCAATGATATCGCTGAGATGGCACAAAGTTACGCGTTTAACCAAGCCGCTAATGTTGCAATAGACGAAATTACCCGTTGGTTATCAAAAGCCGGTAATGTCAAATTAAGCCTAAATGTTGATAAAAAATTATCCCTTAAAAGTAGCCAATTTGACTGGCTAATCCCTTGGTATGAACAGGCTGATATGCTGTTATTTACCCAACATAGCATTCATAATACCGATGGAAGGTTACAAAGCAATAATGGTATTGGGTTACGCCAGTTCAACGACCGCAACACAGTTGGTATCAATGCTTTCTTTGACCATGACCTTTCCCATTATCATTCCCGTTTAGGCATCGGTGCCGAATATTGGCAAGATTATTTAAAACTCACGGCGAATAGCTATTTACCTGTTTCTGGATGGCGTAGTACATCGGCATTATCTCAAGCCTATAATGCACGCCCTGCCCGCGGTTGGGATGTACAAGCAGAGGGGTGGTTACCTGCTTACCCTCACCTCGGCGGTCACCTTAAATTTGAACAATATTTCGGTCAGGATGTTGCTCTTATGGGGAAAAATAAACGCCAAAAAGACCCAACAGCAGCCTCAGTTGGTGTCAATTGGACCCCAATTCCCCTAGTCACCTTGAGTACTCAGCATAAAATCAGTAGTGGATTACATGATACCAGTGCCAAAATGCAGTTTACTTGGGCATTTGATAAAGCATTCGCTGAGCAAATGGACCCATCGAAAGTAGGCGACTCCCGTCGAGTGTCTAGTAACCGCCACGATTTCGTTAATCGAAATAACAATATTGTTCTAGATTACCAAAAGAAAACCGTTATTCAGTTAAAGCTCCCAGAAAAAATACAAGGTGAAGCAGGCCAAGAATTACAACTTGTACAATCAGTTACAACTCAATACCCCCTTAAAAAAATTGTCTGGAACTCCCCTGAATTATTCGCTGCTGGGGGTGTTATTAGTTCATCAGGTCTAAATGCTAGGTTAAAATTGCCAGCATATAAAATGGCCTCAACCCCTTCAGAAAGTAAAAAATTGAACCGTTATCATTTAAGTGCCGTTGCTTATGATATTAATGGGAATACATCATCAACAAGTGAAACACTGATTGAAGTCACGGATACCATTGCCACAGCAACCAGCCCAGCACAAATACAGGGTATTAATATCAGTAAAACAGCATCATTGGCGGATGGCAAAGAAGCCAATATAGTTTCCGTTTATATTACCGATGCTAAAGGTAACCCTATCGCAGGGAAAACCGTCAATTTTAGCGCCACGCTAGGTAAAATTGACGCTCATGGTGTGACAAACCAACAGGGAATGATTGACATGCCCCTGACCAGTATGATGAGTGGTATCAGCGAAGTTACCGCATCTGTCGATGGTCATACTGAAACCGTTGCCGTCTATTTTATTAGCGGTCATTTAAACAAAATTAAAATTCTTAACACCAGTACAACCTATGCTGGCGCAGAGACGACCATTTCACTCAGACTCATTGATGAAAATGACAACCCTATTTCTGGTGCCGATGGGATCATTATGATCAATATGGGTAATAAACAAATCCCAGTAGAAATCGAAGAAAACTCCACCAACCTAGGTGAATATAGTGGAATACTTGCAGGGCAAATGGAAGGTGATTACACCATAACTGCTTCTTTACAGGGAAAAACGTCACCAGAGTACACTTTAACTGTAAGCTCACCACTCACCGTCGATGCGATCAACCCTGACGGCAGCGGCCCTCAAGGTCAGTTAGGTGTTGTTGCGCATGTAGAAATCACCACAAGAGCAACCAGTAATTTGAACGTCGGTGATGATTTACTACTTACCGTTACCCTCAGTGATGCATTTGGTAATACACTTGAAGGTATAGACCCTCGTAATATCGACCTTGGAAACCATAACGCTAATCTTGTCGGTTGGTATGAAGAGCGCGATGGGGATTATTCTACCGACTTAACATTAACAGCAGCCGGTAACCTTGATATTGCAGCCTCAATCAATGGCCACTCAACACAAACAACGGTCTCAGTAAGCCAAGTAACACCTTAAACACCCTATTTCCCCCCGTATATAGGGGGGAATGAAAAAACCTTACCAATCAATTGGTAACCATACCATTCCAAACTTTTCCACAACGCTAACTTAATTTCCGTTTAAGTCCAATAAATTCACAAGCATATACACCACTCCCCCCTGAAAATAGCAACGTTAATATTGATATCAGGAATAAGTTCGATGGCTCCCCTTTCGTCAAAATTGAAACCAACGTTCTCGAATCGCTTGGCGCTCGCCGCTGCCATTGGGTCTATCGCCATTGTGCCGGCCATACCCAGTTACGCCCAAATACTCAGTACGGACAACTTACCTACATTGGGGAGCGATGCCTTTCAATTTGCCCCACTTCCCTCCTCTGATGGTACTGAACGCTTTCTGGCTAAATATGGGCAGAATGCGGCAAACTTGACCTCTGAGGAAAACAAGACAAAAAACCTCTCGGAAATGGCACAGGACTATGCTCGTCAAAAAGCAGCTGATGTTGCCACCGATGAAATATCTCACTGGCTGTCAAAAGCCGGTAATGCTAGGCTCAATATTAACCTTGATAAACAACTGTCGATTAAAAATACCCAATTGGACTGGTTGATACCTTGGTATGACCAACCCGATTTGTTACTGTTTTCCCAACACAGCATTCACCGAACTGATGGCAGGCTGCAAACTAATCACGGTATAGGGTTACGCCACTTTAACCAAAACAGCATGATGGGTCTGAATACCTTTTTTGACCATGATTTATCCTATCATCATTCCCGCTTAGGATTTGGCCTAGAATACGCACAGGATTACGCCAAAATCAGCGCTAATAGCTACTTAAGGCTATCTTCTTGGCGCAGCACATCAGAATTAAAAGATGATTATGATGCGCGCCCTGCCAATGGGTGGGATATTCAAGTCGAAGGGTGGCTTCCTACTTATTCAAACTTAGGCGCTAACTTAAAACTAGAGCAATATTACGGTGATGACGTCGCTTTATTTGGTAAAAATAAACGTCAGAAAAACCCTATGGCCACCACTGTTGGTGTGCATTGGACCCCTTTCCCATTACTGGGTATTAATGCAGAGCATAAAATAGGAAATGGCAATACCAACGAAACTCGTGTAAACCTCGGTTTAACCTGGCTATTAGGCAAAAATCTAGCGCAGCACCTTGACGCTTCAGCAGTCGATGCAACTCACCGTATTTCCAGTAACCGTCATGATTTTGTTAATCGCAACAATAATATTATTTTGGAATATCAAAATAAAAACTTAATTTTGCTGTCATTACCTCAGGTTATTCAAGGCGTGACCGGCGAAGAAGTGTCTATTATTCGCAACTTAATCTCAGAGTATCCTCTCGAAAAAATTATTGTTGAAGCCCCTGAGTTGGTAGCGGCAGGTGGTAGCATTACGCTAAATGGTCTCAAGAGTTCAGTGAAGTTGCCCTCTTACAAAATAGCGGAAAATGACGTTAAAAACCAACAACTCAACCGATATCGCCTAACAGTAACCGCTTATGACATTAAGGGGAACATGTCACCACAAGCTGAAACCTTAGTTGAAGTGTCCAATACTGGCTTGCTCGCTATCATCCATAAAAATGGTACAAAAAAGAGTAATGTTATAGCAAATGGTCGAGACCCAAATGTATTCACTGTAGTTATTAAGGATGCGCTTGGACATACCGTCCCAAATGCAAAAGTGAATTTTACCCTACCCGCTGGGCTTACCTCGTTCAATCAAAAAAATACAAGTTATTATTCGTTATTTAACCATTTTATGTGGAAAGCACAGGTCGCAAAATCCGCTTCAGAACAAGAGTTCGCCATTATCGCTAATAGCAAAGGAGAAGCTTCTATTCAATTTACAGCTTCGGTATCAGGGAGCTACGCCTTAAAAGCCAGTACGCAATATGGTGCAGAAATTAACGAACAGTTTAACTTTAAACCCGATATTGATCAGTCGTTTATCGGCAGTATAGAGATTATGCAAAACAATGCGTTGGCAGATGGGAACAGTAAAAATAAAATTAAATTTCATATTGTGAATAATAGCCGACAAAGTATCGCAGGTGCACAAGTGCATTTTAGTGGTAAAAATGTCGCTATTTCACCGACGATACCTACCGATGAGCAGGGAAATACCGAATTAGAAATCAGTAGCTTAACTGCTGGAACAACAGAAATCATTGCCACTCTTAATGGTGATAGCAGGGTCATACCGGTTAACTTTATAGACAAAAATGCCACGTATCACAGTCAAGAAAACCGTATCGTTTATAAGGGGGCCTTATTTAGGCAGCCCACTCATAAACCTGCCCCCCAAACAGACTCATTGTGGCATTTATTCGGTCAATTATTTTAATTATATGGATACCCCTCACTTGAGACCACGCCATAAAATAAAAATAGTGGTTTAACTCTTAGCTCATTATTACCCCTTAAATGGGGCTTTTTTTTATTTTTTAGTAACGAACTGATGACGGCCACAAACCGCGACTAAATTTAATATTATTCCAATAAGAATAGCGTTTATACCATCTATTGATTAATTTGAAATGCATAATTTCCAACCCATTATTTCACCCTTTAGATAACTGATTTTGTTCAGGTAAGATTAATTCTCAAGCAACATAAATAGCATTTACTCGCGTTATAAACGGTCGCTTTTTATTAGCAATAAAAGCCACTCATCCCCCATTTTTTCGCCTTGCAAATTCCGCTTCTGTTTAAGTCAAACTAATTCACAAGCTCTTACCTTTATAAGCATTCCACAATAGCAAAGTTAAAATTAAAACTAGGAATGAATTAAATGAGCCCCACTACATCAACAGCAAAGCCAACATTGAGACACAGACTCTCAAATGGTTTTGTGATATTTACTGCTATTTGGTCTTCGGCTGTTATGCCTGTTATGCCAAGCTACGCAAAAATGTTAAGCCCTGATGAATTGCCAACACTAGGTGGTGATTCACTCCCTCTTGATGACAATAAAACCGAACAGCTTATTGCTGAGTATAGCCAAAGTGCCGCTCGTTTTATTTCGGATAAGAAAAAAGCTGCAGACCTCGCTGAGCTAGCACAGGATTACACGCGTAATAAAGTTACCAACGCAGCAACAAATGAAATTAACCATTGGTTATCCCAAACGGGGAACGCCAAATTTAGTGTTGACGTAGATAAAAAATTAAAAATTAAAAATACCCAGTTAGATTGGTTAATCCCTTGGTATGACCA
This sequence comes from Providencia sp. AGC89, assembly GCF_053543535.1. Lineage (NCBI taxonomy): Bacteria > Pseudomonadati > Pseudomonadota > Gammaproteobacteria > Enterobacterales > Morganellaceae > Providencia > Providencia sp. AGC89. The sequence continues at coordinate 21,924 of NZ_JBIXLP010000018.1, forward strand.
ACCTGATTTATTACTGTTTACCCAACATAACGTTCATCGTACTGATGGCCGCTTACAAACCAATAATGGTGTTGGCGTCCGTCACTTTACCCCGGATAGTATGGTAGGCGCGAATGCCTTTTTTGACCATGACTTATCTCGTTATCACTCTCGTGTCGGTTTTGGGGTTGAATACGCACAAGATTTCTTAAAATTGAGTGCCAATACTTACCTGCGTACCTCGTCATGGCGGGGGGCGTCTGAATTAAAAAATGACTACAATGCTCGCCCAGCTAACGGTTGGGATTTGCAAGCTGAGGGCTTTTTACCATCATATCCGCACCTTGGTGGAAACCTGAAGTTTGAGCAATATTTTGGGGATGATGTTGCTTTATTTGGCAAAGATAAGCGCCAAAAAAACCCACTGGCAACCACAATTGGTATGAGTTGGACCCCTTTCTCACTGGTAACCTTAAGCGCAGAACAGAAAATAAGTGGAGGATTGAGTGAAACCAATGCCAAAATGGAATTCACTTGGACATTGGGTAAAAGCTTAGCTGAACACCTTGACCCGACTAAAGTCGTTGAGTCGCGCCGTCTATTAGGTAGCCGATATGATTTCGTTAACCGTAATAATAATATCGTATTGGAATATCAAAAGAAAACCTTGATATCGCTTTCTCTTCCTGACATGGCCCAAGGAAAAACAGGGGATATACTCCCTATCATCAATTCCCTTAGTACCAAGTACCCTTTAAAAGACATCACAGTCCAAGCCCCGGAGTTTTTAGCTGCAGGCGGAGAGATCTTACTTGATGGTGCAAAAACAAAAGTTAAATTGCCCACCTACAAAGTGGCAATGACCAAAGAAGAAAGCAAGAAAAATAACCGCTATCGATTCACAATAACCGCATCTGACCACAATGGAAATCACTCTCCACAAGGAACGACATGGGTTGAAGTTACCGACTACGGCGTATTATCAATTAACCCAAACGAGGTCATCAAACAAGGTAACGCGATAGCTAATGGCCAAGATATCAATACATTAACCATAATTGCCCAGGATGCTTTAGGAAATATCGCACCGGACTCCGTCGTGACCTTCACCTTGCCTGCTGAGCTCAAACTGGCTACGCCAAAAGCCACCTCGTCACAAATGGCTTTTTCTAATCTATTAAAAAAAATGCAGGCGGCAAAATCAACCACCCAAAGCAAATATCGCGTTATCACCAATATGAAAGGAGAAGCATCGATTCAATTTACCTCTCTCGTCACAGGTAAGCACCGAATTCAAGCGACTGCAAACGGCGGCGTACCGGTTGAAGCGGCTTTTTCCTTTATTGCAGATACCCGCCGAGCGCATATTAATCATTTTAATATCCTCAGTGATAATGCGGTTGCAGATGGAAAATCTACAAATAAAATTCAATTCCATATCACTGATAACCATGCACACCCAATTCAGGGTGCCATGCTGCAACTTGATGCTGAAAATGCCAATGCCACACAGCTAAGCCCAACCGATGAGCAGGGTAACACTGATGTTGAAGTGGACAGCAAAATAGCGGGAACAACTAAACTGTCCGCAACACTCAATGAACAACGCGTTGAAGTAAAAGTGAATTTTGTATTTGGTCAGCTAGCCAATGTCTCCATTTTAGACCTTGAGAAAACAGCCGCGGGTACAGATAGTATCATCATGATTTCTTTAACTGACCAATATAACAACCCAATTTCTGGGGCTGATGGTAGCGTAATAGCCAACATCGATGGTCAACCAACCCCCATTACAATAAGTGAAACTTTTGCAGGTAGTGGCGTTTATATCGGCACATTACCGGGACAACAAAGCGGTACACCAAACGTAACGGTGACTATTGGTACACACACATCTTCCCCAGAAGTTCTAATCGTTGAGTCTCCGAAGCCAATTACTCCTCTCACGCCAGATGGGACAGGAAAAAAAGGGGAAAAAGGTGTTGTTGATAATATAACTATAACGCCTAGTTCTCCCTACTCTTTGCAATCTGGGGATACGCTTGATGTTACCGTCACCATTAAAGATGCCTTTGGTAACGGCTTAACAGATTTAAACAGCAATAATATCAATATTGGCAAATACCAAGGCGATACATTGAAATGGATTGATAACGGTGATGGTTCATACACCACCTCTTTACCATTAACCGAAGTCGGTACCAATGATTTAACTGTTTCTGTTAATGGAACAATGAGCCCAGCCACTAAAGTCGAAGTGGGCAACGCCACAGGCACTAAAAATGTCGATAACGTGAAAGTCACCAACATCAGTAAACCCGCAGCAGGTGAAAATGGTACCGTGACTTTCCAGTTAAGTGATAAACACAACAACCCCATAGTCGGCGAAAAAGAAATTACCGTTAATATTGATGGTCAGCCACACACTTTGCCAGTAACAGAAACCTCCTCAGGTACTTATGAAGCTATTATTCAGGGGCAAATTGCAGGCAACCATTATATTTCAGTGGTCGTTAACGGGAAAGAGTCCCCCAAAGAATTGCTAATTGTTGATAAGCCACAACCTATCAAGCCTAAAGACCCGAGTGGTATAGGGCAAAAAGGTGAGCAAGGCGTCGTCGATAATATCGCCATCACCACAGGTGATACCAGCCATCTACAATCTGGCGATAAGCTCGAAATCACCGTAACCATCACAGATGCCTTTAACAATGGTTTGTCAGGGCTAGACACTAATAATATCAACATTGGTAAACACAAAGGCGATACGTTGAAATGGGTCGATAACCAAGATGGCTCATACTCTACCAATATTGAATTAACAGAAATTGGCAATAATGACCTCACTGTTTCTATTAATGGCTCTACCAGCCCACAGAAACAAACCCAAGTTAGCCATGCCAAAGGAAAAGACAAAGTTAGCAAAATCGTTATTACCAATCCCCCTACCCCAGCAGCGGGCGCGCAAAGCACACTGACTGTCAAATTAACCGACAAAAATGGTAACCCTGTGGTTGGTGAACAGGAAATGGTGATTAAAATTGATGGCAAACCCTACACTTTACCTGCAAAAGAAGGAAAACCGGGTATTTATGAGGTCACATTGCCAGCGCTACAAGCAGGCAAACATGATATTCATGTTAGTTTGAATGGCACCACATCAATTAAAGAAAAGTTGCTGGTTGAGCAGCCAAAATCAATTTCCCCGAACAACCCAAACGGAACGGGCCAACTAGGCGAGAAAGGTGTTATTGACAAAGTGGCTATCACGGTTGATCACACTCACCGTTTTGAATCCGGTAATCCTCTTGATGTCACCGTAACGGTGTCAGATGCCTTTGGTAACGGTTTAGCTGGTTTAAATACCGATAATATCGATGTCGGTAAACACAAAGGGAATACCTTAAAATGGGGAGACAATGGCGATGGCTCTTATACCACTACCTTGACCTTAACCGAGGTTGGCAGCAATGATTTAACCGCCTCAGTCAATGGTACCCGCAGCCCACTCACAGAAGTACAGGTTAATAACGCCACAGGGGCGTCCCATGTCGACCAGGTGAAAATCACCAAAACAGAAAAACCAGCGGCAGGCTCAAATAGTATTGTGACTATCGAGTTAACCGATAAACATGGCAACCTAGTGGCCGGTGAAAAAGAAATAACTATCAATATTGATGGTCAAGCCCATAAACTGCCAGCGAGAGAAAGGAAACCGGGTATTTATGAGGTCACGCTACCAGCACTGCAAGCGGGTAATCATAGCATTAGCGCGAATGTGAATAGTAAGGTCTCAACTGAAAATACAATCGTGGTCGCGAAACCAACACCAATAAAATCGAATAATACCGGAAAACTTGGGGAAAAAGGTGTTGTCAACAACATTGCCATGACAATGGGCGATACCAGCAACTTACAATCTGGCGATCAGCTTGGGATCACAGTGACTATCACTGATGCCTTTCATAACGGTTTAACCGAAATCAATACCCATACTATCAACCTTGACGGGTTTAACGGCAAACCAGTCTGGAAGGATGAAGGCGATGGTTCTTACACCACCACCATCACATTAACAGAGATTGGCTCAAAAGATTTAACCGCCTCAATTAACGGTCAAAAAACCCCTGCGACGGCCATTCAAGTCAGCAACGCTTCGGGTAAAAATAACGTCAGTAAAGTTGAAATTACCAAAATAGAAAAAGCAGATGCAGGTTCTAATAGCACACTGACTGTTAAATTAACCGATAAAAATGGTAACCCTGTGGTTGGTGAACAGGAAATAATTATTGAAATTGATGGCAAAAAACACACACTACCCATCAAAGAAATCGCCCCTCAAACCTATGAGGTTATTCTTCCAGGGCAACACGAAGGTAAGCATAGTATTATCGCGGAAGTGAATAATAAGCTGTCAGGCGTAAAAACACTGGTAGTTGAGAAATCAAAACCCATTAAATCAATAAACCCAACTGGCAGTGGTCTGCAAGGGGCAAAAGGTGTTATCGATAAAATTACCATGACCACCGGTAGTGTAGCCAATCTGCAATCAGGCGACGCACTCCGTGTGATGGTAACGCTAACCGATATCTTTGGTAATACATTAACAGGGATCGACACCAGTAATATTATTCTTGATGGCTATAATGCTGGAACACTACAATGGATTGATAACGCTAACGGAACTTACTCAACCACCTTGCCATTAACTCAAATAGGAGACTATAAATTAACCGCTTCAATTAGTGGTCATAAAACACCTCACACACCAATTAACGTCGCTAATACGACAAATAGTGCCAAAGTGAGCAATATCATCTTTGACGCTATCCCCTCTAGTGCAACAGGTGACAATAGAGTTATTACACTAAAAGTGACTGATGCTAATCAGCATCCTGTGACCCAAATAGCAAATGAAATACAAGTCACCATTGAAGGGAAGACAAACACTTTACAATTAGCAGAATCAACAACAAACAAAGGCACCTACATGGCTGTTTTGCCGGCGCAAATGCCTGGCACTTACATAATTAATGCCAAAGTTAACACGAAAACCGAGACAAGGATCTGGGTGGTAGGAGCAGCAAACACTATTACCGCCTCCCCGCAGGGCCAATTAAATGAACGCGGCACCCTCAACACCATTGAGTTTCAAATATCACCCCATAATGGTCTAAAAGTTGGCAATACCCTAACCCTAACCGCGACCATGAAAGATGCGTTTGGTAATACCTTAACTGGTGTTGATACAAAATTAATTAACTTACTTAAAAGCAAGAATAAAAATGCGCCATGGCAAGATAATCAAGATGGTTCTTACCGTTCAAGCCTACAGTTAATTCAGTTTGGAAAAGCGTCATTAAAGGTTGAGGCCAATGGCATCCAAAGTAATGAAGTGGCTATTGATGTGGCCTATAGCGAGCAAGTCAGCCATATCACCGCATTAAGTTTAGAGCCTATTTCCAATAGCGAAGCAGGTAATCAACCCACTATTACGGTGAAAGCTATTGATAATCAAGGTCATGCAATTACAAATATTGCAAATGCCATCACTGTAGCGGTAAACGGTCAAAAAGTGGCTGTCACCTTGACTGAATCTACACAAAATAAAGGCTCTTACATTGGCACCTTGCCAGCAATGACGGCAGGGAAATACACTGTCGAAATCAAAGCTGGTAACCAAACACAATCAAAAGAGTGGACTGTCAATGGCGCAACCACTATTACAGCCAATCCCAAAGGCCATACTGGTGACCGTGGTGTCGTTAACAATATAACACTCAATACGTCGTCAATTACCGCACTCAAATCTGGTGACTCTCTAAAGCTAACGGTCACCGCAAAAGATGCATTTAACAACCCCCTTAAAGGGATTGACCTGAACAGCATTACGCTAACGCACAACCAAAAAACCAACGTGACGTGGAAAGACAACCAAGATGGCACTTATACCACTGATTTATTGCTAACCCAACTCGCTAGCGACACAGTAAAAGTGAGCATCAATGGGCATGCCCAAAACGTCAATATTGTGGTGAATAATGCGATAGAAAGCACAAAAATCACCCATGTTGTACTTGAGCCTATCTATGCAAGTGAAGCAGGTGAAACTCAAACTATTACAGTAAAAGTTACTGATAATAATAAGCACCCGGTTACTGCAATTGCTAACCATATCACTGTTAAGATCAACAAACAGTCTCGATCAATACCTTTTACTGAATCCTCAACCCACAAAGGCATTTACACCGCCGCATTACCTGTAGAAAAAACAGGAGATTATACTATTGAGGTGAGTGCTAACCGTCACACATCAACAAAAACGTGGCAAGTAAAACAGCCTACGACCATTAAAGCGACAGCAAAAAATGGGAGTGGCGCAGAAAATCAACGTGGTGTAGTTAAAACTGTTAAATTAACCTCTTCGTCGCCCAACGGTCTCAAATCAGGGCATTCGTTACAATTAACCGTAATACTAAAAGATGCCTTTGGTAACACCCTTGAAGGTGTTGATAGCTCAGCTATTCAATTGCGGAACAAGCAAGCAAACACTGTCAGTTGGTCAGACAACCGCAATGGAAGCTATACCATTATTTTACCGTTAACCGCTATTGGTGAAGATCAATTAATGGTTACCGTAAACAAGAAAGACAGTTCACCGCTGAAAATTAACGTCGATAATGCGACGGGTGCAACTCAAATTCATAAGGTCGAAATTAACAAGCTACCTAGCCCAGCAGCAGGTAAAAACAGCACCATCACGATTGTATTAACTGATGCAAACTCCCTGCCTGTCACAGGAGTGAACGGTAGTGCAATCCTTTCTATTGATGGTGTAGAAACGTTAATTAATATCACTGAAAAAACCAAAAACACGGGGATCTACACCTCATCGCTTTCAGGTCAAAAATCCGGCGATCATAAAATAAAGGTTACGGTTGGTGGTATTCATTCAACAGAATCAACCTTACACGTCAGCGCACCAAACACCATCACCAACAATAAGCATGGCGCAGAGGGTGAACATGGCGTGGTAAAAACCGCTGAGCTCACAATCGCACCGGCTCAAGGCTTTAAATCAGGGGATAATGTAACACTGACACTGACGTTAAAAGATGCGTTTGATAACACACTGGTAGGAGTTGATACCTCAGCAATTAAGCTTACCCATAACCAACGACTGACTCCAGTTTGGACAGATAGAAAAAATGGCACCTATACCGCGGCATTAAAGCTGACAAAATTAGGTCAAGACCAGCTCTTTATCGCCGTGAATAACGAACAAAGCCAGAGCGTTTCCATTTATGTCTCCGCGCAAGCAGACAACAAGGCTATCCAACAAATCAACATTACTGATGTTACCCAAGTTGCAGCAGGAGCAAACAGCGCCTTTGTGGTTGCATTAATCGATGATCAGGGTAACCCTGTCAATGGCATCGATGACGTAACGGTGAAAATCGATAAGCACCCACCAATCTCTGTTTCAGTCACTCAACAAACGGATGGCAGTTACACAGGAACATTACCGGGGCAACTCAGTGGTGCTCATGAGGTGGTTATTTCTACCAATGGGCTAACATCCAAGCCAAAAACGCTAAACGTGGCACAAGCCGATACCGTTACCGCAACGGCAGATGGCAGTGGCATAAAAGACAAGCAAGGTGTTGTTAGCAGCGTGGTACTAAGTGCATCAAAAACAGCGTTAACATCTGGCGCGAATGTGCAACTGACCGTCAGCTTAAAAGATACCTTCCACAACCCACTCAAAGGAGTTAGCAGTAAACATATTGCGCTACAACATAGTCAAATGGGCAGTGTGGCATGGGTAGATCACAATAACGGCAACTACACAGCAACATTGCCGTTAAATAAACTGGGGCCTGATACACTGAAAGCCACAGTAAACTCAGTAGCAAGCCAAGCTATCACTGTTCACGTACAAAATACCAACCAAGTGACGCAAATTAGTACACTGGAGCTTAGCCCTATTACCCCAACAGCAGCAGGTAACTCGCCAACACTGACAGTGAAAGCCGTTAATATCTATAACCATGGCATCACGGGTATTGCTGATAACTTTAAAGTTTCACTTGATAATACGTCACAGCACCTAACTTTCACTGAAGATAGCCAACAACTAGGGACTTATACCGCCACCTTACCGCCTAAAAAAGCCGGTAGCTATACAGTTGAAGTTCGTGCGAATACACACACAGCAACACAAACCTGGGTGGTAAACGCTGCAACGGTCACCAAAGCAACCCATCACGATGGCTCTGGGGTTCAGGGTCAGATAGGTGTGGTTAATACCGCTGAACTGGCCATAAAAACCGCTGCCAACCTCAAATCAATGGATACGATAAAACTAACGCTGACCTTGAAAGATGCGTTTGATAACCCTCTAAGTGGTATTGACGTTAAAAATATTGAATTAACCCACAACCAAACTAGTAATGTGCTTTGGGTTGATAACAAAGATGGGACCTACACTGCGGACTTAATGTTAACGGCATTGGGTGAAGACCACTTAGTCGCTAAGGTTAACAGTTCGCAAAGTGATCTGGTTAAGATTGATGTCGGGCATGCTGAAGGGGATAGTAAGGTTTCCCAGATTAAAATTCTGTCGTCCATGCCTGTACCTATGTTAGCGGGCGTAGGCGGTACACTGGTGCTTTCCATGACAGACAAAAACGGTCACCCAGTCGCCAATATTAATCAAGTGTCATTTGGCATCATAAATAATTTGGGGACTACCTTCAACGTCTCTCAATTGGCTAATGGTAACTATATTCTCACATTACCAACCCTACAGGCAGGGGGATACACCTTTAGGATTAGAATTAACAAAATATCCGACACTATAAGCCTCACAGTGGAAAAACCAAAAGCTATTCTCGCAGATAAACCTGATGGCTCGGGGGCTACAAACTCACGCGGCGTGGTGAAGAACGTACAATTTGACCCTATACAGATAACTCATCAGCAAGCCGGTAATAAACTAAAACTCACAGTCACCTTAACTGACCATTTTGATCATAAGCTAATCGGTGTTAGTCACGGCATTATGACCAAGACAAAACAAGCCAGCTCTGTAAAATGGCAGGATAACGCAGATGGCAGCTATTCCACGGAGTTGTTGTTGAGTAAAGTAGGGACAGATACGTTACAAGTAACCGTCAATAACATTTCCCAATCACAAACCATTCAAGTTAATGCCCCAGAAGGTAAATCTGCCGTTCACAGTGTGGAGTTAAAGGAGACTGGCAAGATGTTTATGGTCGGCGATTCCGTCAAATTACAATTAACATTGACAGATAGCCATGGTAACGGTGTTGAAAAGGTACAGGCTAGCGATATTCGATTAGAGCATAATAATACGCTTATCTCTGCACTCTCTTGGCAAAAACTAGGCACAGGGGTTTACACCACCACACTCCCGTTACATAAACAAGGGAGAAACACTTTTGTAAGTCGAGTTAACAACCAAGCAAGCACACCACTTGCCGTTAGCGTCAACGCACTAACCGGCCCAACACAGGTAAAAACCGTTCAGCTTAACGCCAGCACTAACCAACTGACAGTGGGAAGTAAAACAGAACTGACTCTGACATTATTAGACCAATGGAATAATGGTGTTGGCGGGATCACCGCTAAAGATATCACCATTAATGATGCGCATATTAAGAAAAACCTAACGGGTTTAATCTGGACGCCACAAGGAAATGGTATCTATACTGCACCAACAACGGTTTCTACCGTAGGGGTCCACTCGCTGAAAGCAACCGTTAATCTAATAGAAAGTCATAATGTATTGGTTGATGCGCAGCCGTCAACCAACCAAAGTCATATAAGTAAAGTTAAACTAACAACAAACTTAAGCACCATTACCGCAGGCAGTAAAGTCACGTTATCGCTAAAAATAACTGATATAAATGACAATCCAGTTATTAAACTCGATAATCATAAGATCACGCTGACTGAAAGTAACAACACCATACCCACTGTCTGGGATGAAGATCTCCACGGCTTAGGTATCTACTCCACCAGCATCAAGCTCACTAAGGTTAAAACACATAAGCTAAAGGCTGAAATTGGCCAGTTTACAGATATAACAAATGTCATGGTCAATTCACCATCGGGTAAAGATGCGGTGACGGCAATCGCCATTTCACCGATAGCCAGAAGTGAAGCAGGGGAAGCATCATCGTTCTTAATTCACTTAACTGACCAATATCGAAACCCTGTTAACAATGTCCTAAGTAGTGATATCACCGTGAAAATTAATGGGCAAAAACAGAACATTATATTTACGGAAAAAAATATATTGAACGGGTATACAGCTCACCTTCCTGCCACTAAAGCTAACAGTTATCAGATAATGGTGGAAGTTAACGGGCTATCAAAAACTGCCGAATGGGTCGTTAATCCCCCTATAGCGGTCCCAATCACTTCTTATGATAAAGATGGGTTAAGGCGCTCATTAGAGACGATTTTTGTTACTCACAACGCTCAAAGCACCACAATAAATTCAGGTGATAAAGTCACTCTAACTGTTGCGCTAAGAGATAAGTTCAATAACAAACTCACTGGTGCAAAAAACGCATTGAATTTACTGACTAATCTACAACCAACTACCGCATGGATAGAAGTCAGCGATGGGCTATATACTCAAGAAGTCATTATGAACAAGCTACACAAGCAATCAATTCAAGTGGTGGCAAATAAAATGCTCAGCGATAAGCTTGAGCTAACCATTTCACCTGCCGAAGGGGTAAGTCATGTCCATAAAACCCGACTTGAAACCAAAGAAGGCACCATTGAAGCAGGTAAAGAAGTCACCTTAACATTAACCCTAACCGATAGCGTTGATAATGGGGTTATCAAGGTCGATACTAACGATATTCAATTCACCAACAACCAAAAAGCCGTCAAGACGACATGGGCTAACATACAAGATGGCGTGTATACCACCAAACAACGGTTAGAAACCATGGGTAATTACCAGTTCAAAGCGATTGTAAACAACCAGCCAAGTCGTATACAGACCGTGGAAGCCACCTATCCAAGCGGAAAGGATGTGGTAAAAACAGCGGACATATCAGCAAATACCAGCATGGTTAGTGCAGGTGAAAATGTTGAGTTAACCTTAACACTGAAAGACCAATACCAAAACTTGGTGACTGGCGTCAATGGCTTGGATATTACTTTAGTCGATAACCATAGCAAACAAAAAATTGATAGCAGTAGCATTGCTTGGAACATGGAATCAGCGGGGGTTTATAAAGCCAAAGTTCCACTGACATTAGTCGGTAAGCATACGTTAACAGCCACCGTGAATACGGTATCCGCTCCAACCAACGAAATTACGGTGAACTCCCTAACAGGTGCTGCGAATGTGAAATCTGCAACACTTTCAACATCAGCAAAATCAATCATGCCGGGTACTAATGTAGCACTATCCTTAACCCTAAAAGATAAATATGACAACCCGGTCACCAAGGTCGACACAAAGGATATTTCCTTAACTGATGCGTTCGCGACCTTGCCTACAGCAAGCGTAACGTGGAGTAGCTCGCAAGATGGCGTTTATACGACTAACGTCCAGTTAAATAAGGTAGGAAGCCACACATTAACGACCTCAGTTAAGAATGTGCTGTCTAATGATACCGTGAAAGTTGAATCATTCAGTGGCACTCGCCATGTGAATAATGCAACATTGGCTCTGGACAATTCAACAATAACCGTTGGTAATTCAGTCACATTAACCCTATCACTTATCGATATGTATGGTAACAACGTTAGTCAGGTGCCGGACGGTGACATCACCATAACTTATGGTAATACGACACTCAGTCCAAACTGGTCATCTTCTACGAATGGAACCTATACTGCATCGCTGCCATTTAACAACGTCGGCACTGGGTCATTGCAGGCAAGGGTGAATAAATACGATAGCCTTGCTCAAACCCTGACAGTCGCTCATCCAAGTGGCCAAAATAAAGTAGCAAAAGCTAACTTAACGGTAAAAACAACGTCACTCAAGGCTGGGCAAGACGTTGAATTAACCTTAGTGTTAAAAGATAAGCACGATAACTTTGTGATTGGCGTCAATGGCTCGGATATTGCTTTAATAGATAGCCATAAACAAAAAATTGATAGTAGCCGTATTGCATGGGGCATGGCATCAGATGGCGTTTATAAAGCCAAGGTTCCACTGACATTAGTCGGTAAGCATACGTTAACCGCCACCGTGAATACGGTATCCGCTCCAACCAACGAAATTACGGTGAACCCACTTAAAGGTGCTGCAAATGTGATCTCTGCGACACTTTCAACACCAGCAAAATCAATCACACCGGGCACTAAGGTAACACTGTCCTTAACCCTAAAAGATACATATGGCAATCCTGTTACCAAGGTAGATGCAAAGGATATCACCTTAACTGATGTATTAGTGACCTTGCCTACACAAACCTTAATGTGGAATAGCACACAAGATGGCGTTTATACGACTGATGTCCAATTAAATAAGCTAGGAAACCACTCGTTAATAGCAGAAGTTAATAATGTACCATCTAGCCATACAGTAGCAGTTAAGCCATTAAGTGGCCCTAGCCATGTCAAAACAGTCAAGTCAACTGTACCCAAGAAGGTTAAAATGGGTGAAAATACATCAATAACAGTAACCTTAGCTGATATGTATGGGAATGGCGTTATTGGCGTCCAAATGGCCGATGTCACTATTTCAGATACGCAAAATAATACCTCCCCTTCATCTTGGACAGATAATAAGGATGGTAGCTACACAGCAAACATTGTATTTAATACCCTAGTGACAAAGAAAATTAAAGTCAGTGTCAATTCACTCTCACACACCCAAGATGTAGAGGTAGCCGTTGGTGTCCCGGTATTTAGAACTGGTCGCAGTGAGTTCTCCGTTGTTAACCGCGATATTGATAAACGCGGTCACTCTATAGCCACTATCCAATTAGTGCTAAAAGATGCTGCTGGTAGCCTGATTACCGACCAATTCCCTACAATTAAGGTAAAAGGTGCGGCTTTGTATAATGATAACATGAAGGAACTCTCTAATTCCAAAGGGACTTATATCATTGATATATCCAGTGACAAACAAGGCACAGCGATTGTTGAAATAGATAAAGACTCCATCGGTGCAACAAACAGACCACCGACATTCACCTTTACCGCTTATGGAAAAGTACAGCTGGAGACTCATATTAACCCACATACTTTTGAATTCAACAGTGGTTTCCCTAAATTCGGATTCAAAGATGCAACCTTTACCATTAAGGTACCTGTTGGAAGGCCATCGGATTATAACTGGCAGGTATCTAAAAATTGGCTCACAGTCAATAACAATGGCGTAGTCACTTTCAACAAAAAACCAAGTTCTTCTTGGACGGCAGAAATCACAGGTCGTGCAAAATCAGGTGTTGGCCATGATGGGGTTGTCAAATTTAGTATTACCCCCCACATTTGGTTGGATCTCCGCTCATCTAAAGCGAGTACGCCTGAAGAGCACTGTAAAATCAACGGAGGAACTCTTTCCACTGTTACTGATTTTGCTTCAAACTTCGCAAGACAAACAGGTTCAATCATCCCTGAATGGGGGAACCTACAAAGATATCAATCCAGCATCTTCGCAATTCCGTATATCGTAGTTAAGCATGACCAAAGTTCTACCCATGATCGTACTTTGCTATCTATTGTAGATGGTGGCCTACTACCTTTTAACAGCAACTCCGGTGTAAAAATTTGGGACAATAGCGCTGTCTGCGCCTTTAAACCTTAACTCACCCTCCCCCCGCCTCGGCGGGGGTTTTTCTTTTTATCCCTTTCTCACCCCATCCCAATCTAACCCAAACTTTGCCAAATATTTTCGCAGCCTATCTGCATCATTTGGCTGTTTTTTATGTTGCCGTGAAATGGCAAACAGCTCACGCCCCGCTTCTGACAAAGAAGATGAACGCCGGCAAACTTCCAGCACGGTTGCTAACTGTTGCTGGTCGAATAAATCAATTTCGCCAATTTGCTTTGGTAATGTATTGGTTGATTTTGACTGCCATTGAGCTTGCAAACGGCCAATTTCCTCTTCGGCTACCGCTTTGGTAATACGCCCGCGTTCAGCAAACGTTGCCATTCGGTTAATGGAGGCACCCAACTCACGGAAATTTCCACGCCAATGGGCTTGAGGGGAACAGGCAAACTTCACATAAACGTTTCGAGCTTCGCTATCAAAACGAATTTGGCTTTGTTGGTCTTGGCAAAATTTGGCTAATTCATAATCAATATTCGGTTCGATGTCTTCACGGCGGTCACGCAAGCCCGGTAAGGCAAATGTCCACATATTGATACGGGCAAATAAGTCTTCACGAAATTTGCCCTTTTCCACTTGCTGCGCCAAATTACGGTGAGTCCCTGCAATTAATTGAAAGTCACTGTGAATTTCTTCATCTGAACCATAAGGAAAAAAGCTTTTCTCCTCAATGGCTTTCAATAGCATTGCTTGTTCATCTAGCCCAAGTTCCGCAATTTCATCGAGAAATAAAATACCGCCATCCGCTTCTTTCAGTAACCCACGCCTTGGGTTGATTGCCCCTGTGAACGCCCCTTTTACATGACCAAACAGCGTCGACATAGCGTTATCACCACGAAGCGTTGCACAGTTTACTTCCACAAATCGCCCTTTAACTTGATGGCGGCTTTCACGCAGTTGATAAATTCGCCGAGCTAAGAAAGACTTCCCCGCCCCCGTTGGCCCATTGAGTAAAATCGGGGCTTTAGAGCGTAGTGCGACGCGTTCGATTTGCTCAATCATGGTATTAAATGCCGCGTTGCGGGTGGCAATACCCGATTTTAAAAACGAAACCTGCTGTTGCTGCTCTGTTTGGAAACGGCTGGTGATATGGGCGTAACGGCTAAGATCAAGGTCTATCACCGCATGAATACCGGCAGGGTCTTTCTCCCGCCCCTTTTGGCTTGGGGAGGTTTGAATTAACTTCGCAGGCAGGTAATGAGCCTCGGTTAATAAGAACCAGCAAATTTGCACCACATGGGTACCCGTAGTGATATGTACCAGATACTCTTCATTATCAGTATCAAATTGATAATGCGAAGAAAAATCCAGTAATGAGGTATAAACCTCTTCAAAATCCCACGGGTCAGCAATATCCACCTCATGCAGTACCACTTCCGTATTGGGAGAAGCTTGTTCAATGTCCTCTTTCACCCGGTGCGCCATGCCATAGTCATTCACCTGATGCAGTAATTCAAAACGACCAATATCCAAATTAGGCTGTTGGCAAAGGCCAACCGTTGGCCGCCATTTTGTCCAGCGATTGGCTTTTTTGCCTCTTCTATCGAGTACTGTGCCCAATACACCAATGACCACTTTGCGTTTCTTATTCATGATGAGTTTATATAAATTTATAAAATGCGATATAAAAAGATAATAAATAGCCTAATTCATTTCTCTTGGTAATGTTAGTAAAATTTAACCAGATATATTTATTTGTTATTTTTCAATAATATAAAATTTTTTAACTTACTTTAATAAAAGTTGGCACGCTTCTGGCAATTATATCTTCATCCACTGCCGGAAATTGTCTGAACTTCGAGTTCAACCGGTGCAGACATGGTGACTCAGTCACTACATGGTCTGTATGCCGCCGTCAGTAAGATACCTTGGTAATAGCCTAGCTATCAGGTTCGACTCCTGAAAAAAATACAAATCCAACTGTATAAAACTAAGCAGAAGTTAAGCTTGAAACCGCCACTCGAGAGCTTTGCCGAGTGATGAGCAGAAATTTAGACAGCCAATTTTGGCACTCTACTTTTCCCCTCACCACTTCGCTTTTTTCTTCAGTGCCGGATAAATATTGAAAAAGGAAAAATAATGAAAAAAATAAATATCGCTCAAGGACAAATCGCATTGACCGCTAAAAATGGGGATTTTAAACAATTACTGACTGCGGGTGAGCACCGTTTAAACGATTGGTTTAATCAATTGACGGTGTCATTGTTCACACTTGATAACGAACCTATTGATGAAAAACTGGCAGACCACTTACGCCAATTTCACCCTGATTGGGTTGATGATCACTGTATTGACATCGCTTTGACTGATGACGAGATTGGTTTTATATACTTGCACAATAGTTTGACAGAAATACTGCCACCTGCGAGCCGTCGGTTGTATTGGAAAAATGGCAATAATTTAAAAGTGGAGCCGCAGTCGCTAGAAAATAGCGTTATTGACTCTGTATTCGTTGCACGTCTGATGGGTAAAAAACGCATTAAAGGCAATGAGTTGGCCTTAATTAGCCAAGTACCTGCATGGCATGTCGGTATGCTAAAAATTGATGGTGAGATACAAGATTTATTACAACCGGGAACTTACGGTTATTGGAAAATCAACCACAAACCGGAAGTTGAGATAATAGACACTCGCTTACAATCATTAGAAGTTAGCGGACAAGAGATTTTAACCAAAGACAAAGTCACATTACGCATCAACCTGTGTGCCAACTGGCGCTATCACGATGTTTTGCTGGCATTCTCAAAACTGAGCCAGCCTGTAGAGCATTTATATCGTGAATTGCAGTTTTCAATACGAGAAATCGTGGGTACCCGAACCTTAGATGAACTTTTAGAAAACAAGCAGTTAATTGATGAGTTGATGTTGATTCAAGTCGCGCAGTGCGTCGTTGAGTTTGGCTTAGAAATCGATAGTATCGGTGTAAAAGACATCATTTTGCCGGGGGATATGCGCACTATTTTATCTCAAGTCGTTGAAGCCGAAAAATCGGCACAAGCTAACGTGATCCGCCGCCGTGAAGAAACCGCCGCGACTCGTTCACTGTTAAATACCGCAAAAGTGATGGAAAACAACCCAGTTGCGCTGCGTTTAAAAGAACTTGAAACCTTAGAAAGTATCGCACATCGAATCGACCAAATTTCCGTTTATGGTGGGTTAGATCAAGTATTAAACGGATTGGTAAAAATTAAGGAATAACAATGAATAACAATAACTTTAATCAATTAATTCAAGAAAATGGCGTGCCTGTAAAAATGTGGACCAACGGCGTGCCTGTAGACCCGAAAGCGGTAACACAACTACAAAACACCGCTAAAATGCCGTTTATTTTTAAGCACCTTGCGGTAATGCCGGATGTACACGTTGGAAAAGGTTCGACGATAGGAAGTGTTATACCAACCAAAGGGGCGATTATCCCTGCGGCAGTTGGCGTGGATATTGGCTGTGGGATGATTGCCGTGCGTACATCATTAACAGCGGCTGATTTACCAGATAGCCTGCAAAATATTCGTTTCGCTATCGAAGCGGCGGTACCACATGGTCGAACAACCCACCGCCATGGACGTGATAAAGGGGCTTGGTATCGTACACCGGATATTGTCGATACCCACTGGGCGCACTTGGATGAAGAGTTTAAACGTATCTGTGATAAATACCCAAAACTACGTAACACTAATCATTACAAACATTTAGGGACATTAGGAACGGGGAACCACTTTATTGAACTGTGTTTAGATGAACAAGACCGTGTATGGGTAATGCTACATAGCGGGTCACGCGGGGTGGGAAATGCGATAGGTAACTTGTTTATCACGCTGGCACAAAAAGATATGCAACAGCATATCGCCAATTTGCCGGATAGAGACCTTGCTTACTTTGAAGAAGGTAGTGTGCACTTTAATGACTATATGGAAGCAGTGGGTTGGGCGCAAGACTTTGCTCGCCATAACCGTGAAGTAATGATGCACCGCGTATTGGAAGCACTATCACGTGAAATTCCAAAGCCGTTTATCACAGAACAAGAAGCCGTAAATTGCCATCATAACTATGTGCAAAAAGAACAGCACTTTGGTGAAGAAGTACTGGTAACCCGAAAAGGCGCGGTATCTGCACGAAAAGGCCAAATGGGGATCATTCCAGGGTCAATGGGGGCGAAAAGTTTTATTGTGCGCGGTTTAGGTGACGAAGAAAGTTTTTGTTCATGCAGCCATGGTGCAGGACGGGTCATGAGCCGGACAGAGGCTAAAAAACGTTTCTCTGTAAGTGACCAAAAAATAGCGACAGCCCATGTTGAGTGCCGAAAAGACAGTGATGTGATTGATGAAATACCGATGGCTTATAAAGACATTGATGCGGTGATGGCTGCGCAGTCCTCACTGGTAGAAATTGTTCATACCCTACGCCAAGTAGTGTGTGTAAAGGGATAAAAGGAGAAAGCATGGAAACTAGCCATGAAAGTATATCCGTGCTGATGAAAGAACGGATAGGTAAAACACTTAAAGAAATAGAAGAAACTCACCACGTTAAAATACTCTTTGCGTGTGAGTCGGGTAGTCGCGGTTGGGGCTTTGCCTCCCGCGATAGCGACTATGACGTCCGGTTTATCTATGTTCACAAACTTGATTGGTACCTAACATTGGATAAAAAACGCGATGTGATAGAGAAACCAATTGATGATGAGTTAGATGTGTCGGGTTGGGAGCTTTCTAAAGCATTGAAATTAATGCGAAACTCAAACCCCGCATTAATCGAGTGGCTACACTCACCCATTGTGTATTTTAAGGATGAGGCATTTTTTACTCAACTGGAGCAACTAGCTGCACAATTTTATTCGCCACTAAAATCACGTTATCATTATTTATCAATAAGTAAGCGCAATTTACATACTGATTTTAAAGGCAAACAAGTTAAACTGAAAAAATACTTTTACCTATTGCGTGCTGTATTAGCATTACACTGGATAGAAAAAAGTAAAAACATGCCTCCAATGGCATTTTCAGAATTGGTGACTGCAACAGTCTCAGATAAATCAGTACGATTAGAAATTAATGAGTTGTTGGCGATAAAAAGCCAATCTGACGAAAGTCATTATGGTGCGAGACGGCCAGCTATAGACCAACTCGTATCAGAGACTATGACTAATGCAGAGCGAATGCAATTCCCTGAACCCGCTTGCCGTGATAGCCGTTTACTAGATAGTTTTTTCCGTACAGTTGTATTAGAAAATAACTAGCTATTGGTTATTCAAAAAAATAGACCATCAGAATATTTTTGATGGTCTTTCTTTAAAGGCAATGTCAAACACTTAAGAAAAATAATATTACCGCCAGCATGGGTTCTTCATAATTGAGAATTTCCCTGCGCCCATAAATGCCAATGCAATCGAGCTTAAGAAGAAATAAACAATACTTTCGATAGCCCAAGCGCCGGTTTTATCGAGTAAAAAAGTTTTATCCAAACCAATCATTAGCCATGCAACAACCATGGTAAACGCCACTAATAAAGCTGATGGACGCGTTAAAAAACCTAAAATAATAAAAATTGGGGCAACCACTTCACCTAAAATAGTCCCATAGGCAATAAATTCAGGTAAACCGTAAGAAGCCAGCAATGCCTTAATACCACTAGCCCCTGTTAATAATTTACTCATACCATGGAACAGCATTAGCCCACCAACCGAAAGGCGTAATAGCAACCTTCCTAAATCTTCATGAGACAATAAACGATTACATAGATTGACCACTTTATACCCCCTTAGAATATTTAAGCACATCATTAAGTAGTATGACTTAAAAACGTATTATGGCTTAGAAATATAAAGTAAGAATCATTTTAATTTGCATTTCTTATAACTAAATCAATTTTCATTTAATTATAATTTATTAACCTTTAACTCGTTCAAATATTACGTTTAATTAACGATTTAAACATCAAAAATACTGATCAATTAAGCCTAACATTAAAAACTTTATGAACAATTTTTTACCGTGACCAGAGCAAGCTCAGTCAACGCATTATAAAAAAGGCTCTGGTTTGTTCGATTTAATTGCTCAGAAAACTGTGGTAACCAACTTTCTAAATGTTCATGCAATAATTCTTTTAATGCCTCTTCTCTCACTTGTGAAGCTAAAACCGCCGCTTGAAATAACATTAAACCAACATGGTCTGACGGTTCTGGATAAGGTGTTTGTACCGTCAAACGCTCACGTTTTAAAAAATCACTTAGCGCCGCTGTTGATGAGCCTTGCAATACCCCTTCAGGGTCTAAATATACCGAGCCCCATGGTGGGGCTGGTAATGCATTTGGCCCAATAAATAGCGCTGTCCACTGAGTATTTAACGTCGCGATATCTATTTTAAGTGACTCCGTAATACGACGACTAAGTTGAGAACTTATTTTACAGGGCCACTGAGAGGCAAAATCATCGAGCTTGAAAAAATGAATAGCATAATCAGCTGCGTCGTCCTCTGGTGAAAATAAATAACAAGTACCCAATATATTAAATGCTGCTGCATAGTGTGAAAAATGGATCATACAACGGGTTATTTCCTAGGTAATAGCGGTTATTCATTTAAAGATGAATAGTATAAAAACAGTAACGTAACAGAAATTCAGCAACAATAGCGGCAACACAGCCTACAGCAAAATAAACCTGACTCGCTGATGCATGAATACCCAGCGTTGTTTGCCGAACTTGGCGATAAACCCCATACCCTAAAACCACGATAGCCAATATGCCAATTAACCAACTCCCTATGCGTAATGACCAAATTCCTTGATAAGCACGGATAGAATCAATAGGAAAGGTAATAGATTCATTATGATAGCCAGTGTGTAATAAATAGCTTTCGTATGCAGGCTGATAAACTAAACGCGCTAATAAGCTAAGAGCAATAACTGCCCATAATATCCACAACCCTCGGACTGGAATTTGCACATCAAGTGAACCAACATTAAAACGCAATAACATATTGATGAGTAAATAATACCCCGCTGCTCCCGCGGTAAGCATCGTGCCGTAAAACATCAAATAGGTGTTATCATTCATCCAAGTTAACATTGATGTATACCGATAAATTGACGCCATAGCATACACATCACAGAGCCCAACAATAATGGCTAACCCTAACAACAGATATGACAATTCCTTTTTGAACCATAACCATAAAAAAGTCAGCCCAAGAAAAGCAAAGTAGCTTGCAGTGAGTACCACTTCACGACTTAACCAAGACGAGAAAATATTTAACAGTGAATTAGGGGCATTAAGTGGCACGCCTAGGTGCGTAATCGAAGATAACAATCCAACACCAGCAAGCACACAAGCAACTAATAAATACCATAAGAAAAACTGTGAGTTAATTTTCCCCGCTAACGCCATGGATAATTTTTTCGCAAAGACCCCCAACATCACACTCAGCCCAATGGATGTTTGCATTAAAAATGTGAATAACAATAATGGCCATTCATTCATTTGGCATCTCCTTGTAAGTCTTGAGTACGACCCGCCCCTTGATGTGGGTGGATCACTAAATTGGGATGGGTAATTGAGGAATCTGGTAACCCACGGACATCCGCTTGATCCCCATACTGTTTTCTCAGTTCATCAATGGGGCCAAACTGAATAGCTCCTAACGGGCAAGTCGCGACGCAGACGGGTTGCTCCCCTTTTAATTGCAAGTCGATACAAAAATCACATTTCGACATTTGCTTAGTTTCAGGGTTCATTTGAGGAGCACCATAGGGGCAAGACCAAGCGCAGGTTCCACAACCAACGCATTTGTCAGTGTTAACCATGACGATGCCGTCCCCTTCACGTTTATGCATAGCCGTCGTTGGGCAATTCTTTACACACATCGGGTCAGCACAATGGTTACATGAAATGGATAACGTATAAGCAAACACATTATTCACCAGCCCTCCCGTGCCGTTTTCAATAAATTCTCCCCCCGTTACTTCGTAAACACGGCGATACTTACGCCCCACATCAAGGTTATTTTTATCTTTACAGGCCACCTGACACGCTTTACAGCCTGAACAGCGCGCCGAATCAATATAGAACCCTAACTGTTTGTTACTGACAGCGGGATAAACGTGGAATTTACTCATGCTTTAGTTACCTCCACCAATAAAGTTTGATGGGCATTACCATGTGCCATTGCTGTACTACGTGCCGAGGTTAAAACGTTAGCACAACCACCTTGGTCAACCCCGTTCTCATCGGGCTGCCACCATGCTCCGGCCTGCAAGGCAACAACACCCGGCATAATGCGCTGAGTTATTTTGGCAGGCACCATGGTGACACCACGGTCGTTATTCACCTTGACGCGTTCTCCATCTGTAATGTTTCGTCGTTTAGCATCAATCGGGTTGATCCACAGTTCTTGTCGCTGTACTTCTTGTAACCACGGGTTAGCAAATTGCGTTGAATTGGCACGATTACGGCCTTTCCATGTAATTAGTTGCAATGGATAACGAGTCGTGAGGGTATCTTCAGGCCCTTCAATGGCAGGCACGTAATGTGATAGTGCTGGAATATCCGCATCCTGACGCTCATAAAGGCGTTTAGAGAAAATTTCGATTTTCCCTGATGGCGTTTCAAACGGGTGGTTTTGTATATCTTGGATATTTTTCTCAAAAGCAACATGCCCCACATGCGGCTGATGCTTTAATAGATGACGGCGTTTTACCAAGAGTTCATCAAAGCTAGGAATATTATCTTCTGGGCGTTTTTTGTGCGCATCATTCACCAGATGTTCTATCCATTGCTTTTCTGTTCTACCTTCACTGAATACGTCACCTACTCCTAACTTTTCTGCGACTTCACATAACCATTCATAGTCACTACGGCGTTCAAATTCAGGCTCGATGACTTTTTCAGATAAAATGATGTAATTACCCGTCCCCCATGTGCCCCCGACGTTCCAGCGTTCTAAGAAACTGGTTTCAGGAAGCAAAATATCGGCATATTTAGCACTCGGTGTCATATATAAATCGCTGTAAACGATAAATTCGACTTTGCTTTCATCTTCCAGCACTTTAGCGGCATGCAAAATATCCGGATTCTGATTAGTCATATAATTACCCGCTAATGAAAAAATCATTTTGATTTCGGTATCGAGTTTTTCTGCATTTTTCAAACCGTTATCAGGGGTCACTAAATCTTTATTTTCACAGGCTTGAACCCAATTAGTGATATTGATTTTTGCTTTCACTGGGTTCTCAAATAAACTTGGGCCCGCTAAGGTTTTACGTAAATCAGGAGTGACTGCCATACCGTAGCCAGCAGCCCAACCGCCTTTACGCCCCACATTACCGGTAATAGTCGCCAACAAAGTCGCCCCTCTCGCTGAGCGCTCACCACAAATATGACGTTGAGGCCCCCAGCCCTGCATTAAGGCGGCAGGTTTGGTATTAGCATATTCACGAGCGAGTTGGCGAATAGTCTGTGCAGGGACCTTTGTAATCGGCTCTGCCCATTCAGGGGTTTTCACAATTCCATCTTTTTTCCCCATTAAATAAGCTATTAATGACTCGTTCTCGGGGACACCTTCAGGCATCTGATGTTCATCAAACCCGATGGTGTATTTATCAATAAAGGCTTGATCATGCAGGCCTTCGCTGATGATCACATACATCATCGCATCCATCATCGCGTTGTCTGTGGTGGGTAAGATAGGGACCCATTGATCAGCTAAGGATGATGCGGTGTCCGAGTAACGCGGGTCGACAACGATAAATTTAGTGCCATTCTTTTTCATCTTTTGGAAATAATGATTTGAATGACCAAAAATCGTTTCGTTAGGGTTGTGCCCCCATAAGATCACTAAAGGCGTATCTTCTAAGGTATCTAAGGTACTACCACTCGCTGAGGTGCCATAAGTATATGGCGTGACTGCCATGGTATTGCCATTACTCACTGAATGGTAATTTTCCAGAAAGCCCCCCGTTAAGTTAAATAAAC
Organism: Providencia sp. AGC89; assembly: GCF_053543535.1. NCBI lineage: Bacteria > Pseudomonadati > Pseudomonadota > Gammaproteobacteria > Enterobacterales > Morganellaceae > Providencia > Providencia sp. AGC89. The sequence continues at coordinate 45,702 of NZ_JBIXLP010000018.1, forward strand.
GGCGTAGCATGTTAGCACCAGAAAAAATACCGCCTGTTACCCCCGTACTCAAACTGACAAAACGCGATGCTGGGCCATATTGCGTATTAATACGCTGCATATTATCTGCAATTAACGTCGTCGCTTCTTCCCAGCTAATACGTTCAAAACGCCCTTCACCACGTTTACCAACCCTTTTCATTGGGTATTTCAAGCGATTTGGATGATAAACAAATTTTCGATAGCTACGACCACGTACACATGCACGCATGATCGGCATCTCTTCATCAAGGTTGGCATCAGGGCGTGTACTTATGCGTGTAACGACCCCCTCTTTGACATGTGCTCGAATATCACATTTTCCACCACAGTCAAAACTACTACAGGTTGATACGATGCGTTCCGCTGAGTTTTGAATGAGCTTAGTAGGGATGATCTCTGGGTCTTCTGGTGTTGAGGCAATGGTTTTAGCAGCAATAAAGGGGACAGCCATGAGTGCAGAGCTGCCTTGAATAAACCGACGGCGGGTTAGTGGTTCTATCAGATGTGTTTGGCTATCATTCCGATCTGGGTAATTTTTCATAGTAACTCTACCTCTGGCGTACATTAGGTTGCCGCGATAGAGTAAACATTTCCCTCTTAGCCAACTTTCGAAAAATCGCCAAACACATCGGAATTTCAGCCAACCATATAAAACATGTGGTTATATCAATAAAAATTGCCTATATTCATAAAACCAACAACAATATTTGAATCTCAGCCAACAAAATTGCCTATGCGAAATATTCCACTGAAAACAATTGATGCGACGCCTCGTGATGTTCTCGCCATTGGAACCGATTACTTACCGAATGTACTCTTGAGCTCTCATGTTCACCGTCGAGCTCAGTTTCTCTATGGTGCTACCGGGCTAATTGAAGTCAGCACCGCAGATGGCGAATGGGTGATCCCACCAGATAGCGGAGTTTGGATCCCCTGTAATACTCCCCATGAAACACGTATGCTGAATGTCAGCACTCGTAGTTTATATATCGAGCCAAAAGCAGCGCCGCGTAGGGGGAATCGATGTGAGGTATTACGGGTATCTCCATTACTTCGTCAGCTATTGCTTGAAGCCGTTGATACCCCGCTCGAATATGACTTAAATGGTCGTGATGGCGCAATGTTCCAACTTATTTTACATGAAATAGCACAAGCGGAGCCGCTTCCTTTCTATGCCCCCATCCCCCGAGATGAGCATTTAGCAACACTGTGTCGTGAGTTTTTGAAATCACCACAAATTACCTCTCTTCCCCAAGAATGGGCAGCAAAACTCCATAAGAGTGAGCGCTCGTTTAGTCGTTTTTTTGGAACTCAAACAGGGTTGTCTTTCTCTGATTGGCGGCAACAAGCTTGTTTGTTAAGTGCAATCACCCATATTTCTGCTGGGAAGTCGATTACTGAAGTGGCATTTGATTTGGGCTATAGCAATGTGGGGTCATTTTCAACCATGTTTAAAAGGTGGTTAGGGCAAAGCCCATCAAGTTTTATTCAACGAATTTCTGGGTAAGCTTGCCTCAGATAGTGCTCAATCCTGAGCACTATCCACTGACTGCTAACTTTATACATTGATTGCCTTTTTCATTTTTTACTCTTACGCCTCCTAATATTATCCGTTAGGATAAAACAAAAAAGGAGCGTGCAATGACCACTCAGTTTTATAGTTATCAACCCACAAAAGGCCACGGGCTTCCTCATGACCCTATCCCATCGCTCATTGGCCCCCGACCAATTGGTTGGATTTCAACTTGTGATAGCCAAGGAAGAACAAACCTCGCACCTTACAGTTTTTTCAATATTTTCAACTACTCCCCTCCAATATTGGCATTTTCAAGTGTTGGTAAAAAAGATTCCGTCACCAATGCGATTGAAACGGGAGAATTTGTTTATAACCTCGCAACACTGGCGCTTGGTGAACAAGTGAATATGAGTAGCGCGACTCTGGCACGTGGTGAAAGCGAATTTGCCTTAACCCAACTATCAACATTACCATCCGCATTAGTTTCTCCTCCACGTATTGCACAAACACCCGTATCAATGGAATGCATTGTCACTCAATATCAACAACTTAAACGGGCTGATGGCCAACTGTTAGATACTTGGATGGTAATGGGTGAGGTCGTGATGGTGCATATTGATGAATCAGCCCTACGAGATGGACTATATGACTGTGCAGGGCAAAAACCTCTGCTACGAGCGGGTGGCCCAGCAGATTATTATTGGATAGAACAACAGCAGAACCTAAAAATGTATCGCCCTAAATAACTTAAAATTAGAGTGGTCAATATTGTCTGGCTATTAACCACGTTAGTCCCTTCCCTTTATCAGTAGAACTTACACACTAGTTGCTCACTGCTATCTGGATAGGAAAAGTGCGCCGTAATTAAGTCAAACTGTGCTTCAGAGGTTTGAAATGGGTTTTCCCCTGTTAAATTACGCGCTGCTAACCTTGCTTTACACTTTTGATTATCAACGTTTAATACATGAAAAACATAAGATGCACTAGATGATTGCGCTAAAGATTTCAACCATTGGCGCTGGGTAGGCGTGTTTGCAGGGAAATCCATCACGACGGTATTACCCGCAGCAACAAGGTGCTGAATATGCTTTTCTAGCACTTTTTTCACTAAAGCACTTTTTTCAATATAATCAGATAGTTCTTTAATTTCATTAGGATATAGTGCAGAAAGCCATTCGTCTTCGCACAATAAAATAGTACGAGGCTGTTGCGATAGTGTTTTCGCTAAGGTGGATTTGCCTGATGCGATTTTCCCACAAAGAAAATGCAACTGGGGTTCACTATTAGGCTGTTGAGGGGCTTGTACTGAGTTCATCATAAATTCCTTGTTGGTCACTAACCAGACAAGAACAAAAAACCCGCCTTGTCTGGCGGGTTTAGGATGTAGCTTACCCCCACCACTATGTGATGGTAATAATAATGCTTAAGCCTGCTACAACCGAATACATATTTTTTACTAACCTAGAAAGAGGGACAGGCATAGTATCAACCCCCTTAAATAAATCAACAAGGTGATTTATTCTAAAAACGAAAAAGGTAATGTGACTGCGGAAGCTAAAATACCAAACCCGCTCTCCACAGCGTCAGCCACACAACCAACTGTATCCCATGCAGTCCAACCCTCGTCATCTGTTTGACCTAGCAAAACAAGTTCCTGCATGTGGCCTAAATTGATAGGTAGCATTTCCCATTGCGGTGAGTTAGTTAAATCCCCAGAAATATCAACCAATACCACACACCAGCCAAATGGGCTTGTCAAATCGCCGTATTGATGACGACCAATCCACTGACCAAAAATATCAACCCGATACCCTTTTTCTTCATTCGCTTTCGAGTCTATTTGACCGCATAGCCATAAGCTATCACGTTTTTCAGGAGCGATATCTTCAAGAGGTAACATCTTCAGTTTTAATTTTTTCTTTTCAGAGTCTAGTTCTTGTTTCTTTACAAGGCGCCAGTGGCACGGAATATAATCACTAATATCAAACTGTTCAGTACTGTTTTTAACCCTCAATAATGACCAACCATATTCACTATTAGGGTTACCAAATTCACTACGACGAATCCATTGACCATGCTCATCTTGGCGAAAGCCCTTATTGTCATTCACATGGGAAATAAAAATAGCTTCATCCCATAGTAAGTTCAGTTCTCTTTCCGTCAGTTGATATTTTTTTATCACGCTATTCCTTTTGAGCTAAAAATGGCCCAAGTTTTTGCTTGGGCCATTTAAATTAATGCTTTCCTTTTTTATGATGATTAAGAGTTTCTTCTTTTAAATCAAGTTCATCACGTAAACGATGGTAAACACGTTCATTGATATTTTTATTTTTGCGCATTAGGTAAAGCGCTTCACGTTTGGCTTTGAGCGCCGATTTAGACATATCGCGCTCCATTTCAATCATTCTATGTAAATCATAAACATCCGATTCACTTTCATCTGAATTATCAAGTCGCCTACCGTAGATTTCGAGTAGTTGAGCACCAACTTCAGTTCGCATCGCGATTTCATCCACATCTTCTGAAGGGTGGTTCATTAGGTCACGTAAATGTGCCATTGCAGCTTCGTTTAATGCTAAACGAGCACGAATTTCGTCGTTATCGTACGGTAAATCCTGTACTAAGCCTTTGGTCAAAATTGGCAAGGCAATGCTGGCAATTAATAGTGAACATAAAATCACCCCCATTGCTAAGAAAATAGCCACATCACGATTTGGAAATAATGAACCATCTGGCATCAATAAAGGTAACGTTAAAATACCGGCTAACGTAATCGCTCCGCGCACACCCGCTGTCGCCATTACTGCCATCATACGAATATGCATAACATCTGCTTCTTTACCGCGACGGCGTTTATGGAAGACTGTTAAAGTCATCGAGATCCACACCCAAGTAAAACGCAGAATCGCCAATGCAATTGTGATCACAGCAACATACACAAACAACATCCAAGGGTGGCTAGCACCTGCGGCTTCTGCAACTTCAGGCATATTGGTCCACATACCAGGCAACTGTTCGCCAAGTAAAATGAAAATCATCCCGTTTAATGCAGTTTGAACAGTATCCCACACCGCTTTACTTTGCATACGAGTCGCTGCTTGCATTCGGCCTGCTATTTTCTCATAGTGCATCGCAATACCGGCAACAACCGCAGCTAAAATACCGGAAACATGCAGATGCTCTGCCAGTAAGTAAGCAGTAAATGGCATTAGCAAGCTAATCATTATCTGAATTGCCGGCTCTTCCCCTGTGCGTTTAACTAAGAATTGATTTAGCCAACCAATCGCCCACGCAACTAGCAGGCCTATTAAAATCCCACCAAATGCCACAAATACAAACTGCCCAGCCGCAGAAACTAGTGAGAATGTCCCAGTTAACGCCGCTACAACCGCAAAGCTAAAACAAACTAATCCAGTGGCATCATTCAGTAATGATTCCCCCTCAAGGATATGCGCCATACGTGAAGGCAATGGGGAGTTCACTGTCATTGCTGACACTGAAACTGGGTCCGTAGGGGACAAAATAGCAGCTAACGCGAATGCGACGGCTAATGAAATGGCAGGGATTAACCAATGAATAAAAAAGCCCATACCAATAACGGTGACAACAACTAAACCTATGGCTAGCGACATTATCGGTTTAATTTCTTGAAATAAGGCTTCTTTAGGGATACGCCATCCATCAAGGAATAATAAAGGAGGAATAAATAAAAATAGAAATAGATGAGGTTCAAATTCAACGGTAAAACCGTATAAAGACAAGCCAGCCCCTAGTGCTATCTGGATCAGGGGTAATGGAATAATATCTTTGAGCAGTCGTGAAACAAAAACGCTCACAACAACGGCTAATAAAAAAACGAGTACAAGTGTCACTACTGACATTAATTGCTCCATGTTTAGCTAATCATTAATTATCAGTAATGCAGTAAATAGATAAATTGAATCAATGTAAAGTAACTATTAATTATCAGATACAAAAAAAATAAAATTGGGAAATCGCCTAACAATCATTACGTTACAATTTTATTATTTTTTATCCCACCTCTTAATATCGCTAATTATCTATTTGATAGATAAAAATAAAAAATGCACACCATAATAAGTTAAGTATTAATATAGAAAATATACCTAAATCATCATTATTAGACTATTGACTGTTCTTTTAAAGATACTTTGTTTATTCACTAGTTTTATCTGTATGACGTTTATCTATATTGTTCCCCTCAAAACTATGGCGCTCAATCAGCTCCCGCAATATTTGCTTAAGCATTTTACTTTTACGAACACCTAGCGGTGCTAAAACAGCTTCTTCATGCTGCTGTGCTGCGATAAGGAGATCATCAACTAATGACATCCCGCTCGATGTCACGCTAACTAATGTTATTCGTTTATCACTACCATTATGGTTATTATGGCGGATCACATGCCCTTGCTGTTCAAGTCGTTGTAGCACACGTGTAATTGTTGGCTGCTTACTCACTGTTTTTTGCGAAAGCTCGGTGATCCCCATAGACCCATTACCTGCTAATGTGGATAACACCCGCCATTCCAATACAGAAAGCCCTTTGGTTTCCACGGTCGCGTGAAACTCTGAAGAGACCAGCATCCAAGCCTGCCCAAGCAGGGCAGGCAAATAATGATCAACAAAAATTTTTGAATCTGGCATTTGCTCCCCTTGATAAGCACTATGCATTAAATCACCGCCCCTCAAAGAGTAACAGAAAAGAGCAATAATTCAGCTAAAACTTACCATTTAGCAATGAACCAAACCCACTAATACCAGTCTCTAAACCCAACTTTTTCAACATCATATACGTGGTAGCCACCGAAGACGATAATACGGGTAGCCCTACGCGGTCTTCAATAAGCTGTATTGACGGTAACGAAGGCATCTGTACACAAGCGGAAGCCACAATAGCATCCACTTGCGTATTCAATTTTTTGGTGATTTCAACGGGAGCTAGCGGGTTTTGCCGCCCCACATCCAAGTTATCAGGGATTTCTAGTGAAATGCTATCCACCACTTCAATGCCTTCATTTTCTATGTAATCAATCACTAACTGTGTGAGAGGTTTCATATAGGGCGTTAAGATAGACACTTTTTTTGCCCCAATAGCTTGTAACCCTTCCACTAATGCCCCTGCACTAGTTACAACTGGAGCTGGATGGCCATTATCCATGGTACGTTGAAATAAGCGTTTTTCAGAGACCCGATGGTAACCGTTCCCCATGCTCATGATCGCCACTAGGCAAGCATATCCCAGCACATCTACAGCAGCATCTGACAATTCAAGTGCGCAGCGGTCGCTATCTGAATCCATTTTTGCCAATTCGTCTTTGGTGACTTTTTGCATCCTCATACGGCTTGAGTGGAAAGTAAAACGCTCAGCAAATAGAGCTTCCCTAGCCCGTAATATAGCCGGGATCTCCGTTTCCATCGTGGTGTTGGATGAAGGTACAATTTGCCCGATCCGATATGTTCGCACTAAATTCATTGCCCTACCCCCCCAAACGGTTCTTCTGAGCTGGGAAAAACATTTAATTCATCGATATCTTGCCCTTGGTGATTAAAGCGTGCAGCAGTCAGCGGGCGACGATTTACCTGTAAATCAAAAATATCAAACCGATTATAGTGCCCAGTAATATCATGCATTTGCCGTGGCTGAATACAACGATTCAAATCAATCTCACCATACACAATGCCTTCTTTGTCAACCAATGGTTCACCAATCACCCGCCCATCAGGGCCGATAATGCCAGAAAAAGCACTATTAGGCCGCGCCAGTAAGTCACGGGCTTCTGGATGAGAGGCAGACATCGCCTCAATAATTTCCTCTGATACTGTTGAGCAAGCAATAATGGTGAATACTTTGCCTTCAAAACAGTGTGCAGAAGCGCGCAGACGAATAGCATCCGCCATATCGTAATCTTTTGGCGCAACGGGTAAAGCAATATAGCTGGCGATATGCACTAATTCCCCTTGGGCTAATAAAGCAAACCTCGCTAAGGTATTGGTATTTTCCCCACACGCTAGGGCCCCCAATGGCCCAATACTCGTTTGGTGCACTTTTAATGAAGAGGCATCCCCATTGGCCCACGTCAGTTTTTCCGCCCATGTCGGTACCAGTTTGCGATGACGGCCTAAAATTTGCCCCTCATCCGAAATGGTGACTAATGTATTGTACAAAGTCGCGATGCCTGTAGGGCTGCGCTCATTGACCCCAATAACAACGTTAATGTGATGGCGTGCCGCAGCTTGCGCGACTTTTTGAATTTCCGGCCCCGGAACTTCGATTGCCGATTTACACAGTTTTTCAAACCACGGACTGCCGTCAATTGGGTTCATTACCCAACTCCAATACGGATAGCCTGCAATAAAAACCTCTGGAAAAGCCACTAATTTTGCACCGTTATCTGCGGCTTCCTCAATTAACCGACACACTTTATCCACAGTTGCGTCAGTGTCTAAAAAGACAGGAGCCGCCTGTACTGCTGCTGCTTTAAAACATTGAAGTTCTAACATGCTTCCCCCTTACACTGACACAACCGGATGACGCAATTCACCAATGTGTTCAACATAGGCCTCTATCACATCCCCCGGCCAAACCCACTCTTGAGGAGAGCGCCCCGCACCAACCCCCTCAGGCGTCCCAGTAGCAATAATATCCCCTGGCTCTAACGTAATACCTTGGCTGATATCTTCAATCAATGTATTCACATTGAATAACATATGACGGGTGTTTGAATCCTGTTTGGTCACACCATTCACTTTTAAGTTCAGGTTTAAATTATGGGGATCAGGGATTTCATCAGCAGTTACAATACATGGGCCAAACGGTGCATAAGTGTCTTGCCCTTTAGAGTAAATCCATTGCCCAGCACGGCGGCAATCACGCGCACTCATATCTATCATCAAGCTATAACCAAATACATAATTGAGGGCATCTTTAGCTGCAACCCTTTTCGCACGAGTCCCAATGACCACAGCAAGTTCGACCTCCCAATCTAATTGTTGGGTGATCTGCCCGTTATGTTCGATAGCATCTCCAGGGCCAATTACGGTCGTTGGCGGTTTAGAAAAAATAACCGGTTGTTTAGGCAATTCTTTCGAAGTATCTAAAGTACGACTGGACTCAGCAACATGCTCTACATAATTTAAACCTATGCCAAAAATATTTTTACGCGGACGAGGAATAGGCGCTAAAATTTTCACATTTTGCACTGGCCATGCCGTACCCGCAGGAAATAACCCTTGGTAGATATTAAGCAACTCAGTACCCACGCGTACGCCTTGAGGGCCTAAATCAATAAAATCCAACATATTATCTGGTAGATATTGCCCCTGTTCTTCAGCTAGACGAGCTAAATCCACGACTTGCTGGTCAACAATAGCCCCTAAACGAGCAGCGGCAGTTACATCAGAACGGTAAGTTATTAAGCGCATATGATTTCTCCTTGAGTGCCACTTAGAATTGCACTCAGTTTCACGTAAAATTAGTTAATTAAAACCAGACAAAATTGTTATCAATAACTCAGCCTGTTAAGAGGCCACCTTTTGGTGCCCATCGTTATCTACTAAGGCTTCTTCGTAATACAGGCCTAAAGACTGCATCACGGGTAAATCATTAAAACAAAACAGACATGCGTCATCCGTTTGTGAAATATTGACGTGTTCATGGAACATCCACGACGGTACGCAGAAAATGTCACGCTCTTGCCAATCAAAGCGCTGGCCATTAATCACTGAATAACCTTGGCCTTTCGCAACTTGATAAATAAAGCTCCCCGTATGGCGATGGGCTTTGCCCACAAACCCCGGTCGTAGCAATTGCATACTAGCCCCAATTGTCGGCATCACTGCCCCTCCCGTTAATGGGTTGGTGTAGTGCATCAAAATGTCATCAAATACCGAGCCATCCGCGACTTTTGCCGCACGACGTAATGCATCGTAAGTTGGCCCCCATTGGTATTTAAATAATGGGGAATACGGTTTATCCCAGCCGATATCATGTGGCCTTAACGCAGTGCCGCCCCACATGCCAACAGGGTAATCAAGTGGGCGTGTCTGTACTTGGTGTAAATCAGGGTGAACTTTATAGAAACCGGCTTCCATGGCATTAACCAATGGAATATCAAGGCCATCTTGCCAAATACACGGTAAACCATCTTCCGCTACCCCATGCTCATGCCATGTGCCGTTAGGTGTGAGTACAAAGTCGTTAGCTTCTAGCATCATTTTCTGCCCTTCTACGATGGTATAAGCACCACGACCTTCCATAATAAAACGCAACGCCGAAGAGGAATGAGCATGAGCAGAAGCGGCTTCTCCGGGATGCATGACTTGCAGACCGGAATACAACCACCCCACGGCGGCCGCCACATCTTGACGACCGGGGTTATTCAGGTAAATCACACGACGCCCTGCTTTTTCTGGGGTCACTAATTCCACCGAACGCAACACATGCTCACGTAGGTCACGGTAACGCCACAAAACTGGCACAGAACTAGACTGAGGTTGCCACGGCTCTATTTTGTTTGCGACTGTCCATAAAGCACCAGTTTTTAGTGCATCCAGTTGTTGGTAATACGCGACAAGTTCAGGGGTGTCAGCTACATCAGCTCGACCCGCCACATTTTCACGATATTGGTCATGGGACTGTGTTCTCATGCTATTTTCCTCTTCATTTGCCAACGCCCTTAGCGTGACCTCAACGATTGGGTAAGCTGTTGGCGCCCGTATTCATACGCTGCTGGCCACTGTGTTTCCCAGCCATAGCGAGCACATTCATGTAATAACCAGGCTGGGTCAGATAACAATGGACGCGACAATGCACATAAATCTGCCCGCCCTGCTGCGATAATGCTGTTAACTTGGTCAGCGTCGGGATCGCC